>DVIF01000021.1 GCA_018711525.1 Candidatus Ornithospirochaeta stercorigallinarum
ATTGGGATAAAATTGAGAAACGTGCAGATCAGGGAGACACTCCATATAATCTTAGAAATTGCGCTTATATGGACGATTTTAATAAGCCAAAAATCTTTTATCGAGAAATATCTGATGAAATGAATGCCGCATATGCAAAAGAACCAATTTACATCAATAATAAAGCATATATCATTACAGGAAATCACTTGATATATATTTTATGTTATCTAAATTCAAGTGTCTTTAATAAAGTTATTTTAAGGTTTGCTAACAGTACAGGTGGTAAAGGTCCGGAGTTTTTACTTTCACAAAATCTATTTAAACCTTCAGCATCGCAAGAAGAATATGTTATTAATCTTTTTGATAGGTTACATGATATACAGGAATTAACTGGAAAAAATAAAATAGAAGCTCAAATCAATGATTTCTTTTTTTCTATATATGGATTAACCTCAGAGGAGCGAATGTTCATAGAAACTAGTAATAGCCAGTAATAATCTGGCTATTCTATTTCAATATAACCAATTAGTTTACGTTCTTCATCAGAAAGGTTATATAAATCAAATATCATATTATCAATATGAATGGCTTGCTCTTTTGAATAGCTATTTTGTATTTCAGTTACTGCACGTTTAAATACAGTATTTACTTCATCAGATACTTTAATAACAGGTATTTTATCAAAAAAGATTTTCCTTAGTTCTCTAGTTCCTCCTTGTAGCTCTGGAAAACTATTAGAAAAACAAAATTTAAAAAGAGATGAATTAAGGAAAGCTGTTAAGAACGAAACATGTTCTCCAGTAATCATAAAGGATTTGTCATTTTGATAGAATCCTTTTTCATCATAATAAAAGGGCATATATTTTGTCATATTAGGATACATTATTTTTGGTTTAGAAAAATCCTCCCAATAATTTATACTATCCTGAGTCTCAAACCATTCATTATTTGTTTTTTTTCTTGCATTGTTGTTGAGAATTCCATTTATATTTTTCTCTCCTGTTTGAGCGAGTTTCTGTTGTCCAAATGTCAAAAGATATTCTTTTAATGCAGGATATTGATTGATGTCATAATTTCTAGATGGAAAAGTAGCAATAAGATATAGCCCCATCCAATCATATGAATATTGTTTTATATCCCTGCCTCTTAAAATTGGTCGTATAATCGCATCTGTTTTATTTCGTTCCTCTTCTGTAGAACAATTATTTAATATTTCCTGCCTCTTAGCTGAATCAATAATAAAGGCTTCATTATATCCAGTTTTGATACCATAGTTGATATTTATATTCCAATCTTTGAGAGGAATACCTATAGCTTCTATTTTATTTTTTATGGATTGTTCTATAGAAGACAGAATTGTCCATGAATCTTCATTTGTAAAGGAGATTACAGTTTCATTCTGCTTAATATAATCGCTCCATTAATTGTTGCTAACTATAACTAAGGAGATGTAAAAATGATATACGGTTATATTCGTGTAAGTACTGACAAACAGACTGTTGAAAATCAAAGGTTCGAGATAACAAACTATTGTAAAAGGAAATCAATATCAATAGAGCGTTGGATCGAAGAAACAATTTCAGGCACTAAAGATTATGAAAAAAGGAAGCTTGGAAAGCTTATACTGAAGCTAAATAAAGGTGATGTTTTGATCTGCTCAGAACTATCTCGCTTGGGGCGTAGCCTTTTTATGATAATGGATATTCTAAATCATTGTATGCGAATCGGCTGCAAAGTAATAAGCATAAAAGATAACTATGAGCTTGGCGATGATATTCAATCCAAAGTTCTAGCTTTTGCATTTGGCTTAAGCGCAGAAATCGAAAGGAACCTAATTAGTCAGAGAACAAAAGAAGCTTTAATAAGGAAGAAAGAAGAAGGTGTAACTCTAGGTAGACCCAAAGGCAGAAAATCATCTTTCGTAAAACTTTCAGGAAAACGACAACAGATACTAGACTATTTAGCACAAGGGAAAAGTAAGACATGGATTAGTAGAAAATACAAAGTACATAGAAACACACTTGCTGCATTTCTTGCATCAGATAGGGAGTAATTTATACAGAAAAAAACCCACCCCAGTTTTTATATGAGGTGGGTTTGCTGTTTCTAAATGGGTTTCAATACCTTAACTTAATGACATTGGGTCTTCCACGGGATTTTTCTTAAAAACATCGTAAATCCCCTCTTCTTTTGTAGTATGGGAATATGTCTTATGATATTATGCAGGTAACCGCTTGCAGAGCTGACTGATTAAGAGCATGCGGCTTGGTGGAGGTCCTATGAGAATAGAATATGAGAGGATGGTCGAGGTTTTCGAAAAGATTCTCGCGTCCAGAGGTCTTGATGCTGATGATGCATCATTGTCTGCAAGGATTTTCGCAGATAATTCACTTTGCGGTGTCATCAGCCATGGTGCAAACCGTTTTCCAAGGGTCATCGATTATATAGACAAAGGGGATATCGATGTCACAGCAAAGCCGGAAACAGTTTTCGCAACATCTCTTTTCGAACGATGGGACTGCAAGCGGGGATTAGGCTTTTTAAACGCTGCAAAGGCAATTGCAAGAGCATCTGAGATGTCCGATGAAAGCGGAATAGGGATAGTCGCCCTTAAGGACAACAACCATTGGATGCGTGGTGGAACATATGCACAGTTGGCCGCAGAGAGAGGGTACATCGGAATCTGCTGGTCCAACACGACGCCGAACATGCCCGCATGGGGTGCCAAGGATTCAAGGATAGGAAACAATCCTCTTTGCATCGGCATTCCACGTAAAAGCGGTGCTCCGTTCATCCTTGATCTCGCAATGAGCCAGTACAGCTATGGAAAACTTGAAAGTACGAGGCTTGCCGGGAAGAAGCTTCCGTATCCAGGGGGATTTGATGAGGAGGGAAGGCTCACAGATGATCCTGCAAGCATAGAGAAGAGCAAAAGGGTTCTGCCTTTCGGCTATTGGAAGGGCAGTGGGCTTTCAATCGCCCTGGATCTTCTGGCGACTCTTCTCACTTCAGGTAATTCGGTAATGGACATAGGTGGCTTTGATAATGAGGTGGGGCTTTCCCAGGTGCTCATCGCAATAAATCCTGAGAGATTCTCAATCGGGGATCTGGATTATGTCGTGTCTAGAAACCTTGAATATATAAAGGATAGCGATCCCGTGGATGCGGAAAGAAGGGTGAGCTATCCGGGGGAAGGATTGTACAGGACGAAGAGGGCGAATCAGGAGTCAGGGACGATAGAAGTGGTTGATGAGGTATGGAACAGGATTCTTTCCTATCTATGATAGCTCAGGTTTTTTTCGCATTACCTTTGACAGAAACATGATTGCTATGTATTATACATTGCAGTAGCGGGCATTAGCGCAGGGGTTTAGCGTACAAGTCTGGGGGACTTGGGGTCGGCGGTTCAAATCCGCCATGCCCGAAAAAAGAGGTCATACTGGGAATCTTCCGGTGTTTAGAAAAAAGGTGGGGTGCTTTTCCACCTTTTTTGTCTTTCTGGAAGAAAAACAGAAGAGATATGTGAGGGTTTTGATGCAGAGTACGATCATAGATGAGATTTTAAAGATTGAAGATGAAGCCTCGCAGATTGTAAGTGATGCAGAGAAGAAGGCTCGTGACATGATATTCGATGCACAGACAAAGGCGAAGGATCTGGTCGCTTCTGCTGTGGATGAGGTCAAAGCGGAGTCTGATGCCCTCATCAGAAGTGAAGAGGAGCTTCTTGAGGCGGATCTCAAGGCATACGAGGCCAGGAAGGCCGAACTGGAGAACTCGGAGATAAAAGTCGATGAGGAGAGCCTTGAGAGGGCTGTTAAGAGGATAATGGATGTTCTCCTGACAGCAGGGGTGTGATCTATGGGTAAGGTGAGCGAATATGCTTTTATAAACGCCAAGCTCAGAGCGCGTATCGGGCAGATGCATTCATCGACGATGCTCAGCGACATGATAAAAGCATCGACATTGAGTGAGGCCATCGCCGTGCTCAAGGATACTAAGTATTCCCGCCTCGTTTCCGTATATGCTGAGACGGGGGACCTTCAGGCTGTGGAGCTTGCCCTCCTTGAGGAGGAGATCAGGACATACAGGGAGGTCATCTCGTATCTGAAGGGACATGAGGTCTCCCTTCTTTCCGTATTGCTCGAGAAGGTCGAGATGGAGAATATCAAGAATGCAGTCAGGCTCTGGTATTCTTCTGTCGTCAGGAGCCATCAGATCACATACCGTTCCAGCTACATCTATAAGGATGTGATAGTCCATCCCGTCGACTATAATGCGATTATCAACGCCCGTGACTACGAAGGGGTCAGGAAGGCTTTTTCCGATACGATATATGAGCCGGTCGTGAACTCCTTTTCCCTTGAAGATATAAAAAAAGAGGGGCTTTTCCCACTTGAGATAAAGTTCGACCACCTGTGGTTCGACCGTCTTTTCTCCTCTATCTCCGGTCTCAGAGGTGAGGACCGTGAGGTAAGCAGTGCCATATACTATGTGGATATGGATTTGAAGAACATCCTTCTCTTTGTAAGATACTCCCTTTATCATCATCTTTCCTCGGAGCATCTGAAGGCGGTACTCATTCCATATGGGCACATATATGAGGAGATAATGAGGAGGAACCTCCTCGACAAAGCAGATAATCTCGATGCTATCAGAGCTGTCGTAGGTCATCATTACCCCTCTGTAATGGCGGATCTGAAGGATATAAGGAAGAACGATGATGAGTTGACGACCGCCGACGAGAATGCAAGCCACATCCTCATGATCGAGGATTATCTTGCAGGTACGAGGAAGAAGGAGTTCCTCAAGATCCTTTCAGGTCGTCCTTTCAACATAGGGATTGCGCTCTCGTATTTCTTCCTCTATAAAGATGAGGACAGGATGATAAGAAGCATATTGAGTGCGAAGTTCTATAAATGGGATGAGGCGAGGATAAGGGAGGCTGTATTATGAATTTGTTCACACGCAAGATGAGACTTCTCACTGCGGTTGTGCTGGATGAGGATAAGGAGAAGGTCGTCAAGAACCTTCTTTCATATGGAGTGATGGATTTCATCCATATCGAAGGTCTTGATCCTGAGCAGATGAAGAAGATCCATAAGGATGAAGGCTCAGGAAGCACCTCTGAGCTTAGCGAATACAGGATCAGGATCGAGAACCTTCTTGAGCAGGCCGACCATAGGATTCCTGCTCTCTCAAGCAGCGACCTCGAGTCTACGGATGTCCTCGATCTGGACAAGCTCAGGCGCTTCATAGAACGACTGACCCTCTCCACACAGTCGATCAAAGACAGGCAGAGGATTGTAAACCAGAGATATCTCACTCATGAGGAGATGCTCAGATACATAGACGAGAAGAAGAATGACTACCTTGATCTGAGGGTAGGCTCTGTCCCTTCACGCTCTGAGGATTTCGCCATGCGTCTCAGACAGCTTGGATCGGTTGTCGATACAGACGGGCTCTCCATTGCAGTGCTTTCCTTCAAAAGGGAGAGCTCCAGGGTTGATGACCTGTTCGATAAGTTCCATTGGACCGAATCAAGTGATGTTGAAGACCAGAAGGGTGCCATGCTTAAGATGAAGGCCGATCTGAATATCCTCATTGAAGACGACAAGAAGGATATGGACGCCCTTAAGAAGGAAGTTAAGGATAAGATAGGTGAAAGGATAGATGACCTTGAGAAAGCCTGGCTCAATGTGAGGATCCACGAACTCTGTGGTTCTGTTGAATCGTATTTCTCCTATACTAAGAACACGACACTTCTCTCGGGCTGGGTTCCAGATGATGAATATCAGAAGGTCTATCAGGCGATTATCGAGGCAACCGACGGCAGATGCATCATAGAGGCGAAAGATGCCACTGAGATGGACAGGGAGAGCGTTCCTGTATCAATGTCCAGCCCGAAGGTCCTGAAGCCTTTCGAGCATCTTGTGAATAATTACGGCACACCAGAGTACGGTTCGATCAATCCGACCCCGTTTACGGCCATCAGCTACATAGTCATGTTCGCTCTGATGTTCGCAGACCTCGGTCAGGGGTTTGTACTGCTTCTTGTAGCACTTATCGGGACATGGCAGTATAAGAGGAATCCTCTTAGAAAGGACGGCCTGATAAGCCGCTACCTGTGCTCCCTTTTGATGTTCCTGGGGCCGGCAAGCATGGTAGGGGGGCTTCTGTTCGGTTCCTGCTTCGGTTATTCATGGATTCCCGCCCTATGGTTCAATTACCATAGCGTTGTGAACGGACATGGTGGAAACGGTTTTGTCAATGACATATACGATATCCTCGGAATAACGATTAAATTCGGTATCGTAATTATTTTCCTCGCCTTGGTCCTCAACTGGATAAATCTTTTTAGAAAAAAGCGATATTTTGAGCTTATCTTCGATAAGAACGGACTTGTAGGTGGTGCGTTCTATGCAATAGGGATCTACATAGGTTTCGGTTTCGTCGCAAGCGGCTATAAGAGCATGCCTAATCCTTCCTGGCTTGTTCCTTCCCTGGTCGTGCTCGTCCTTATGGTTTTCCTTAGCGAACCTGTCGATTATGTCATCAAGCTCAGAAAGGGACATAAGGAGAAGGTAAGCCAGCTTGTAATCAATACTCTGATGGAAAGCCTGATCACTCTTCTTGAGATTTTCTCAGGATTCCTTGCGAACACCCTTTCCTTCATGCGAGTCGCTGGTCTTGGAATCGCTCATGTATCGTTGATGACTGCCTTCCAGGATATGGCTGACATGACGGGCAATGTCGTATTCGGAACTCTCATAATAATAGTAGGAAATGTTCTCGTAATCGTTCTTGAAGGTCTTTCAGCTGGTATCAACTCGCTCAGACTCAACTATTACGAGTTCTTCACAAGGTTCTTCACCGGCCGTGGTTTTGCCTACGAGCCTATTGGGCTCAACGGCAGAAGAAAGGCCAATTGAAATATATAGGAGGGTCTATCATGACCGCATTTGAATTTAAGAGGAAGATTAATTTAACTCTTATGCTTACGCTTCTGCTCCTTTTAGGGACAGCCTTCATCTACTCTCCGACTCTCTATGCTGCAGCTGACAGCATTCAGAGCGGAAGCTATCAGACTGCTTTGATCTGCTTTGCAGCTGCCCTTGCTTTCGGTCTTGGCGCTATCAGTGCAGGTATTGCAATCTCGAACGTAGGCTCTGCCGCAATGGGAGCGATTTCCGAGAAGCCTGAAATCGCAAGCAATGCTTTGATTTTCATCGGATTGTCTGAAGGTCTCGTTGTATTCGGCTTCATCACAGCTCTGATGATTCTCGGAACGGTGTAGGTAATGGATTATTTCGTCATCGGCGATGATGACACAGTCCTTGGTTTCTCAATCGTAGGGGTCCTTGGTGAAGTCGCAAGGACCACGGAGGAGGCGCGTATCGCTTGGCAGAACGCCTTGGAGAACAAGGAGCATGGAGTCATCATCATCACGGAGGATGTGGCAGACCTGATAAGGGAGACCGTGGACCATTATCTGTTCGCGGAAAGCTTCCCTCTGGTTGTGGAGATCCCATCCCCGGGCCAGACGTTCAAGCGGGATCTTAGAACTCTGGTCAATCAGGCGATAGGAGTTTCAATATGAGCAGTGATTCTAATGCTTTGATCGATGGAATCATCTCAGAAGCCCGTAGGAAGGCTGAAAAGATCATTGATGATGCTGCCCGGGAAGCAGGCAGGATCATGGAGGATGCGCACGAAGAAGCTGAAAGGAAGAAAGAGGCTGAAAAGAGAGCCGCGGATGTGCGCCTTGGCGCTATAAGACTCAAAGAGGAGAGTGCCAAGAGGAGTATAGACCGTCTTACTGAACTCAAGATGATGGATTACTCCTATTCCGTGGTCATGGAAAGGGTAGGGAAGGAATTCGAAACCCTTGGAAAGGAAGGGAAGCTCAGGGACAGCATCGTCTCGTGGATTGCTGAGGCGGCAATAGGCCTGGATAAGAGTTCTGCTGTCGTCTCCTCCTCTGTCCTCTATCCCGTTGATGATTCGATGCTCAGGGATGCCGAGCGTCTTGTCAAGGCGAAGACAGGTGCCAGTCTAAGTCTTTCCCATGATGAGAGAAAGACAAATGAGCTTGGTGTCATAGTCTCAAGCATCGATGGAAAGATCAGTTACAACAACCTTCTTTCAACCCGCATAAGGCGGCTGATGAAGGAAATCAGGAAAATAGTGCAGGAAGAAAATGCAAGATAAGATAGTTGGAAGGGTAAAAAGGGTCAACGGCCCTGTTCTCATCGTTAAGGGCATCACAGATGCTCAGATGATGGAGCTTGTACATGTGGGCGAAATGCGCATTGTAGGTGAAATCGTGAAGCTTAACGGTGATGAGGCGACACTCCAGGTATATGAGGATGCTACGGGAATAGCACCTGGCGACAATGTATATGGAACAGGAATGAGCCTTTCTGTCGAGCTTGGCCCCGGCCTTATTGGAAACATATATGATGGAATCCAGCGCCCTCTTGAAGACTTGAGGGCATTGAGCGGGGATTTCATCGCCCGAGGAATAAGTACTACCAGCATCAGTCACGAAAAGAAATGGCATTTCAAGCCTCTCTTAAGTGTCGGAGATGAGATAAGTGCAGGTATGATCCTGGGACAGGTCGAAGAGACTGACCGTGTCCTGCATAAGATCATGCTCAGCCCAAGGTATGATGGCTCCTACCGTGTTGTAGATATCGCTTGCGAAGGTGATTACACGGTAGAGGATGAGATTGCATCACTTGAGGACGAGAATGGCAGGAGTATTTCCATCACGATGGTTCAGTACTGGCCTATAAGGGTACCTCGTCCGGTGAAAGAGCGTCTCAGCCTCGATGCTCCTCTGATTACCGGTCTGAGGGTTATAGATTCCCTCTTCCCGCTTGCTAAAGGCGGTACAGTTGCAATTCCAGGGGGTTTTGGAACCGGTAAGACAATGACACAGCATTCGATTGCACAGTGGTGCGATGCAGATATCATCGTATATATCGGTTGTGGTGAGCGTGGTAATGAGATGACTGATGTTCTTCGTGAATTCCCTCACCTCGTGGATCCACGTACAGGTCAGAGCCTTATGCATAGGACCATATTGATCGCCAATACGTCAAACATGCCTGTCTCCGCCCGTGAGGCAAGCATATATACAGGTATAACAATGGCCGAGTATTACCGCGATATGGGATACAATGTGGCTATAATGGCCGACAGTACGTCCAGATGGGCTGAGGCACTTAGGGAGCTCTCAGGCCGTATGGAGGAGATGCCGGCGGAAGAGGGCTTCCCGGCATACCTTCCCACACGTATCGCCCAGTTCTATGAGAGGGCGGGACATATGCTCAATCTTTCAGGTACGGAGGGAAGTGTATCCGTAATCGGGGCTGTCTCCCCTCCTGGTGGGGACTTCTCTGAGCCTGTTACACAGCATACCAAGAGGTTCGTCCGCTGTTTCTGGGGATTGGACAGGGCTCTTGCATCCGCAAGACACTATCCTGCAATCAGCTGGCTGGACTCATACAGTGAATATATCGATGAGGTAAAAGGCTGGTGGTCCAAGGAGAGCAACGACCAGTGGTATTCGAACAGGCAGAAGATAATGGAGCTTTTGCAGAAGGAAGTCCGTCTGAACCAGATTGTGAAGCTTGTAGGTCCCGATGCCCTTCCTGACAGTCAGAACTTCATCATCGAATGCTGTTCCCTGTTCAAGACGGCATTCCTGCAGCAGAACGCTTTCGATGAGATAGACCGCTACTGCTCTGTCAGAAAGCAGGTGAAGATGCTTGCCCTCATCATCCATTATTATGAGGTGGGACAGGAGGCGATTGGCAAGGGAGTGCCGATGGTCAAGATAAAGAGGCTTTCCGTTGTCCAGGATATAGCCAGGATGCGTTTCAACATCTCCAATGACAGTGCGGATGATATCGATAAGCTCAGCCTTAAACTCGATAGGGCTATGATGCAACTTGGAAGTATTTACGATGAGTGATGATAAACTACTAAAGAATGATGATAGGAAACTCTACTCTGGAAGGGAGTATATGGGCGCAAGCAGGATCGATGGTCCTCTTGTATATATGCGCAACACCCATCCGGTAGGGTATGGAGAACTTGTAGAGATAAAGGGAAGTGATGGAAAGATCCGTTCCGGTCAGGTCCTTGACACATCGGATGATGTCGTATGTGTGCAGGTCTTCGAAGGTACTGATGGACTTTCCCTTCCCGGAACAAGCATGAGGTTTCTCGGAGAGCCTCTTACGCTCGGGGTATCTGAGAAGATGCTCGGCCGCGTCATGAACGGGCTTGGCAAGAGCAGGGATGGTGCACGCAATCCTGCATCCAGTGATGAAAGGGATGTCAACGGTGTTCCTATAAATCCCACAGCACGGGAATACCCGAGGGATTTCATACAGACAGGCATCTCCGTCATCGATGGCATGACCACACTCATCCAGGGGCAGAAGCTTCCTATTTTCAGTGGGAACGGAATGGATCATAACCAGCTTGCGGCGCAGATCGTAAGACAGGCGAAGGTGCGTGGCGGTAAGAGTGAGTTCGCCATAGTATTCGCTGCAATGGGTGTAAAGTATGATGTCGCTAAGTTCTTCATCAACTCATTCGAGCAGACAGGTGTACTGGATAACGTAGCATTGTTCCTTTCCCTTGCTGACGACCCTTCCATCGAGAGGACGATTACGCCCCGTACCGCATTGACTCTTGCAGAGCATCTTGCCTTCGACAAAGGCAAGCAGGTGCTTGTCATCATGACCGATATGACTAACTACTGCGAGTCTTTGAGGGAGATCAGCACGCTTCGGGGAGAGATTCCATCCAGAAAGGGTTATCCTGGATATCTGTACTCCAATCTTGCAGAGATCTATGAGAGAAGCGGTAAGATAAGCGGTCGCAGCGGAAGCATCACTCAGCTGCCGATCCTCACGATGCCGAATGACGATATCTCACATCCAATCCCTGACCTTACCGGGTATATCACGGAGGGGCAGATTGTATTCGACCGTGAAATGCATGGACGTGGAATCTATCCACCTATCAACTGCCTTCCTTCTCTTTCAAGACTCATGAAGGATGGTATCGGAGAAGGGATGACGAGAGACGATCATCCACATCTTTCAAATCAGCTTTTCGCATCCTATTCCCATGTGAAGGATGTTAGGAACCTTGCATCTGTAATCGGCGAGGAGGAGCTTACTGAGACCGATCACAAGTATCTCGAGTTTGGAGAATTCTTTGAAAAGAGGTTCGTCTGTCAGAGATACGATGAGGACCGTTCGATTGAAGAGACCCTTGACCTTGGATGGGAGGCCCTGTCGATTCTTCCTCCCGAAGAGCTTCAGCGTCTTACTGAGGAAGAAATCAACGCTCATTATAAGGGGTGATGAATGGATACTAGTTTGGCACCTACCAGAAGCAATCTCATGAAACTGAAGGACGAGCTTAGCTTCAGCAGGCTCGGCTATGATCTTCTCGATCAGAAGAGGAGCATCCTTGTAAGTGAGCTTTTGACACTCGTGGACCAGGCGGTGGATTATCAGAACAGGGTTGAGAAGAGTCTGATGGATGCTGAGAAGACACTTCAGGATGCCATCATGAACATGGGGCGTCTCAGGGTTGCCAATCTGGCGGGGGCTGTGAATATTGACAGCAGCATAAGTCTTTCCGAGCGTCGTGTCATGGGTGTCTCCCTTCCAAAGGTGGATACCTCGTTCTCCGGCGAAGGGCCGTATTTCTCCCCTGAGGGGACGAGTATGCTCAGTGAGCTTGCTCTCAACAGATACAGGAAAGCCCTGGAGCTTATGGGCAAGATGGCCGAGCTGAAGGTTTCCATCATGAGACTGAGCAGCGAGGTGAAGAAGACAATCCGTAAGGTGAATGCGCTTGAGAAGCTTGTGATTCCTGATAAGGAGGAGACTGTGCGTTACCTTACTTCAAGAATTGAAGAGCAGGAGAGGGAGTCCTTCATACTTCTTAAAGTTGTGAAGGACAGGATGCAGAGACAAGAGGAGTTCGAGAAAAAGGAGGATAGGATATGACAGGTGCGCCATTTCTGGACATACTGGTATATCTGGATGGATCTGAGGGGTCCATCAGTGCGCTGATGTATTCAATCATGCTTGCAAAAAGCACGGATACAAGGCTTCATGTACTATATGTCGTCAATACGAAAGCTCTTGGAGAGCTTGTCAAGAGCCACATATTTGTCGATCAGGAGAAGAGCGAGTACCTGATGGACCTGAAGAAGGATGCAGGCCGTCACATCAGGCATGCCGAGAAGCTTGCAGCGCAGAAAGGTATAGGTATTACAACTTCTATAATAGAAGGTTCCCCCCATACCGAGGTGATGAACTATATCAAGAGGAATCACATAGACCTTCTTGCTCTTGGTTCCATAAATGTCATCAGAAGCAGAAGGGAGGAGCTTACCAGTGAGAATGACAGGATGCTTCGTACAAGCCCCTGTCCTGTGATTGTCGTAAAAGACAATGATGATATATGGTCCATGTTCGAGGAGGATTATTGATGTCTTTAACCGATAGCCTTAAGAAAGAATTCTGCTTCTGCCCGCTGAAGGGAAGAAATAAAGAGGAAGTTCTGTCGAACCTTCTCTCCTCATTTGCATCGGCATATGGTATGAGCGAAGAGGAGGAGAAGGAGGCATTTGATGCTGTTATGAAGAGGGAGGCCTTAGGCTCCACCGGTCTTGAGCATGGTGTTGCAATACCTCATGCAAAGGTGGATTTCATCCATAAACCCGTGGTTGCCATTGCTGTCGGGGAGAATGAGATAGATTTCTCCTCTGCGGATGGAAAACCGACCAAAGTGTATTTCCTTGTCCTTGGAAGTGATGAGCATCCGAGCGAGCATGTCCAGGTCCTTTCACAGATTGCCCAGATCGCACGCAATTCAACACTTTTGAATATGATAAGGAATTCAAGGAACAAGGATGAACTTGCTTCCATATTCTTCAGCTGATGGTAACAATAGAATAATGATGGGCTTCCCATGTGGAGGCCCATTGTTTTTCTCAGTTAATAATATGAAAAACAATAGTAAGGGAAGAACTGTGGATTTCGCATGAAATTATTCATTGCCGTAGAAATTTATTTTTTTCTTATATATAAAAGAGTTACACGTAAATAGAAAATTTTTGGAAAATTTTTTCAGATTTTTGTTGACAAAATGAGAGGAAAAGAGCTAAATTGTCCTAGCGTGCTTGGAAGCAGGCACAAGGTTTTTGAAAGCTGGAGCGCAGGGGAAGAGAGAGAAGGAAGCAGGGTGCTTCTGTCGATTCGAAAAAGATAAAAGAGAACAACAAAG
>DVIF01000022.1 GCA_018711525.1 Candidatus Ornithospirochaeta stercorigallinarum
CTACAGACACGGGGTTGTACACCTTTATGTCAGTATCCACGGAGAACCTGTAGCCGTCATAGTACTCCCTTATGTCTGAAAGCAGCTCCTCCCGCTCTTCATATGGGCAGCTCCCCGATGAGAGATAATCATCGATGTATTCCTTGAAACTGCCCTCAAGCTCCCCATCCGTGTATCCGAAGGCAGATGCGTACTCTGCCCGCATAGATACGTCTGTGAGGTTGTTCATCTTCGAGAATATCGACATGTTCGAGAGCTTCGTCACTCCTGTTATGAATAAGAAGCGCACCTTGCTCCCTGTGTTTTTCATCACCGAGTAGAATGATGAAAACTCGCTCCTTATCCTCTCAAGCTTCCCCTTGTCGTTTAAGCTGTCTATTATCGGGGAGTCGAACTCGTCGATTATTATCACACTCGCTTTCTCACTTCTCCTGAGGAACTCCATAAGCATGTATGATGGAAGATTGCGCTCAAGCTCGATTCCGCTCTCAATAGCCTTTTCTGCTATCATATCCTCAAAACCGAAGAGGAAGGACTCGAATGATGAAGTATTCAGAAGAGAGAAGTTGAAATGGAGTACGGGGTGCTTCTCGAACGAGTAGCCGGTCTCCTCTGCTATGTAGAGGCCTTTGAAGAGCTCCCTCTCCCCTTTGAAGAGGTGTTCGAGCGTCGAGCAGAAGAGACTCTTGCCGTAGCGTCTCGGACGGGAGATGAAGAAGTAGTTCTGGAGGCTCTCCCTCACCATCTGATGGACGTACCTTGTCTTATCGACATAGAGGTATCCTGCTTCTATCAGCTGCCTGAAATCCGATGTTGCTGTCGATATCTGTCTCTTCATATCCATATTATATCAGACTATTATCGAATGCTCCATCGACTACACATTCTTCCTTTTCCGATTATGTTCTATAATTCTATCATGACCTACCTGATCTGCTCAGACATACACGGGGATGAAAGAACATTCGACAAGCTCCTGAAAATAAAAGAGAAGATGCATGCCGATGCAATCATCTCGGCAGGCGACTTCTGCCCTACCATGAACATGGAGGTGGCGGCGTACAACATGGATTTCAGAACTGTAATGGGGAACTGCGACAGATACCATACCTATTCACTATTGAGCACTCCACGCGACTACATTTCATTCGAACATGAAGGAAGGAATGTCGTTGTAACGCATGGAGACCACTACTTTCCATCTATGTTTGAATTAAAAGACGGGGATATCTTCATCTCAGGGCATACACATGCAGGCCTTCTTGAAAAAGAGAGGGGGATGATACTCTTCAACCCGGGCTCTCCAAGCAGGCCTAGGGATGGGAGGAAGAGCTTCGGAATCCTCAGGGAAAAAAGCCTAGCCCTTCTCAGCCTTCCTTTTTGCCGGCCTATCAAGGTACTTGAGCTCTAGCCTCCTCTTCTCCCTCTTGTAATACCACATGAGTCTTGTAGGATTGACTGTGCCCTCGTCACTCCCGGATGAAGAGGTGTAGATGAAATGCCCTGGTATCTGGTTCTCATCCTCTCCTATCATATTCATGATCTCAAGACCTTCCCTTATAAGGATTTTCCTGTCTATGGAGAAGAAAGAGACATGCTCTAGAAACATTCTCAGAAGGAATGGAGAGTGATAGCATATCCTTGGCATGGGGGAAACATATGCGGCATAGGCGCCCTTGACAGGGAGGCCTCTCGAAGAGAGTGCATACCTGTACACCCTCTCGAAAAGCGCAAGGATTGCAGATGACCTCTCATCCCTGATCCTGGTAGGCGAATAAAGGGAATAATACGGAACAAAACTGTCTCCCAGCATCATGAAAAGAGATGCCTCTCCATATCCTCTGAGGTCAAAGAGAGGGGACAGCCCTCCCACCTTGTAGGAGCCGTAGTCCTCCCCCTTATAGTTTTTCACCTTCTTTATCTTCTCTTCAAAAGTGAGGCCCGTCATGCTCAGCATCGCACCTGCTTCCACAGTCTCCAGCCCTGCATCAAAGACAGCGCTTCTTAAAAGGAGCACCTTATCCGAGGAGAAGATATCCTGCATAGCACCGAGGGCTATCATCTCATCAAGCTCAGGAACTGCAGTGCCGTCCTGCATTATCCTCCTGCAGGAGACGGGGCAATCCGTACATGAGATGCTGTATGCACCATACCTGCCTTTAAGATATGAGCCGTCAAGAAAGACAACCCTTGCATCGTGCCTTCTTGAAAAATTATCGATCGGCAGTGCTCCATGCCTCTCCACATTCACTATCCATGCGGTGTCGCTCTCCCTTTTCAGACATCCTGCAAAACCTGACTTTTCAATCTCCTTTAAATACCTTCGCCCCTCTTCATCTTCCTTCCTCTTTGGAAGATATGACTGGAAACATATACCTTTCAGATTCAGAGTGGAAAACGCATACCCGAATCCGCCCCTGCCGATCTCCCTTCCATCTTCATATAAGGCGGATATCATTATCATGTCATCTGCGGCCCTTCCTGTTGAGAGCACTATATCGGAATCCTTCGCCCTGACAGCTTTCTTGAACTCTTCATGTGATGAATGCCGCAGGTCCTCACACCTTTTCATCTCGATGGCATTTCCCCTTATGGATATGTAGCTCAGACATGATGCCCTGCCGTTGATGAGGAGAGCGGTATAGCCGAAGCTGTACAGGACGAAAGGAAATGATGAATTCGAATATCCATACTGTATCTTCCCCCTCAAAGGGGAGAAGAATGCATAGCAGGAAGAGGATGCACCCCTTAAAGCCAAATCGTCTTTCGTTATAGAGGTGAAAGCGATGCAGTCCTTGCGTCCTTCAATCAACTCATGAAGAAGGAGATATCCCTTCTCTCCCCTGTCAGCAATGCTTCTTATCTCTTCCTTTTCCAGATCTATATGCAGAATGCTCATCTCAATCCAGATTATAATATTTAGGTGGATTTTTCGCCATCTACAAGAACAATTCATCCTAAAAATTCGACATCCCGCTTTTTTACTGTTATTCTTTTGCTATGGAAGAAATCAAAGTCATCATAGACGGGGAAAGGAAAAACGTCGGTTTTCTAAGTGAGTATAAGAGCATTGTTGGCTATGGAGCAAGGAAATATGAAGAGAATCCTGTTGCAGGAGTTCTTGTGAACGGAAAGCTCTCATCCCTTTCCGAGCGCATCGAGGGAAAGGAGGAAATAGAGAGCATCCATCTCTTTTCCCCTCTGGGAAAGAGGATATACAGGAAAACCCTCACCCTTCTTCTCTCATATGCATCAAGCCTGGTCTATCCTGACCGCCCGCTGGCGATAGGGCACAGCCTCGGAGACGGGTATTTCTTCCGCTATGAAGACGGTGGGGCTTTCGACATCACACTGCTTAAAGAGAAGATGAACGACATAGTCAGGCGCAAAGCAGGGATAGAAAAGGTCAGGCTCTGCCATGAAGATGCCCTGAGGTACGCAGAAAAAAGTGCACAGAAGGAGACGGTCATACTGCTGGAATCAATCAACGCAAGTGGATATGACTTCCTCAAATGCGGCACCTACTACCAGCTTTATACCGAACCGGTGCTTCCTGATTTCTCTCTTGTCACACTATGGGAGATAAGGGAATATGCAGACGGAATTCTTTTAAGATATCCTCAGACGAGGTCGATCACATCAATACTGCCGTTTGCAGACAACCCTCTGCTGTTTTCCATATTCGAAGAGAGCAGAAGGAACAAAGATGTGCTCTCAGTACGTTCCATCGGAGAACTCAACGACTGCATAGCAGACAATACAATCGGACACAAGATACTGCTCATGGAAGCCCAGCAGAGGAGGAAGATAATCAAAATAGCAGATATGATACTTGCAAAGAAGAGCGCACGTATCATATACATTGCAGGCCCCTCCTCATCGGGCAAGACCACATTCAGCCTGAAACTCTCGGATGAGTTGAGAATCATGGGCAAAAAAGCGATAAAGATCAGCCTCGATGATTATTACAAACCCCGAAGAGAGGTTCCACGTGATGAGAGCGGTGATTATGATTATGAGGTGCTCTCTGCCCTCAATCTTGAGCTTTTCAGAACTCAGGTCAAAGCCCTTCTGGAAGGGCAGGAGATCCATCTTCCATCTTTTTCCTTCATAAAGCAGGAGACAATCTTCAGTGACGAAGGCTGCAGGATGGATGAGGATACATACCTTGTAGTGGAGGGAATCCATGGCCTTAATCCCGAGCTTCTTCCTGATATCGATGAAAGCCTGTCATTCAAGATCTACATCTCAGCCCTGACCCTTCTCAATCTCGATTCAAATACGAGGATAAGCACTACGGACAACAGAATCATAAGAAGGATGGTACGCGATAACAGGACGAGGGGATTCGATGCGGTTGAAACAATCTCAAGATGGCCGAGTGTGGAGCGTGGGGAGAAGAACCATATCTTCCCCTACCAGAACAATGCAGATGTCATGATAAACAGCGCACTTGACTATGAGCTGGCGGTCCTTGCCCCAAAGGCAATTCCTCTGTTAAGGATGGTGAAGAAGAAGGAAAAGGCGGCATATCCGACGGCACAGAGACTGCTTTCATTCCTAAGCTTCATATCCCCGATAGATACCACGGCTGTCCCCTCCGATTCGATCCTGAGGGAATTCATAGGAGGAAGTGTCTACACAGCTATTTGAAGCTTTCCTTGATTATCCCCAGGTCTATCAGGAAATCGGGATTGCTCTTCATCATGTTCATAAGACGTAGTGCAGGACCTGTCGGCTTGTTCACTCCGGCCTCCCATGCCTCAAGCGTCTTATTGCTTATTCCAAGCACCTGGGAAAAGACGGAGGAAGAGAGGCGCAGATTCTTTCTGAGGGCTTTTATATCCTCGGCGCTCATCTTCCTCACATCACTCACGCTCAAAGAGTGGTTACGCTTTGTAACCACTCCGTTCTTCCTTGGATAAAGTGCGTCTTTTACAGCTTCCTTATATATGGAAATCATGATTACTTGTTATAGATGTGCAACAGCTCCGCAAGCTCTGCGGCAATCCTCTCCTTGCACTTTCCGCACCCTGTGGTCGCACCTGTCTGGGCAATCAAATCATCAAGCGTCTTCACCTTGTCATTCTTGACAAGGTCCTCGATCATCTGGTCTGTAACCCCTTTGCATTCACAGATGATCCTGGCAGTAGTCGCCTTATATGGATTTGGAAGATTGTTCTTCTCAAGATAATCATCGATTGCAGCCCTCAACGCCTTGTCTCCCAGCACGGAGCAATGGAACTTATGCTCGGGCAGCCCTCCAAGGGAATCCATGATCTCCTTCGGAGAGAGATGGTATGCATCCTCAAGGCTCATACCGATTGCCATCTCGCTCATCATCGATGTGCTGGCGATAGCGGAAGCACAACCGTATGTGAGCCATCTGAGGTCCGCAATCCTGCCGTCCTTGACCTTGATACCGACCCTCATCTGATCCCCGCATGCCAGAGAACCGACCTCTCCGACCCCATCGGGAGTGAAGTCTTCATCCTCCTTCCATATGTTGCGGGGATTCATGAAATGATCCTTTACTGTATCTGTATATACCCATTCAGAGAAAAAACTGCTTGCCATGATCATACCTTCCTTGTGCTCATCTCTCTTATCTTCTTGATTATCGGAGGAAGCTTCTCGAGCACTATGCCGACCTCCTCCATCGTATTATATCTTCCAAAAGAAAATCTTATCGAGCCATGTGCAAGCTCTATGTCCAGACCTGTGGCAAGAAGCACATAGCTTGGCTCCAGAGAACCGGATGCACAGGCGCTGCCTGTGGAGACCTCGATCCCCTCAAGGTCGAGATAAAGCAGGATGCTCTCCCCTTCGGCTGAAGAGAATGAGACATCGAGAGTCCCGGGAAGAGCTGTCTCGTAGTCATCGGATCCATTGAAAGTGACTCCATCGATTCTCTCTTCTATCCCCTTTTTAAGAGCACATCTGAGCTTCCATAGATACTCTCTCTCCTCTTTCACGGAAAGACGGGCAAGCTCTGCGGCCTTTCCAAGTCCGATGATTCCCTGGGTGTTGTATGTGCCGGCCCTCTCCCCACCTTCCTGATGTCCTCCATGCAAAAGCGGAGTGCGGGGAACCCCATGCCTCATATAAAGGGCACCGACACCTTTTGGCCCATAGAACTTGTGAGCCGAGAGTGTCAGATAGTCCACATCAAGATCTTTTACATCAACCTCGATCTTACCGATTGCCTGAGTCGCATCCGTATGGACATACGCGCCATAGCTGCGGGCGATCCTGCTGACTTCCTTCACAGGCTGTATGACACCGGATTCGTTATTGCCTAGCATCACAGATACAAGGACGACATCATCACCCATCAGCTCTTCAAGGGCTTCCAGATCTACCATGCCGATCCTGTCCACAGGAATGTAGTCTATCTTATAGCCTTTCTTCTTCAGATATTTCGCAGTCTCTATGCTTGCGGGGTGTTCGACTGTCGAGAGAAGTATCCTGTCCTTCCTGCTTCCATCGTCGATCAAATCCCTGAAAGTATTGAAAACCGTGTTGTTCCCCTCTGTGGAGCCTGAGATGAAATAGACCTCATCCTCTGCAGAGGCTCCGATGAGGCTCTTCACCTCGCCCCTGGCCCATGCGATGGCACTTTCAGCCATGCGTCCCATGGCGTGCATGCTTGAGGCGTTACCGTAGAGGTCCTCGTTCTCCCTCATGATCTGCTTGACTTCAGGAGCCATCTGAGTAGTGGCGTTATTATCAAGATATATATATTTATCCATAGAATATCATCCTTACCGCTAATAAGTTAGCCCCAAATAATCTTGTAGTCAAGTTAGATGGAAACCAATGCTACTCAGATAGCACCATCTCGCGCATGGATGCGAATCTGATATGATGTCTTCTAGCCCAGAGGACATAACCGCATGTAGGAGGAAGATAGGGGGAGAACATGGCTTTCAGCGGTGTCACCTTCTGACATCTGCTGCATTTGGCAAATCTCTCAGGATATACCTTGCAAAGCCCTGTCCGGCTGTCATGGTATTCACATACATCTTCGAGGAAGATGAGCAAGTCATCCTTGATGACCTTCTCATGGCAGCAAAGGCCGCATCTGAGGCATATATCCTCCCACTTCATCAGAGGACCTCTTTGAGCCTGTAAAATCCTGCAGGGTTGCTGTAGTGGAGGATGGAGACCGAAGAGATAGAGGCATAGCCTTCATTGCAGGCCTCCATGTCGTTGAGGTATCCATCCACATGAATGTCCTCTCTAATGACATCCTCGATCTTCACGATATCACTATCTCCCCTCTTCTCTGAGAGGATGACCTTGTCCAGATACCTGACCTCTCCGGGGATTGTAAGACGCGCCGCTCCCGAAAAAGAAGGCGGGAAGTTTATATTCAGAAAACTCTGGAGGTCCAGAGTACTGTAAAGCCTTTCAAGATTTGAAGCTAAGAACTCTGCCGCCTTATATGCATCATAGCCCTCGGAGGAGACGGCGATAGCCTTCCACGAGCAGAGCACAGCCTCCCTTGCGGCACCACACGTCCCTGAATAGGTTATGTCCGTCGCAAGATTGTAGCCGTTGTTGATTCCTGATATCACAAGATCGGGGTCATGAGGGAAAAGACCCTCCTCATACCGTTTTGCATAAAGAATGCAATCAACGGGAGTTCCGTCCATAAAATAGTGGTTCTCCCCGAAACGGGAGATCTCCATCGGCCTGCCGATTGTCATCGCATGGCTCATACCACTCATCTGCGTCTTAGGGGCGCTGACCCAGATTTCATGTCCATAACGGGAGAGGACACTCTCCAAAGCCTTTATCCCTACGGCCTCATAGCCGTCATCATTGACCAATAGAATCGTCATCTCTTAAAATCCTGACTCC
This sequence comes from Candidatus Ornithospirochaeta stercorigallinarum, assembly GCA_018711525.1. GTDB lineage: Bacteria > Spirochaetota > Spirochaetia > Sphaerochaetales > Sphaerochaetaceae > Ornithospirochaeta > Ornithospirochaeta stercorigallinarum. The sequence continues at coordinate 7,867 of DVIF01000022.1, forward strand.
TCCGGTCGGTGAGAACGGACGGAGGGTTGCATGGAAGTCGAAGATGCGCTCATACTCACCGAGCTTGTCCTCGAACTGCTCTGCAAGACCTCTCTCCCCTACGATAAGTATGTGACCGCTGAGTCCCATGCTTATAAGGGAGGATGCATAGACATGCGGATTCTCATTGGCCCTTTTAATAAGCCATTCAACCTCAGGAGATGTCACCTCAAGGTCTTCATATATCCCATCCTGCTGCTCAAGGAGTATCTTCGAGAACTGATTCCTGTCGCAATGTTTCAAAGCATCCCATGCCTTCAAGACACGGGAGGACTCACTTAAAGTGAAGTTCGCATATCTCAGGGCGTTTTCTCCTGCAAGACCCCTCTGGTACTTAAGCTCCCTGGTGCTGTAGTCACGGAGCCTGGTACCCTTCTCCATGGTCTTCCTGATAAGCTCCATCGTCACCTTCGTCTCTTCCTGGACCTTCCGCTCCTCTTCATAGAGGATGTTCTTAGGAATACCGCAATCGAGGATGTATGTGGTTATCTCATCATTGTCGAAGGGATTCTCCATCGTCTCGTAGTTATATGTCTCTAGATCGAAAAGAACGAGCTCCTTCTTCTTTATTATGAAAAGGGTGAGAAGATCCCTCAACCGGGAGGAACCGTTTGAATATGCATTTGCCGCATGAGCGATACGAAGCATATCGTTCAAGCTCAGTGAGAGATCGAGCAGGTCATTGAAAGCGATCAGGAAGCCTGCAGCGACAGCCGCGGCAAGTGTATCGTAGTCGGAGTGGGCGGTACGGCCTGTAATGCTTATATCCATACCGGGAAGTGCGATGCCATCATGCTGAAGAGCTATGAATACGGCCTTGACTGTGCTTATCCATTTGTCATCGCTTTTGCATTTAAGACCTGAAAGCTGGAACTTCTTCCTGTCCTGTATCGTATGATTATAGACCTTGACCGTATTATCCGCACGTCTTGAGATGGCAAGACGAAGACCTTGCGTATTTGTACACATAAGTGCATAGCCATCACAGAAATCAGAATAAGAACCAAGTATGGTCATTACGCCGGGAACATCCACCACGACTTCAGGCTCTTCTCCATACTCGTTCCTATGATGCACAAGAACCCTATACATAAAACAACTCCCTACAATAAATGATTACATCCATTCAACCCAGACGCAAGGAATTTTAACTGAAAAGAAAAATAAAATCTTTACCCATCAGACAAAAAACTGAAAAATCCAGTCTCCAGGAGCAGAAATGGAAGAACAGAAGGAATAAGAAGACAAAAAAATACGGGTCCCCTCAAGAACCCGCATTCCAAAAAAAGAGATTACTTATCTGTGTTTCTGTTGTATCTCTTATTGAAGCGCTCAACCCTTCCAGTTGTGTCGACAAGCTTCTGTGTTCCTGTAAAGAACGGATGGCATGCCGAGCAGATTTCAACTGTGAGGTTGCTGCTTGTTGTCTTTGTCTTGATTACGTTGCCGCAGGAGCAGCGTATTTCCTGCAATTCATATTTTGGATGAATATCCTTCTTCATTCTCTTCCTCCGCGTTTATGTAATTCTCTCTGCTTTCACAGAAAGGGTATATCTTGTCAAACACTCCTCATGGCAGAATTAACCGTTGCGGCATTCATGCTGTCGAGGAACTCCTTATTGTTGTTGTTTTTCTTCATTTTGTCAATAAGAGATACGGACATATCCATGTCATCAAGATTACCGAAGGCGGTTCTCAGCAGGAACACCCTTGTAAGGACATCCTCACTGAGGAGAAGGTCATCACGACGTGTTCCGCTCTTCTTTATGTTGATTGCAGGGAACTTGCGGTTATCGGCCATCTTCCTGTCGAGGACGATCTCGTTGTTACCCGTTCCCTTGAACTCCTCGAAGATGACCTCGTCCATTCTCGAGCCTGTCTCTATAAGGGCTGTCGAGATGATTGTAAGGCTTCCCCCCTGCTCTATGTTCCTTGCCGCTCCGAAGAACCTCTTAGGCTTATGAAGAGCATTTGAATCGACACCTCCTGAGAGGATTTTTCCAGAAGCAGGAACCGTCTGGTTATAGGCACGTGCAAGACGTGTGATTGAATCGAGGAGAATGACGACATCCTTTTTATACTCGACCATCCTCTTCGCCTTCTCGATGACCATCTCCGCAACCTGGACATGATGTGTCGCCTGCTCGTCGAAAGTGGAGGCAACGACCTCCGCCTTTACGTTCCTCCTCATATCGGTAACTTCCTCAGGGCGTTCATCAACAAGAAGAACTATGAGGTTCACCTCAGGATGGTTGGTCGAGATCGCATTGGCTATCTTCTGCATCAGGACCGTCTTTCCTGTACGTGGAGGTGCTACAATCAGGGAGCGCTGTCCCTTTCCTATCGGGCAGAAAAGGTCTACCACACGTGTAGAGAGATCACTCGCCTTACCTTCCTCTACGACCTCAAGGTGCAGTCTCTCATCCGGGAACAATGGTGTGAGGCTGTCGAAAGGAGCACGGAGCTTTGCCATCTTAGGCTCCTCTCCGTTGACTTTGAATACCTTGATCATCGCAGCGGCCTTCTCTCCATCCCGTGGAGCCCTTATCTGGCCATAGACGGTATCCCCGGTCTTCAGACCTGTGGCTTTGATGATCGGAGCGGAGACATAGACGTCCTCTCCCCCTGGAAGGTAGTTGTTGACGGCATACCTGAGGTATCCGTAGGCCCCTTCCTGTATGATATCGAGCACTCCTTCCACAAGGAGAGCCCCTCCCTGCTGGGAATGCAGACGGCACATCCTATAGATGAGGTCGGTCTTCCTTGAATCGAGGATGACATCCTCGTTTATCCCCATGCCCCTTGCCTGCTCCCTGAGCTGGTCGATGTGTTTTGTCGTCAATACGGATAAGAAAAGCTTCGGAGCATCAGGGTTCTCCTCAAGATTGACCTCCATGGGATAATCCTCTCTCTTCTTACCGTTCTTCTTATTCTTATAGCGCTCGTATCTGTCGCTTTTCTTCCTTCCCTCTGAGGACTCATCCCTTCCATCCTGAGAGCTGTCCTGCGCCTCTTCCTGGGAGGACATCTCCTCTTCCTTGGACTCGGAAGGCTCTGCAGCCTCCCCTTGGGAAGACTCCTCTCCTTCTGCCTTTTCAGGAGCAAGAGGGAGCTCCATCTGCTCCTCCCTCGTATCCTCAAGAGGATGGACAAATCCCTCCACCTCCGGGGCCGGGCCTTCGTCCACAATCTCTTCCTGACTCTGAAGAGGAATCGTATCCTTCTTCTTTATCTTGATCTTCGGCGTTCTTGAAATCTTGAAGACCTTCTTCTCCTGAGTCCCTGCAGAGGCCTCCATATCCTGAGTCTCCACAGTGGATTCTTTTGTCTCATTTTCCATGCTTTTCTGTTTTCTGGGTC
>DVIF01000023.1 GCA_018711525.1 Candidatus Ornithospirochaeta stercorigallinarum
CTTTGTTGTTCTCTTTTATCTTTTTCGAATCGACAGAAGCACCCTGCTTCCTTCTCTCTCTTCCCCTGCGCTCCAGCTTTCAAAAACCTTGTGCCTGCTTCCAAGCACGCTAGGACAATTTAGCTCTTTTCACTCTTTTCTGTCAATTACTTTCTCAAAAAAAATTCAAGATTTTTTTACAGATAAAGAAGCTTTCTCGATAACTTATTATGTCATGAGAAATAAGCCGAATCATCTGATTCCAAATCTCCTTTGTTGACTAAGGAAACCAGGAATATCACCTCATCTTTTTCTGTGAGGTAATATTCAGTTTACCATACTTTTTTAGTATGTAAAGAAAATTTTTACAATCAATTGACTAAGATTCAAAAACTATATATTACATTACGGCTATGGACACAAATATGACAAAAGGCTCGGCTTTTAAGCTGATGCTCATATTCAGTATTCCTTTACTAATAGGAAATGAATTCCAGCAATTCTATAGTATGGTTGATACCATTGTCGTAGGAAGGTTTGTTGGAATATACGCTTTGGCAGCTGTAGGGGCGACAAGCGGATTCTCATTCATGGTAATCGGTTTCGCACAGGGATTGACCATGGGATTTTCCGTAATCGTCAGCCAGAGATATGGAGCCGAGGACTATGAAAACATGAGAAAGGCATATGCAATGAGCATAGTCTGTTCGTTCATTACATCAATCGTCGTCTCTGTTCTTTTTGCCCTTCTGAGCATGCCGCTGCTAAGACTGATTCAAACTCCTGAAGATATAATAATGGACGCCAACCTCTATATTATTACTATATATATAGGGTTGATCGCACCGATATATTATAATCTTTTTTCATCAATACTAAGAGCGGTCGGCGATTCGAAAAGCCCTCTGATATTCCTGCTCATTTCAAGTGTATTGAACATAGTTCTGGACCTGTTCTTCGTCATAGTCGTACCTTTTGGGGTCTTTGGTGTGGCTTTCGCAACTATCATCTCTCAGATCATCAGCGCACTCTTGTGCTATTTCTACATTGTAAAGAAGTACCCGATGTTCCGACTGTCGAAAAAAGAGATGCACATAGACAGGGTACTCTGCAGAAGGCTGTTTGCAATAGGACTTCCAGGAGCCCTTCAGTTCTCCGTATGTGCAATCGGTGTGATAATCGTTCAGGCTGCAATAAACGGTTTTGGATCCAGTGTTGTCGCAGCATACAGTGTCGGAACGAAAATCGAGAATGTGATAACCGTAATCTATACGGTACTCGGAATGGCGATAAGCACATACGCGGGACAGAATCTCGGAGCGGGAAACTTCAAAAGGATAAGACATGGCTTCAATGTATCATTTTTAATGATGATAGGAGCGACCGTAATTACAATACTGCTTGCATATTTCATAACTGAACCGATGGCATATCTCTTCGTAGATAAGAACACTACGGAACCTGAAGTAATCGAGAACTGCATTTTCTATGTCAGGACGATTTCAAAGTTCTTCTTTTTCCTTGGTCTCATTTTCGTATATAGAACAGGCTGCCAAGGTTTAGGTTCCGGTGCAATTCCGATGATCAGCAGCATTACAGAGTTGATAGCCAGGGCGATTGCCGCAATGACACTGCCTGGGATGCTGGGATATTTCGGTGTCGTGATTGCAAGTCCTATAGCATGGATGGCGGCAGGATGCATCCTACCCTTCTGCTATTTATATTATATAGGAAAAACAGAAAAAAGATTTGTCCAGCATCAGAGACAAAAAATAGAAAAAACTGTTGACATGCATATCTAATTTTGTTAATTTACTAAGCGTTGCACTTGGGCCGCTAGCTCAGCAGGTAGAGCAACGCCCTTTTAAGGCGTGGGTCATTGGTTCGAATCCAATGCGGCTCACGTATTTATGTCTCCTTCGTCTAGTGGTTAGGACAACGGGTTTTCATCCCGTCAACACCAGTTCGATCCTGGTAGGAGATGAATAGAGGCTATCAGAAATGATAGCCTTTATTTTTACACTTGGATGTTCATCTCAATCCTGCTATATATTCCACAGCTAATGCACCCTGCATCAGATTGGCTTTCTCCTGCAGAAGGGATACCTCATTCTGATAAATCTCTATCTTCTTCTGAAGGATGTCACTCTCCCCTACATAACCGGATTCAAGCTTCGTATTCAATGTATCAAGTTCGTCATTCAGCACGTCAGCCTTCGTCTGATAGTACTCGATTTTCGACTTTGCAAGGTCCATCGTCCTGAAGTTCTCTTCTAAAGCCATGCTCAACTGTGTTTTTGCACTTTCAAGAGTAAGGTTTGATGATTCAATCTGACTTTCAGACCTTCTGACATTGTTTATTATCTTCCCTCCATCCCAGAGTGTCGTCTTAAGTCCTACAGTGATATTGAGGGAATAATCATTCTCCCTGTACCAGTTCTTCTCTATGAAAGGAAATCTTGACCCTCCATAGCCAAGGGAGACCTGTAGTGCGATATCAGGCTTTCCATACATGCTTCCCCTTGCGATATCCTCCCCGAGCTCTGCGGCCTCGACAGACATCGATGCCATCTTGATATTGTTGTTGGCATTGCTTACAGCACGTTTCCTGAGCTCATCTCGATTCAGATTACTTACCTCATAGTAATGCTCCTCATCTGGAATGAAGGAATAATCATCATCTCCTAATTCGATGCCGACCGTTTTCTCAAGGCTATCCATCAAGGAGGAGATCTGAACCTCGACTTCCGTCACCGCCATGTCGAGCTCACTCTTTGAAAGCCTTGCCACGTTGTAATCATCAAGCAGCATTACACCATTCTCATAACCGCTCTTGGCAATTTCAATGAGACTATCAGCATCCTCTGCTGCAAGGCGCAGCTGTTCAAGAATCGCCCTGGCATAATAGAGTCCACCAAGAGAACCTTCAAGTTCAACGGAAAGACTGTCTATCTTATCATCCTTCTCTGTCTGTCTTATTTCGAGAATCTTGTTGTAAAGCTTCACCGCATTTGTAATCTTTCCCCAGGTGAATATGGGCTGCGTTATTGAGAGCTGAGCCATATAGAGGGTGTTCTCCATGCCATCGTATAGTGTGACATAGTTGTTGGGAACACCCATCTGCTGGGCAAGAGGACCAAGGATGTCGTCAGTAGAAACTGTAATCCTGTCTATCAGAGGATTTACCATGTATGTACCGCTAAGCGTCAGGTCTATGCTGGGTGAATAATTCCCTTTCGCATCCTTCACATCGATCGAGGCCGTCTTTATAACCTCATCCTGAGTCAGAAGCTCAAGGTTGCTCACATTCATGATCGACAGCAAATCCTCATATGTATAAGGCTCTGCAAAGAGGGAGGCTGAGATAAGAAGAATTATCAGGAATGTAAGTGTTTTCTTCTTTTTCATAGTCACCTCTGCTTAAGTCAGTGTTATAGAAACCCTATATTCAGATTGATTGCTATTGATTTTAAAATCTGATATTTCTTCCAAATCGGTTCCATCTGATGCAGTAATTTTTATTGGATAATTTGGTTGCGAATCATTGATAAAGAAAACTATATCCTCACCAAGACCTGAGAACATTCCACTTCTCCTACCTTCTCCGACCGCCGTTTCCGAATCAGTGTAGACCGTTTTTGGAGAATCGCTGGATGGTGTTATTCCTGTCAGACCTGTTACATCGAGAGAGACTGCAACGTTATCAATACCCTTATCTGCTTTAAGAACCTGTCCGGAAATACTTATCCTGAACCAGTTCTTAGTAAAATACAGGCTATCGGTCTGACTCTGGGATGTGCCATCAAAGCCATCTTCGGTCTTCAAGATATAAGTTCCGGTTCCTTCTTTATCTTTAAATGAAAACTGCCCCACGCTTTCTTCTGAGGTATTAACTTCCTTGTTAACACTTTCAAAATTCGATAATGTGATTTGCGGCGCGCAATCACCTTTGTAATAGACGACAGGGATTGAGTATGTTCCGACAGCACTTACGTTTCCACTTCTCTCAACGCCCCTGTAATCCGTGTAGGAATAATGGAACTCTATACCATCGGTCAAGCTGGAGGAATCAGAGTCATCTCTCAAGTCGATATTATAAGTATATGTATCTACAATACTTGTAAGCTCTGCGGTCTTTATCTGGCTGGTAGACTCACTGTAAAGCGTTACGGAACTGTCACTCTTTGTAAGCCCATAGTTCTCATTATAGAAGAGTAGGTACACATCCGCCTTATCGGCATCCTTACCATATTCGGGGCTGTTCGTCTCCCACCAGACCTTGGAGAATGAATAGGAACCGTTTGCAGAAGTATATGCTATGCCATCCGCTCCTGCCGGGTTGAAATCAGCATGTGCATTCTTATCGTACGCATCATATTCCGAGTCCCTCCTCCCCTCATCGAAATACACGGCGACCATGACATCATTTATACCCTCTCCAGTCTCCGCATCCTTAACTGTTCCGGTGATTCCACCATAATAGACTGCAGAGCATGAAGTTAATAAGATTATAAGCAAGATCGGCAGAAATAGTTTTTTCATTTTCCCCTCCTCAAATTATATTTCCTGTTCATCCTTCTCCTTTCGCTTCTGAAATAGAAGATAGGCATGATTATAAGTGTGATGAACGTACTGGTTGTGAGTCCTCCCATGATTACCTGTCCAAGCGGTGCATAAACCTCTGCACCCTCACCTTTTGCAATAGCCATCGGGATGACGCCGAGGATTGTCGTAAGGCTGCTCATCAGTATCGGTCTGAGTCTGCTTGTTGTTCCTTCCTTAATGTTTTCCTTGAGCATCTTGAGCTCCTCATCGTAAGGAAGAAGACCGAAAGAGCCATCAACCTCATCGTATGCAATTCCCCGTTCCTTAAGCTTTTCAGCCCTTCTCTCTTCCTGGAGCTGGTTGATGTAGTCAACAAGTATGATACCGTTGTTTACAAGCATTCCGAAGAGTGTGATCACACCCATTATGGAGACCATGTTCATTGAAGATCCGAACACAGAGAGGGAGAGCAGCACTCCTATGGCGCAGAAAGGAATCGTAAGCATTATCAGCATAGGATGCTTGAAACGTTCGAAAACGAGCACCATGACCATGTATACCAGGAAGAGTCCTATGAGGCCCGCCTGCATCATCGGGACGATCGAGTCGTTCAGAAGCTCTCCCATGCCTCCTGTCTTTGTTGTTATTGCAGCGTCCAGTGGATTTTCAGCAAGATACTCATCCACCCTCTCCGTCACGCCGCTGGTGGACTCACTCACCAGCTGTGCGGATATCGTTATCGTTCTTGCCCTGTCAGTATGATTTATCTGGGAGAGTTCAGTCTGGATATCGAAATCTGCAATGGAGGCAAATGGGACGACAGCTCCAGCCTGGCTTATCACAGTCAGATTATTCAGCAGGTCCCTGCTTATCGGTTCATCGGTTACGTTGCTTGTAAGCCTTATATCGTAATTCTTATCCGTGTCGGCATCCTTATAGAGCCCGATATCCATACCGTTGAAGAGTATGGCAGTCGTCATTCCCGCCTCATAGCTTGTTATTCCCATGTTCGACATGTTCTCATAACTGGCATTGAGTATGGCTGTCCTTGTATCATAGTTTGAATTGATCGACGTGCTGAGGACTTCATGATCGGTCTTGAGGAAATCCTCTATCCTGCGGGCTTCCGAATAGAGAAGCTCACTGTCATCACCTACAAGTGTCAGACCGTATCCGCCACCACCTGAGATATATGCAACGAGGTTATCATAACCTCCGTTCTTAACCTGCACTGTCGCACCAGGAAGGATCGAGGAGATCTTGTACTGGAGATCTATGATTATGTCATGGATGTCCCTCTCTCTTTCTGCGACAGGGACAAGAACAGCGTGGATGCTTCCCTTGTTAGTCGTAGATGTGCTGAAGTCGAGCATGTCGGAACCCTTTCCCGAGAACATCACATATGTCTTTAGTTCCGGGACGCTATCGAGCATTACCTTCTCTGCATCGGCCATACCCCTTTCAGTCTGCTCAAGCGTATAGCCATAAGGGAACGTGATGTTGATATAGAAGTCGCTGTTGTCCGTGCTTGGGATGAAAGCAAAACCTACGAAGAAGAAGAGGTATGCGGTCAGAAGCAGGACCGAGAGGACTGCAACTACCACAAAGCCGCTGTGCTCTAGGCAAGAGCCCATGAACCTCTTGTAAAGGTCCTCCACTTTGTGAAGACCTTTGACTATGAAGCTTTCCTTCTCCAGTCTCCTGTTGTTCTCATCATTGGGAAGGAACTTCTTCAGGAAGAATGGTATGAATATGATGGCTACGATGAGAGAGGCCCCGATGGAGATCATGAACGTCATCGAAACCGGATAAAGGATCATTCCAACGATACCTGAGAGCATTGCAAGCGGAATGAATACAACTACCGTTGTGAGATTGCTTCCTATGACCGATTTATCAACGATATCCGTTCCCCGGAATATCGACTGGTTAACAGTATATGGGAATGTACCGTCCGCTCTCCTCTGCTGGTAGAACTTGTATATCTGGTCAAGGACAACGATGGACGCGTCGACTATGCTTCCCAGGGATACAACTATACCTGATATGCTCATCAGGTTTATCGAGATTCCCGCAATCCTCATTCCTATGAATGTGAAGAAAACGGAAAGAGGTATCGAAAGGGCGATTACCAGTGTCGCCCTGAGGTCGTTGAGGAATACGAAGATGACTATGACTGCAATCAGTATTCCCATGATACCTGATTCGATTACCGTCGAAAGACTTGATATTATGGTCTGACTGTCGTCACTGAGTGTATTGAAGCTGACAGCGCCATTGAATTCTGCCGTCTCCCTGGCAAGGACATCCTTAATCGAGTTTATTATCTGAAGTGTGTTCTCTCCACCCCTCTTGGAAACCTCGACAAGTACGACATCCTCGCCATAGCTTGTCACATGATAAGAGCTCTCCGGATAGCCGAAATCAATCCGGGCTATATCGCTGAGCCTTATGACATCCCCGTTCTCAGAAGCCCCCACAGGAAGATTTGCGATATCGGAAAGGCTGTCGAAAGAACCATCATACCTGATTGAAATCTCACTCCCCTGATACTCCCCTGTCGAAAGAGGTATCGAAAGATTGCCGTACGAAAGAACCTGGAACACCTGCAGTACGGAGACCTTGAGCTGTTTCATCCTCTCGATATCGAGTTCGATGTCGACCTCGGGATCACTTGTTCCGCTCACACTGACTGTGGAAACCCCACCGATCCTCGTAATCTGAGGGACAAGCTCATCCTCAACATACTCAGAGATATTTGCAATATCGCTGCCCGCACTCACAGTGAAGGAGTATATCGGAAGCATCGAAGCTCCTCCGACTATTGCGGTAGGAGTCCCACTGAGACCTGAGGGCAGGCTTGACTCCATCTCGGATATCCTGTTACGGACTTCAGGAAGCATGTCGTATGCATCTATTCCATCCTGGAACGAGAGGATTACGACTCCGACGCTGTTCGAAGCCTGGCTCTCCATCCCTGAAAACCCTTCAAGGGTTACGAAATTATCCTCCATGACATCGATGACTGTCTCTTCTATGTCCTGGCTGCTTGCACCAGGATAGATGGATATGACATAGACCTGAGGGATGTTGATATCGCTCATGAATTCGATGTTCACATCATAGATGCTGACAAAGCCGAACACAGCGAGGGCAAGGAGAATCATGCCTATGATTACAGGATGCTGGACAGAGAACCTAGATATCTTCACCTTGGGCCTCCAGGATTCTCACATTCTGCCCATCAAACAGGCTGTTCTGTCCTTCTATCACAAAATCAAGATCCTCCATCCCCTCCGGTGCGGATATCAAATCATCATTCTCATAAAGAGGCTTATATTCCATGTAATGAGCCACCCCATCCTCTACATAGTAAAGTGAATCATCGAGTCGCAATACATTCACAGGCAGGGTATATACATCGGAGATCCTATCATATGTAATATCCACGGTGCATGATGAACCGAGGGCGAAACCTTCCGGACTGTCAAGTCTGAGCTTGAGATTGAAACTTCTGCTAAGAGGATCGATCATAGGTGAGATTGAAACAACCTCTGCAGAGCTCACAAGGGCTCTCGATTCATCTGAGACAGTTATTGAGAGGTTGTCTTTATTCTCATTTATGACATCGTAATATGCGTAAGAGACATTCAAATTGATTACAAGCGCCTCCATATCGGCCATGATTGCAAGATAATCGGTATTCGTGGCAATAGAGCCGACAGAACCTTTGTTGATCACCACAGTACCGCTTATCGGGGCCTTTATGTCCGCATAGGAGAGCTGGAGGTCTGCAAGGGCCTTCTGCGCATCAGCAGCATCGCGCTGGGCTTCTATGCTCTCAAGTTCCTGCCTGGAGACCGCATTGCTCTGATAAAGATTGCTTATCCTCTGATACGCACTCTCAAGTGCTGTGGCCTGAGCCTCAGCCTGAAGAGCCTGCAGCCTGTACGGCTCGCTGTCTATCCTGGCGACAACCTGGTCCTTTTCAAGCCTGTCCCCCTCCTTGATATCATATTCAAGTATGGTACCGCTGACAAAAGGAACAACTGCAACCATCTGCTCTGATTCGATATAGCCTGTAAAACTTATACTCTGTTCTATATCAGACAGCTTTGCCCTGACCGTCCTGACCGGTGCCAGAGGTGCCTGGTAGCTCACCACTTCCCTTGATGAGAAATAATATCTTAAACCGAAAAAAGCCAATAGGAGGACTGCAAGGAGAATTACAACACGTAGCACTGCAGAGCCAATCTTTTTCTTCATAGAAACCCACCTTTTAAGTAAATAGTAAATACAAAAAAATACAAAAACCATAAAAGAATTCAAAATTCATAAAAAAAACTAAAACACATATACAAAATTAGACAATTTATTCATTTTTGTTTATTTATCTGTTTTAGACTAGCTTCGCTGACAGTTTTTTTGCTATGCAACATTCCTTTTAATTGACACTTACATGTAAAACTGTAAAAATAAAACCATGAGCTCTATAGCAGAAGTATACGAAAAGCAGAGGAATTTCTTTTACAGTGGGAAAAGCAAGGATATTGCATTCAGGAAAGAGAATCTGAAGAAATTCAGAAGCGCAATAATACGTTATGAATCGAAGATGAAGGATGCACTGCGACTTGATCTGGGCAAAAGCCCGACGGAAAGCTATGAGACGGAAATCGGCATAGTGCTTTCCGAGTTGAATTATACCCTCAGGCATTTTGAGAAATGGGCAAAGAAGAAGAGGGTCCACACTCCTCTTCTCCACTTTCCTTCGAAATCATATATAATAACGGAACCGCTCGGGAACAGCCTGATCATGAGTCCCTGGAACTATCCGGTACAGCTTACGCTGGTCCCCCTGATCGGAGCCATAAGCTCAGGATGCACAGCAGTCGTCAAGCCTTCAAGATACAGCGGAGAGACATCACTGGTGCTGAAAGAGATGATAGATGAGATCTTCGATGAGGAGTACATCGCCCTCTTCCTTGGAGGACGTGATGTCAACACCGAACTGCTTTCCTACAAATGGGATTACATATTCTTCACGGGTAGCGTAAACGTAGGACGCATTGTTGCAGAAAAGGCGGCAAAGGACCTGACAAAGACGACACTTGAGCTGGGAGGGAAGAGCCCTGTCATCATCGATGAGAGTGCCGACCTCAAGAGGACAACTACAAGACTGGCATTTGCTAAATTCATAAATGCAGGGCAGACATGCGTAGCCCCCGATTACTTCTTCGTACATAAGACGAAGAGCAAGGAGTTCCTCTCTTTAATGGTAAAGGCGATTGAAAAGGCCTATGGGGTCGACCAGATAGGAAACGATGAATTCGGGAAGATCATAAACCATCATCATTATCAAAGGCTCTGCTCCCTCATAGAAGGTTCTCCTGTATATTATGGTGCCATGAAGGATGAGCAGAGAAACAAGATCTCGGCAACTATACTTTTCCCTGTGAAGGAAGACGAGCCTGTGATGCAGGAGGAGATCTTCGGACCGGTGATGGCTGTGATGGAATATGAGGATCTTGATGATGTTATTTCATTCATCCGCAACAGACCGCACCCTCTTGCTCTGTACATTTTCAGCGAGAACAGGAAGAATATAGAGAGGATACACTCATCCCTGATTTTTGGAGGAGGATGTGTCAACGACGCCATAATGCACCTTGTCAGCCACACTCTTCCTTTCGGAGGTGTCGGGGACTCAGGACTCGGCAGCTACCATGGAAAAAGGACGTTCATGGACTTCTCCCATGAGAAGGGGATACTGGACCACGCCACATGGCTTGACATAACGCTCCGCTCCGCCCCGTTCGGCAGGAAGGAGAAGATCATAAAGACAATGCTTCACTAAGGAGGAACAAGTATATGAAAAAACTGCTTGCGCTCATTTCAGCCGCCCTTATTGCATCCACCCTCTCCGCTGCATTCAATCCTGAATACAGCGACTACCTCTTCTACACGCTTGAGGATTTCGATGCGGATGAGGAGTATCTTACAGCTGCAGAGGAAAGTGCCGCAACCGATGAGGAAAAAAGTGCCATCCTGTGGAGGCTGAGCCGCAACAGCCTCAGTCAGGGAGACCTGCTCGATGAGGATGATAAGGACGGAAGGTTTGCAATGTATGAGGAGTCTCAGGCATATGCCGAGGAGTCGATTTCACTCATGCCCAATGCAGATGCCTATCATTGGCTTAGCTCGGCAATCGGACGCTGGGGACAGACGAAAGGTGTGCTGGAATCTCTTTCCAGAGCAGGAGAGATGAGGGACTACGAGCTCAAGGCGATAGATGAGTACGGCTATGACCATACCGACGCCTGGTATGTCCTCGGCATCCTTTACAACCAGCTTCCGGGATGGCCCATCAGCTTTGGAAACAAGAACTATGCAATAAGCTATATGAGAAGAAGCCTTGAGACGCAGATTGCGGGAAGAGGTCTTTTCCTTACACTCTACCAGGAGCTCTCGAACCAGCTCTATGACAGGAACTGGGATGCAAAGAAGAGAACGAGTGAAATCAACAAGATGCAGAAGGATTACGAGAAAAACGACGTCCTTTCCGAAAAGATGAAATATTATGAAGGTGCAGAAGGCGCTTCAAAAGTTCCTTTCTACTCCACTGTCGCACTCTCCCAGATGTCCGACAGGCAGGAGGCGGCGATGCTTCTGATGTATGCCGATGCCGTCTTCAAGACAAAGGCGGACCCGCTTCCTTCCGAGGTGGCAAAGCACAGCGAGATCCTTGCACGTCTTGAAGAGATAACATAATCTTATACCGAGCAGAGATGGAGACACATTTAAAGAACGCTTTGAGAGGGGTCCTGACAGGACTTCTCTCCGCCCCATTCATAACGCTTTTCTCAAATCTTGTAACCTGGGCGAACGGTTTCAACTCGGAGCACAGGTACCTTATCCTTTTACTGCCTGTAGGCTCATTGATAATCATTCTGACATACCATCTTCTAGGCTATCAGAGCAAGAAGATCACCAGTATGGCGATAAACCAGATACACTATGCAGAGGATGGGAACACATCGATGAAAGGTGAAGGCAGAATAAGCGTGAAGATGGCCGCTACGAGTTTCTTCAACTCCGTCCTCTCTCACTTTCTTGGAGCCTCCGTCGGAAAGGAGGGCGTCGGAGTACAGATCGGTTTTTCCGCAGCATCATTTTTAGACCGTGCAGAGGAACGTTTGTTAGGCTCCAGCAGGAGGGACTATTATCTGATGGGAGGAGCTGCATCGGCATTCTCCGCTCTTTTCGGAGCACCAGTTGCAGGAACGCTCTTCGGTCTTCATATCGCATCACCCCGTCTTGCACGCTTTGATGCACTGCTGCCTGCAGCATGCGCATCATTCTCTTCGTACTTCTTTTCCCAGCTGATAGGAATCCATGTGCTTTACACCCCCGGGATAAAACCTCTCGACCTGACAGTAGAAAATGCTTTAATCGTGCTGCTTTTCGCTGTGATAATAGGAATAGTCTGCTCTTTAAGCTGCAAGGCACTGGAATTCTTCAAGGAAAAACTGAACG
This sequence comes from Candidatus Ornithospirochaeta stercorigallinarum, assembly GCA_018711525.1. Taxonomy (GTDB): domain Bacteria; phylum Spirochaetota; class Spirochaetia; order Sphaerochaetales; family Sphaerochaetaceae; genus Ornithospirochaeta; species Ornithospirochaeta stercorigallinarum. The sequence continues at coordinate 12,058 of DVIF01000023.1, forward strand.
ACATCTATCCGGGGAACGAGGTCATCAAAGCTGTGATCCCGGCATTCATCCTCACACTCTTTTCCGTACTCATATATCTAAGCAAAGGACATTTCCTTTACAACGGACTTTCGATAGACCTTATCAGCTACTCGATGTTCAGAGCTGCAGGTTTTGAGGATTTCCTTATAAAGCTCGTCATGGTGCTTCTTTCCCTCGCAGCAGGATTCCAGGGCGGAGAGGTCGTACCCCTTCTTGTCCTTGGAGCTACGTTCACATCCTCCCTTGCCTCAGTGCTCAATCTCGACACGGCGGCATTCTCAATCCTTGGTGCAATCGGCTTCCTTGCCGCAGGAACTAAACTTCCACTCGTGACTTTCGCCCTCGGTCTTGAGCTCTTCGGCTATTCAGAGCCATCGCTTCTCTTTCTCATGACATCTGTCGCTCTTATCTCATCAGGAAAGACTGGAATTTATTCCCACCAGAGGATTTACTGACATCCAAAAACGCCATTCAAAGTTCTCTTTCATCCAATTTTATAATTCAAATTTACAAGATTCCCATATTCTGGTAATATAAGCCGCATGGAAGAGAGCAGAATCCGCAACATCGGTATTATGGCTCATATCGATGCTGGCAAGACAACTACTACTGAAAGAATACTGTTTTACACAGGTGAGAACCACAGGATTGGCGAAGTCGACAACGGCGAAGCCACCATGGACTGGATGCAGCAGGAGCAGGACAGGGGTATAACCATCACCAGTGCTGCCACAACATGCTATTGGAAGGACCATCAGATAAACATCATAGACACTCCGGGCCATGTCGATTTCACAGCCGAAGTAGAACGCTCTCTGAGAGTCCTTGACGGGGCGGTTGCAGTCTTCTGCGCTGTAGGAGGGGTCGAACCACAGAGCGAGACGGTATGGAGGCAGGCAGATACATACAAGGTCCCTCGTCTTGCATTCATAAACAAGATGGACAGGCTTGGTGCTGATTTCTTCGCTGTACTTGATGACATGAGGAAGAAACTTGGGGCCAACCCTATTCCACTTTTCATACCGATTGGAAGCGAAAACTCATTCTCTGCAATCATAGACCTTATAAAGATGAAGAGGATCACTTTCAGCGAGGAGGATCAGGGTTCTACGATGATTGAATCCGAGATTCTTCCTGAAGAGATGGCACTCGCTGAAGAGTGGAGAGAGAAGCTGATCGACAGCGTCTCCTCCTTCTCCGATGAGATAACGGAGCTCTATTTCGAAGGTGAGCCGATTCCAGAGGATCTGATCTACTCTACCTTGAGAACGGCGACACTGGAGAGGAAGGCCATCCCGACTTTCGTCGGCTCTTCACTTAAGAACATCGGAGTACAGACACTGCTGGATGGAATAGTAAGACTGCTGCCCTCCCCTGTGGATGCCCCTGAGATCGAGGCCCATGATGCAAGAAACGGAAAGAGCGTGATGATCCATCACAGCACAAGCGGAAATCTCGAAGCCCTCATATTCAAGATCCAGGTCGACCCGCAGGCGGGGCCGATGTGCTTTGTGCGCGTCTATTCCGGAGTGCTTAAGAAAGGCATCTCCATATACAATGCGACGAAAGGCAAGAAGGAAAGGGTCAACAGGCTTCTCAGGATGCATGCAGACAGAAGCGAAGAACTCAGTGAGATAAAAGCAGGGGACATCGGAGTCATAATCGGCTTTAAAAATGCACAGACCGGAGATACACTTGCCGTAGAATCCTCACCATATCTTCTCGAGAACATGGTGTTCCCGAAACCTGTCATTTCGATTGCAATCGAACCGAAGACCACTGATGCCCAGGAGAAGCTGAAAAAGGCCCTCGAGGTCTTCGCCATGGAAGATCCTACCTTCACATACAAGGATGACAGTGAGACAGGACAGCTCGTCATCTCAGGAATGGGAGAGCTCCATCTCGATGTTCTTGTTACAAGGATAACAAAAGAGATGAAGATCGATGCCAGGGTCGGAAATCCGCAGGTAAGCTACAGGGAATCGATAAAAGGAGAAAAGACATTAAGCGAGGAGTTCTCAAAGCAGATTGCAGGAAAGGAGAACTATGCGGGGCTTACCATCTCTGTTAAACCTAATGAGAGGGGCAAGGGTAATGAATACCTCGTCTCTGCGAAGACAAGGGATATTCCGCAAGAGATTCTCGAAGCCGTCAGGATGGGAATCGAAGGTTCTTTCTCCAGCGGAATAAAATTCGGCTATGAGACAACAGATATCATAGCGGATGTAAAAGAGATAAAGTATGATGAGCTCACATCCACGCCGTTTGCATTCACAAGCTGTGCGGCCATGGCCTTCGACAAGGCATGCCAGGAGGCGGGTGCGATACTCATGGAGCCTATAATGAAGGTCCAGGTCGTAAGCCCGAGCGAGTATATAGGAGATGTGATAAGCTCCATCACGCAGAGGAACGGCATAGTGGAGAGCATGGAGAGCAAGACTGGTGGAGATGTCGTCACAGCCCAGGTTCCGCTTGAGAAGATGTTCGGATACTCGACCATCCTACGCTCATCCACGCAGGGAAGAGGCAGCTTCTCGATGGAGTTCAGCCACTACCAAGAAAAATTATGATTTTCATAATTTGATTGTTAACATACAACAGGAGATACAACATGAAAAAAGTTAGCAACCTACAGCAGATTTTTGCAAACAATGTCAAGGTAAGACGTAAGAAAAACGGGCTTACACAGGCGGAACTTGCGAAACAGATCGGAGTCTCGACATCATTCATAACGGAGATCGAGACAGTCAGGAAGGCCCCATCCTTCTCCACGATTGAAAAGATTGCGGAAGTCCTGGGCACGCCGGCATGGACCCTCTTCAGCGAATACAGCGACAAGATCAGGGATGCACAGGAAGGAGATGAGCTTCTCAAGTTCCTTCTGAAGAACAAGATCAATGACGCGATAGAAGAAGTCTTGAAATGATACACTCAGCCCTCTTTGAGGGCTGTTTTAGTAAAAAACACTCACGAAAGTTCATATTTCCCCTACTTTTTCCCCTCGAAGAACGAAAAAGTTTGACTAATCAATACTGAGGTTTTAAGCTTTTAGAAAAGCTTTAGATTTTCAAAAGGAGGAAATTAATGAGCGTTGAAACCAAAAACATAAGGAACGTGGCACTCATCGGCCATAATGGAACGGGAAAGACGAACCTCATAGAGCAGATGCTGTTCTATGCCGGTGTTCTTTCCCGTGCTGAAACTGTAGAGAGCGGCAAGACCGTAAGCGACTACACGGATGAAGAAATCCAGAAGAAGATGTCAATCCATTCATCACTTGCCTCCATGACCTGGGACGATAAGGTCATAAACGTACTCGATACCCCGGGTACCGGCGACTTCATAGGAGAGGCGATCTCCGCATTCAGAGCTACAGAAGCCGCATTGATGATGATTGACGGACGTGAAGGTGCTCAGATTGAGACGATCAAGCTCTGGAGAAGACTGGATGAGAGAAACAAGCCTAGAGCGGTTTTCATCAACAAGATGGATAAGGAAAGAGCCAGCTTCAGGCATACGATAGATTCACTAGTAGAGGAATTCGGAGCCCACTTCGTACCAGTTGTCATCGCACTGGGAGAAGCAGAGGAATTCCATGGAGTAATCAACCTTATTGAGAACCAGGCATACGAATGCCATGAAGGTGGAAAGGAGACACCGATTCCTATTCCGGAAAAATATGCCGCAGTGGTTGAAGACTTCAGAAACAGGCTCATAGAGAATGCTGCAGAAGGAACGGATGAACTGATTGAGAAGTACTTCGAGGAAGGTACTCTTGAAGCGGACGACATCCGTCACGGCCTTGCAGTAGGAATGAGAGAAAACAGGGTCGTACCTGTATTCTGTGGTGCGACGGACAAGGGCGCGGGAATCACATCACTGCTCAACTTCATCAAGAACAACTTCCCATGGCCGCTTGGAATCGAGGAATACATCATCGGACACGAAGGGGAAGAGACCACAATTGCGATCGACCCGGAAAAGCCTTTCTCGGCATACTGTTTCAAGACGACCATCGACCAGTTCTCTGGAAAGATGAGTTTCATCAAGGTCGTTACAGGAGTGCTTACACCTGAGACCGACATGTTCAACAATGAAATCGGAAAGAAGGCTAAGCCAGGTAAGCTCTACAGGGCTGTAGGAAAGAAACTCATAGAGACCGATTCTCTCTCAGCTGGAGATATCGGAATAATCACAAAGTGCGATATCATAAGCACGAATTCAACCCTCGTTGCAGGACCGGAGTACAAGAGAAGGTTCCGCCCTCTGCGCCTGCCCCAGCCTATCTATCAGCTTGCAATAAGCGCAGATGACAAGAAGAGCGAGGACAAGATGAATGATGCACTGCACAGGGTGCAGGAAGAGGATCTCACATTCCAGATGTCATACAACGAGGAGACAAGGGAATCCATCATCGGAGGCATGGGAGAGCTTCATATCAACATGATCCTCGACAAGATCCGTGACAAGCAGAAGATCCAGATCCATACGAAGACGCCGAAGATCGCATATCGTGAGACGATCACGAAAAAGAGCGGCCTTGCAGAGTACTCACATAAGAAGCAGAGCGGCGGCCATGGACAGTTCGGAAGAGTCGTGCTTGAGATTGAACCTCTTGAGAGAGGAAAGTACTACGAATTCGAGAATGTCATCAAAGGTGGTGCTATTTCCAAGGGATATGTACCGGGAATCGAAAAAGGTCTTCATGAGAAGATGGAAGAGGGGTATCTCGCAGGCTATCCACTTGTGGATATAAAGATTACCCTTGTCGATGGAAAGGAGCACCCTGTCGACTCATCTGAAATGGCATTCAAGCTCGCAGCAAAAGGAGCTATGGAGATTGCGCTTTCCAAAGCAGGATGTGTTCTTCTTGAACCTTTCATGAAGCTTGAAGTATTTGTCGATGACGAATACCTGGGAGCAATCCTCTCTGACCTCTCAGGAAAGAGAGGAAGGGTCCTCGGACAGGAGGAGAAAGGCCATGTCGTCGCAGTCAAGGCTGAAGTCCCGATGGCAGAGCTCAGGAACTATGCAATAGAGCTTAAGAGCATGACCAGCGGAACAGGTTCCTTCGAACTTGAGTTCGACCACTATGAAATCCTGCAGGGAAAACTTGCAGAAGATGTAATAGCGGAGGCCAAGAGGGAAAAGGAAGCTGCTAACAACTAGGAAAGAAAGAGGGCGGGAGAGAAAATCCCGCCTTCATTTCTTCTCAACCCAGAGCTCCCTGACCTCATGCTCTTTTTCCTTTCCCTTCGCTTCGAACTTCGTCTCCGGACGCCACTGCATATGGGGAGCAAATCCATCATATGGATTTAAAAGCTTCTCGTTTCCATTGAACAGGGAAAGGACCTCGTCCGCATACTCGACCCAGTCGGTGACGAAATATATATATCCCCCCTTCCTTAGCTTTGAGACAAGCAGATCGATGAAAGCTGGATTCATCAGCCTTCTCTTATGATGCTTCTTCTTCATCCATGGATCGGGGAAGAAGATATGGAAGCCATCGACGCTATCATCATCAATCAGGTGGGAAAGGACGTCGACGGCGTTGAATCTCATGACCTTGAGGTTCTTCACCCCCTCCTCCCTTATCCTCTTGAGAAGCTTGACGACACCGTCGAGATAGACCTCAAGTCCGAGGAAATTGCAATCACTTCTGCTCTTCGCTATCTCTATGGTCGCAGTCCCCATTCCAAATCCTATTTCAATGATGAATGGCTTCGACGAGCCGAACAGGGACTCTGAATTCAGCCTCGAGCCTTCCTCATAGAAGATGAGACTATCCTTGGAATCTTCTATGACACGCTCACCCTTATCATCAAGGACATTGCTTCTGAGCACATAGCTTTTGATACTCCTCTCCTTCCCTTGCCTAAGTTCTATCTTGAATATCCTCTCATCTATCATTTCAGTCTCCTAAGCTGTTCAAGGATGAAAAGCGCCTTGTCCTTGAGACTGACACTTGAACTCTTCATCCTTATGTAGTTCATCCTTTTCGGATCAAGATTGACCTTTCCTCCGCTGAGCTGTATCAGGTTCACAAGCTTTCCCGGATCTATTGCACTGACCTTGCTCAGCTCGAACTCGATCACCCCGTTCTTCTCCTTGATGTTGTAGATGTCGAGGGAGGCTGCAAGAATCTTTATCTCTGCTATGCATAGAAGGTTGTCAACATCCTCAGGAATCGGTCCAAACCTGTCCTCTATCTCCGCCCTCAGGCTCTCAAGCTGCTCGGAGCTTTTCACGGAGGCTATCTTCTTATAGATTTCAAACTTCTCGACACTGTTTGAGATGTAGCTGTCGGGGATGAAGCCCGAATAATCAAGCTCAAGAAGGACCTCCCTTTTCTTTCCATCCTCACTGCCCCTGATGCGGTCTATCTCCTCATCAAGGAGCTTCATATACATATCCAGGCCGACTGCCTCGAGGTGGCCGGACTGCTCCCTTCCCAGGATGTTTCCAGCCCCTCTTATCTCCATATCCTTCATTGCGATCTTAAAGCCTGAACCCAGTGCCGTGTTCTCACTCATCACACGCAGACGTTTCAAGGCATCATCATTGAGGCTTGAGCGGTCCTTGTAGAAAAGATAACAGTAGGCCTTCTTATCGGAACGGCCGACCCTTCCTCTGAGCTGATAGAGCTGAGAGAGCCCTAGACGCTCCGCTCTGTCTATGATGATGGTATTCACATTCGGGATATCTATTCCGTTCTCTATTATCGTCGTCGATACGAGTATCTGCACTCCTTCATATATGAAACGGTGCATGACATCCTCAAGGTCCTCCGCCTCCATCTGACCATGGGCGTATTCTACAATCGCCTCAGGGATCTCACGCCTGATTTCCATGACGATCTGTTCAAGGTCCTCGATCCTGTTGTGGAGGAAGAAGACCTGGCCTCCCCTTTCAAGCTCATTGCGCATGGCTTTTACAGCCTTATCAAAATCAAACTCCTCTATATATGTCTCGATTGGAAGACGCTCCCTAGGTGCGGTAGTAAGAAGGCTCATGTCCCTTACCTTCAAAAGGGACATGTAGAGGGTCCGCGGAATCGGTGTCGCACTCAGGGTAAGGCAGTCTATGTTCGTCTTGAGCTGCTTGATCTTCTCCTTATCCTTGACACCGAACCTCTGCTCCTCATCTACTATCAGAAGACCAAGGTCCTTGAATTCAATCTTGTTCAGGATCTTGTGGGTACCGAAAAGGACATCCACATCCCCCACCTTAAGCCGTGAGAGAATCTTCTTCTGATTCTTTGAAGGGACAAAACGTGTCAGGAGAGATGCATTCACAGGGAACTGTCCCAGCCTCTCCTTGAAATTGTTGTAATGCTGCTCTGCCAGGATCACGGTAGGAGCAAGGAATGCAACCTGCTTGCCAGAGAGGACCGCCTTGAATGCCGCACGGAAAGCCAATTCGGTCTTGCCATAGCCTACATCACCACAGACGAGGCGGTCCATGACCTTTTTGGTCTCCATGTCCTTCTTAATCTCCTCAAGGCACTTTATCTGGTCGGGTGTCTCTGAAAAAGGAAATGACGCCTCGAATGCAAGCTGCCAGTCGTTGTCACTTGAGAATGGGAAACCTTCGCTGTTCTCCCTTTGTGCATAAAGCCTCACAAGCTCCTTCGCAAGCTCCTCTGCACTTTTAAGCGCCCGCTCCTTCTTCTTCGACCATGTTGAGGAGCCAAGCTTCTCAAGTTTTGGAAGCCTCTGGTCGCTTCCTATGTATTTCTGAACGAGGTTCGCCTGCTCGATAGGAACGTATATGAACTCCTTGTCTGCATACTCGATCTTTATGTAATCCCTTTCAGTGTAGAACCCCTTGACCCTGTCGATTTTCACAAACCGTCCGATTCCGTAGTTCACATGTACGACATAGTCGCCCTCCTTCAGGTCGACAAAGCTATCAAGGGGGGATGAGGAAGTGTCCACAAGCTTTTCCGCCCTGTGTTTCTTCCTTCCGAATATCTCATTGTCAAGAACCACAAGCAGAGATTCGTCATCTACTACGAACCCTGAAGAGATGTCCTTTACGATTATATTGACATTGAAATCCTTTAAAACCGAGTCCAGCCTGTCCTTCTGCACAGATGATGGGGCAAGCACATAGATGCTCCACCCTTCTTTGAGCAGTGTCGAGATGTCATCCTTGAAATATGTGACATTGCCGAAATAAGAGCGGCTGGGAGAGATGGAGAAGTGGTGGTAATCATTCTTTTTTATATCATATAAAGTGATGGACGGCCTCTCAGCTGCTATGAATGAGCTCCAGGCGAACAACATCTGGGAAGGACTCTTGACCTCCTGATGCGCCCTGTACGCCTCCTTGTAACGGGCCTCCGCCTCCTTCAAAAGGGAGGAGTAGCTTGTTTCAAGACGCTCGGCACCTATGAATGCAAAATAATCGTCTTTCCTGATGAATGATTCGAACGTGGTATAGCTCTCTCCTGCCGACGCATTTAAAAGGGAGATGTCCACCTTGCCAAGCTCTTTGACGGTCTTCTGGCTCAAAGCATCGAAAAAGCGTATCTGGGTAATCTCATCCCACTCTGTGTTTATCCTTACAGGGTTCTCCTCTCCGAACGGATAGACATCAATCATCTCCCCCCTGATGGTATAAGTCCCCTCCTCATAGCAGGAATTGACCCGCTCATAACCGGAAGCTGCGAGCTTGGATGCAATCTCTTCAGGACTTTTCACATCATGCAGGCAAAGGCGCATCGTCATCTGATCCATCATCGCACGGGAAAGGACCGGGGAGATGAAAGCACGCAGAGAGGTCACGATGATACCGCACTTCATGCCATCAAGCTCCATAAGGGCCTTCTTCGCTTCATTGTCAGAAGATGAAAGGCCGTATGAATAAAGCATCTTGCCGCTGGATGGATAATAAAGTGTGCTGATATTATCGACATCGGCAAGATCAAGGGAGAGAGCCTTCGCACTCTCTTCTGTAGCGCAGATGGCAAAAAGACGGGAGCCCCATTTCTGACTAAAGAGCTTTAGAAGCCTCGATATGGGGTAATTCGATATCCCGTCCGCCTTGAGAGGGGCTTTGGGATCCTTTATGAATGCTTTATAAGCACTGCTCTTTCTGATATAATCTGAGCAGATTCCGTCTAGAGTTGTTTCCACTAGGCCAAAATATAATTAAAAAGGTAAAAAATGACAACAAATAGTTTGGATTTGAATAAACTTGAAAAGCTCTATACCTTCATCATAGATTTGACAAGATACGCCAGAGCACGGCAGAAGAAAGTGAAGAGGCACTTCAAAAGCGACGGCTCGGTCCTTACAGAAATAGATTTATACATCTCGAATGAAATATCGAAGAAGATAAAGGAGCTCTTTCCAGAGGCCAACGTAATAAGCGAAGAGGAGGAAAGCCCCTTCGATGGAGAGAAACCCTTTACATTCATCCTCGACCCTATAGATGGCACCGATGTCTTTTCCCAGGGAATGCCGAGCTACGCTACGGCCCTGGGAATCCTAGACAGGGAAAGGAATCCCGTCGGTGCGGTGATATCAGCACCACGCTTCGGAATCGGAGAAGAGGAGCTGAACATACGCCTCTTTCCAGGATCCGAGTGCCTGATCAACGGGGAGCCCCTCGTAATGGAGGCCAAAGGGGATGAGATAAAACAGATAATGATGACCAGCCAGGGGATCTCCAAGTATGATTTCTCCGCATACGACGGTAAGATAAGGACAATCGGCTCCTCAATCCTTCACATCCTAAGCCCCGTGATATTCCCTCAGATCGATGCATCAATCACGCAAGCATGCTATGCGTGGGACATCTCAGCCAGTCATGCAATCCTGAAGCATTATTCGATGGATCTCTTCTACAATGACGGTACAAGGGTTGAATATACAGACCAGATGCTGGTTCAAAGGAAGAAATGCAAAAGCACTATCTATGCCTCGACAGAGGAAAAAGCCCTCCGCCTTATGAGACTGGTCCCATTCATGCCGTAGTGTCCTCTAAGAATGTCTGAAGCACTTCGTATGCCTTCATGCTCTGCGTCCGCTCAACGACGAAAGTCAGCACGTTCATCGTACTTACGATTTCGATTACATTTATGTTCTCGAAAGCAAGCTTCCTGACAGCCATATATACAAGACCGGGTGTCTCTACGAAATTATCTGAGAATGCGATATTGATTGCAACAAGATCTGTAAATTCATTGAGAACGGTCTCTTCCTTTATAAGGTCCTTCAATATGTTCGTATATTTGTCACTTATCGATATGCTCATCTCAAAAGTGCCGAGGCTTACGTTTAAGAAATCCCCCTTCTCAAGCTGAACGTTCTCATAAAGCCTGTTGAGAATCCTCATGGACTCGTCGTTTCTCTGGAGATTCACATCGAAGATGTTCGTCTTCATGCTCAGTTCATAGTGCATCCTGATCTTCGGTTTCTCAAGCATCTCCTTCTTAAGCTCATCAGCATACCGCCTTAAGGCCATGACAACGGCAGGAGCGTTGACACTCTTTCCCAGACGCTCTTCCACTCTCGGCTTTATCTCATTTGCAAGATTTGAAAAGCTCACAATGTCCCTGATGAGCATCTCCGAAAGAAACGGACTCTTATCTATGATTTCCTTTACTTCCTGACTTATTGTACCTGCCATGTTAGCATAATAACAGTTTGTTAATTTCCTGTCAAAAGAATTTCTTGATTCTCATCTTCCCAATAATGTAGACTATAACAATGTTGAAAGAAAACATAATCCGAAAATATGAAAAAGGAAGTATTCTACTCATTGATTCAGAAGATGATGAAATAAGAAAACTGACTGAAATCATAGCGGTATCCGATATTTCAATTCTCAGACACTATATTTTGAAATCCATAGACTTTGTCTGTGTCAAGATAATTCAGTTACATCAATATTACTCCATACCATTGAAAGAGATAAGAGCATATGCAGCTGACGTGGTCTCAGGCAGGGACAATGAGATGATGCATAATGTGATTCTTTCATACCTGTACCATTGCACCTGCATGACAAATGACAGATATGCAAAATCACTGCTCCTGTGCCTTCACAGCCATATAGCATCGTTATATCAGGAACACCGTTATGTCAGGGCGCTTTTATATGAATACTCTTCAGCCTTCCATTCGTTGGGAGGAAGGAAGCAGATCGAGCAGGCCTACAATAGGATTGAAGAATCTCTTCTCCTCTCCATTGAGGACCTCAAGCTCTCTCTCGTCTCTGAGAACAGGAGAAGCAGTGCAGGATGCAGGATGATTAATTCCGAATTCATAAGGATCTACAATGACAAAAGGAAGGACGGGAGGAAGAGAGAGGTTGACATCAAGGCTGAAAAAAGACGGAAGATGGTGAAGACTCTCGCCATGACAAAGCGCAGGGAAAGATGCATGAGGGTCAAAGTTATCAAGGTCATGCCTCAGGTGATTAAACTGAAGGAGAGTCTCTCCAGACTGGAGAAAGCACACCTGAGGAGGTACTATCTTGACCTGTTTGAAGATGTAAGGTGCGACCTGACAGGGAAAGATAGACGCTATGAGAGGCTTTTCATCTCCATAGCAGCATGCTACAGGAACGTGGAGAAGAAAAAGGAGTCGAAACGAAAACTGAGATTCGTCATGGCACAGCTTACAGGCTATGCCATGAAAAGAGGACCTGAGGAACTGAAAAAAGCGAAGATAGTGCCTCCTGCATTATTTGAATCCATCGATGCAGATGTGAAGGAAGACGAGATGAAACTCATATTCGATACTGCATCCAATAATGAAGAAAATGCGAAGATGATTCTCACCCGTGAGCTGGAGAGAATAGAAAGGACTAGGAGAGAAGCTTCATATCCCCGTCTTTGATCCACCCTTTCTTCCTCATCAGTTCGGAAAAGACAAGGGAAAGAACGGCAGGCAGGATGAAATGAAGGAGTATGACCTGAGGTATGCACCCTGCACCCATGACCGCGACGGCATTGAACTGACCAACAAGTCCGCTTGTACCCATTCCAGCTCCACTTGCATTGTTCTCAAGCTTGAAAAGGCATGTACTGATCGGACCTGTGATGGCACTTGCAAGCGTCGGGGGAATCCATATCCTCCAGTTCCTCCATATGTTCGGAATCTGGAGCATGCTCGTACCAAGTCCTTGTGCGATGAGTCCACCTATCCTGTTCTCCCTGTATGAAGAGACCGCAAAGCCGACCATCTGAGCCGCACATCCTGCACATGCGGCTCCTGCTGCAAGGCCGCTCAGTCCTAGTGATATGCAGATCGCCGCACTGGATATCGGAAGGGTAAGCACCATGCCTACGACAACAGAGACCATGATTCCCATGAAGAGAGGATATAGGGTCGTAAGGCTGTTGATGAAGGATCCGAGGGCGTTCATCATGGCACTTACCGCAGGAGAGATGAAAACTCCGACAACCCCGCCTATGAGTATCGTGGCTATCGGAACGAGTATGATATCCACCTTCGTCCTTCCTGATATGAGCTTCCCAGCCAATGCTCCGAACAGAGCGGCTATGCATGCCCCAAGAGGCTCCCCAAGTGTCAGGGATGCAGCACCGGATGCAAAACTTATCGTGCCGGCACCGATCGCGCCAGAGGCGGCAGAAGAAAAGAGTGCAAGAGATGGTGCCTTTATGCTCATCGCAACACCAACTCCGATTGCAGGCCCTGTCATGTATTGGGCTATCTGACCGAAGCTGACAAGCATGTCAATGCCCAGATACGTTCCGATCTGCAGGATGATAAGTCCTATTATAAGTGATGAAAAAAGGCCCTGGGCCATCCCGTTAAGCACAGCTACGATAAAAGAACCGAAGCTGAAAGCTTTCTTCTCTTCCATAACGAACTCCATGATATCAAATGTAAAGGGAAATCCAGGATGACAGACACCGGGTGAAAATCATCAATCAGCCGGCGGCCTCCACAGAATGTTTTGCCTGATGATACCTATTTTCACATTCGATAGTCAATATTGCAAAAAGGCATAAATAAGGTAAAATCTATGACTATGAAATGTCCTCGCTGTGGTTGTCTCTTAGACAAGGTAATAGAATCCCGTCCAGGGAAGGACGGCATGAGCATCAGGCGTAGAAGGGAATGCACCTCCTGCGGCTGCCGTTTCACCAGTTACGAGAGGGTCGAACTCAAACCGATCATCGTCATAAAGAAGAACGGAAAGCATCAGAGTTTCGATATCAACAAGGTGGAGCATGGAATCAGGGTGTGCACCGACAAGATAAACATAGACCCGGATGCCCTTCAAAGGACACTTATCAACATCGAGAACAGGATCACCGAACTTGCAGGGGCCAAAAGGACAGTCACAAGTGCAATGATCGGAGAGGAGACACTCAAGGAGCTCTATAAGCTCAACCCTGTCGCATATGTCCGGTTCGCAGCAGTATACAGGGCTTTCGACGATGTCGGTCAGTTCATAAGCGAGATAGAGAAAATCGCAAAGGAGAGTTCCAGCGAGAGCTGAGAATCGCTTCACCTAATGTTTCTTTTGGTCTATCATGAGCACTCATGGACAATGAGTATCTGATCAAAGAGAGGCCGATAAAAGCCATCACTGTTTTTGCAATCCCTCTTATGCTGGCAGCTTTCTTCCAGCAGTTCTACACCCTTGCCGATTCGGCCATAGTCGCACGCTTCGTCTCGGAGAAGGCCCTTGCCGCAATAGGAGCCTCCTATGCCCTTACAAATGTATTCATATCCATTGCAATCGGTGCAGGTACGGGCTCAGGAGTCATCATTTCGCGCTACTATGGGGCCCATGACTACCACATGACCAAGAACAGTACGAAGATAAGCCTGATCTCATTTCTCGCATTGAGCATCATGCTGGCACTCATCGGCCTGATATTCTCCGAAGACATCCTCGTTCTTCTGAACACACCATATGACATCCTCAGTGATGCGAAAGCCTATCTGGACATCTATTTCATGGGGCTCCCATTCCTTTTCTGCTATAACGCACTCTCATCGTGCTATAACGCACTGGGCAGAAGCAGATACCCCCTGTTCTTCCTGATATTCTCATCGATTCTGAACATAATACTCGACCTTGTCGCCGTAATAGTCTTTGACATGGGTCTTGTAGGTGCAGCATGGGCGACCCTTGTCAGCCAGGCGCTTTCGGCACTGCTTTCATTCATATTGCTCGTAAGGCTCCTGAAAAAACTCGATTCATCTGCTTTCGGACCCTTCTCATTCTCCGAGCTCAAGAAGATGAGTGCCATCGCACTACCCTCAATCCTTCAGCAGTCAACCGTCTCCATCGGCATGATGCTCGTGCAGGGGGTCATAAACAGTTTCGGCTCCGCCATCCTTGCAGGATACAGTGCGGCGATGCGCCTTGAGAGCATTGCAACCGTACCTTTCACCAGCCTCGGAAATGCCGCCTCATCCTATGCCGCCCAGAACATCGGAGCAAAGAAAACAGAGCGCATAAAATCCGGTTATAATGCGATGGTCGTACTCACGGTGATCTTCTCACTGCTGATCTTCATAACCTTCAACCTATTCAAGCCCTTGTTGATATCTATTTTCATCGAAGAGAACTCAATCGAGGCATATGAGACTGCCAACCAGTTCTTTGTATACATAACTCCAGTGTTCGTATTCATAGGATTGAAGATGATTACAGATGGAATATTGAAGGCATCCGGGAATGTCGTCCCGTTCACCATTGCAAACATCGTGAATCTTTCAATCAGGGTCGCCCTATCCTACCTCCTCGCACCTGTCATAGGTTTCTCAATCTGCTACATGGCGGTTCCCCTTGGATGGATTGCAAACTTCATGATATCTGGAAGCATCTACTTCTCCGGACGATGGAAGAGGAAGCTGGGGATGGACTGAACATCCCCATGCTCAAGGATCATAAGCAATTATCTACGAAACTGAAGGATACGACATCGAATAGTCCAGAATCGGTAAGCTTGTAGGAAGGAATTACAGGAAGTGCCATGAAGCACAGCGTCATGAACGGATCGATGTCCTTGTTCACGCAGAGCTCTCTCTCACATATCTCATGCATCTTATCAAGACATTCCGTCACGTTCCCAAGACTGTCGTCGGTCATCAGCCCTGCAATCTCAAGGCGGTGCGTCCCAAGCTCCCTTCCATCCTTGAACATTGTTATGCCGCCGCCTGTTTCAATCAACTTCTCGACAGAGTGAAGCATATCCTCGTCATTGTCTCCGACTACAATTATGTTATGTGAATCATGTGCGATAGAAGTTGCAACCGCACCATGCTTCAATCCATATCCCCTTATCAGGGCCGTGGCATGAAGCCCGGTGCCATGATGACGTTCTATCACAGCTATCTTCAGGATGTCCTTCCCTGGGTCGTGAATCCAGTTCCCGTCATCATCCGTCTTGACATAAGCCTCTCCCGCTCCCGTCACGACCCCGCCTGGAATGATATCTATTACACGGGCATGATTTGATTTGAGCTTTAATGAGAATGAATCTATTGAAAAATTTTTCACATCCATCTTTCCAGATACATTCACCGGCTCGATGTGCCTTGCCTTCGCTATGGTTTTTCCATTCTTTGCAACAAGCTTTCCTTTGAGGAAGACCTCTTCCGGGACAATACCTTCTTCGAGGGATGAAGAGAGGAAGAAATCGGCTCTCTTTCCCGGGGCGATCGCACCCCTGTCCCTGAGGCGGTAGCATGTCGCAGCATTGAGAGTCGCCATGGAAATCGCGATGAAAGGATCAAGACCGCCTCTTATCGCTAGATTGACTGCATGACTGACATGCCCCTCCCTTGTGATCGACTGCGGCTGACGGTCATCGGTACAGAACAGGAAGCGGGAGAAGTTCCTCTCGTTCACCGCAGGAAGGATCTGAAGTACATTCTGGCATGCAGTCCCCTGGCGAAGCATCACATACATCCCCTTTCTTATCTTGTCGTAAGCCTCTTCAGGAGTTTCGCATTCATGGTCGGTCTCTATGCCTGCCGACACATAGCTGTCAAGTGCAGCTCCCGCAATAGATGGAGCATGTCCATCTATTATCTTATCGAGCCTGTAAGCCTCTCCAAGTTTTGCAATAACACCTTCGTCTGCACCATTGACACCAGGATAGTTCATCATCTCACCAAGTCCGAGGACCCTTGGATTGTCGATGTACGCTCTTACATCTTCCGCACTCAATACGGCACCAGAGTGTTCGAACGGTGTTGCGGGAACACAGGAAGGGAACATGAGGAAAACGGACAGGGGGATGTCCTTTGATGCATCAAGCATGTATTGCATCCCATCCAGACCTGTGACATTGCATATCTCGTGGGGGTCTGCGATGACAGTTCCAGTCCCGCAAGGGACAACGGCATCCGAGAACTCCGCAGGAGATAGATGGGATGATTCGATATGACAGTGGGAGTCGATAAAGGAAGGAATCAGGAACCTGCCCTTTCCATCGAACTCCTCCTGGGCCTTCCTATCCCCTCCGAAACCGATGATATAACCATCCTTTACATATACATCCGAAGGAAAAAGCTCCTTGTTGTAGACATCTACGATCTTCACATTCCTGATCTTCAAATCAGCATCCGTACGGCATGCCGACGCATCGATAAGGGACTTTACCGTCTTCAAATCCATATAAGCCTCCTTTTGGCGTAAACGGCCTGTTCTCATATAGATTATAATCTATTTTCAATGATTATTGGCAAAACTTTATTTATATGTTTTGCATAAGTAATCACATTAATTCTTTCTAATTTTTATATAATTTTAATATATTTTTACTATTATTTATATATAGTTTTACATATAATTTTCAGTAAAATAAATTTATTTAATATTTTATTGTAAATACTTCTAATTAATAACAATAGATTATTCAATATGATTGAAATGTTTAAGCTATCATTCTTAATATATTTACTTGATATATTTATTTTAATTATAAGTTTCCATATATATCGTTGTGATTTCAATATCAAAATGATTTCATGGCAAAACTCAGGATTTACACCAACGATTTGAGTTGCAAGGAGTATGAATGATGAGATGCCATCAGTACGGAGCATCGAACCATTTGCCTGTCTGACTCATCTCTATCTCATCATTGAGGTGCTCCGGCTTGAGGATTTCATTCGCACAGTCAAGGCAGAAGTTGTCTGTCATTCCCGCGACATAGTCGATGATCATCCTCTTGTCACTTCCTTCTTTTTCGATATAAAGCATCTGCATCTCCCTGATATGATTGTAGAATCCTGCAGCAAGCATGTTCTTCTCCGAAAGATATCCTTTCTCATCTAGGGCGTATGATGAGTAGATTTCCTCCAGGTAGTTCACAATCAGGTTTATCAGCCTTGTAAAATATCGTGTATAGCCATTGAGGATCTCAGAACGGTATATGTATTTGTAGTTGAATTCACTGAAAGCACTTACAGCTTCAAAGATGTCATCTGAGAAACCGATTCCCCTCTCAGCATCAGCCCCTTCAATCAGGTCGTTCACAAGAGTGTTGATTATGCTGCTGTTGCTCTCCCCGAGCCTCTCCCTGACAATTTTAGGCAGCTCAAGACCTTTAAGGATTCCAAGGCGCTTTGCATCCTCGTAATCACGGCCAAGGTATGCAATGGAGTCTGAAAACCGGACTACGGCACCTTCATATGTCGCAGGAATCAGCCCCTTTCTCGACTTGATTGCATCAAGATCCTTGATTTCATATGTCGGAACAATCCTCTTTCTCAGGTCCTCCCCATTGTGGGAGACTATCCCGTCCCTTACAGCATATGTGAGATTGAGGCCTCTGCCGTTGTTGGAAAGGAACTCAACGACTCTGAGGCTGTTGACTTCGTGCTCGAATGCACCAAGCCCTCTTTCAAGTGAAAGCTTCGAGATGATTCTCTCCCCGACATGTCCGAACGGGGTGTGTCCTAGGTCATGCCCCATGCCTATTGCCCATGCGAGCTCTGTATCGAGGCCTAGTGGTCTGCAGATTGTGGAAGCTATCGAAGCGACATGAAGAACATGCTCCATCCTCGTACATATATGGTCGTTGCTGGGAGAAAAGAAGACCTGGGTCTTATGCTTCAGTCTTCTGAATGCAGATGAATGGATTATTGCAGTCGTGTCACGGTAGTAGGCACCTCTGATATCTTCCTGACGCTCCCTGATGCGTGCCTTAAGCTTATCAGAGAGGGATTTTTCAATCTTTAAACCTTCCATGGTATTATGATAACATAAAGAGCAAGGAGCAAAAAGATTTGACAGCATATATCATCCCGTTGTTTTGCTTGATACTCACATTCATGGCGACCCTGACCTGCCTAAGGTTCATCCTTTCACGTGAAGGGCTGTACTGGATAATACCTTGCTTCATCTCCATAATACTTACTCTGGAAAATCTTGATACCCTTCTCCTTGCAGCCGAGACTTCGATAATGCCGGACTACAGGATGATGAGGAACATTGCTCCTGTCCTCATCGCATTCCTCTGGTACATGATGATAATCACATTCCATTATGCACTGAGGTTCAAAATCAAGGTAAACCGTTTCCGCAACGAGAACAGAAAAAACAGGAAAGAGGCGGAGTTCATAGAGAAGATGGAGAGAAGGAAGAGAAGGAAGGAATACATCCTCAACGAGCAGAACAAGGAGAACAAGGCGGAAAAACCGCGCATCTATCAAAATAATGGCTCTGATGATTGGTCAGACCTATTCTCCGACTAGAAGGAATCCCTCCATTCTGCTAAAATGACACTTTAAGGAAATTTTAATGGAGAACTTATTCATCTTAGGGATAAAACATTCAGGGAAGACGACATTCGCACGCCTTCTGGCAGAGAGATTAAATCTCAAATCAGTGGATTCAGATGACCTAGTAAAAGAAGAGATAAAGCCTTTAAGCATAAGGGATTACTATAAGAAAGAAGGGAGTGCTGGCTTCAAGAGAAAAGAATTCGAAGCAGTCTCCTTATACCTGGAGAACACAAAAGGACCCGTTATCATGAGCCTTGGCGGAGGGGCTTCAGACAACGATGAACTTATAGACCTGCTGAAGAAGAACGGCAAGCTCATCTATCTGAAAAGAAAGGAGGAGGAGATGCTTCCTGTCATACTCAAACACGGCATTCCCGCTTTTCTTGACGAGGATGATCTTCCAGGGTCGTTCCATAGGGTATATAAGAGAAGGGATGAGATCTATTCAAGGATTTCAGACAAGATTGTCGACATGGGGCCCTACAGGGACAGGATAGAGACGCTTGAGTGCCTTATACAGGATTTGGGGGATCTGGTCAGATGAGCGGAAACACTTTTGGAAAGAACTTCAGGATAACAACATTCGGAGAGTCCCATGGGAAAGCCCTGGGAGTTGTAATCGACGGCTGTCCTGCAGGAATCGATTTCGACCTTGCTTTCATACAAAGCGAGATGGACAGGCGCCGCCCGGGAGGAACCAGCATCGGGACCCAAAGGGATGAGAAAGACAGGATTGAAGTACTATCCGGAGTATTTGAAGGAAAGACGGAAGGAACACCGATTGCTCTTATGCTTTTCAACAACGACCAGAAAAGCCATGACTACTCCCAGATAAAGGACATATTCCGCCCCGGCCATGCGGATTACACATATTTCATGAAATATGGAATAAGGGACTATAGAGGTGGAGGAAGGTCTTCAGGGAGGGAGACATCAGCAAGGGTCGCTGCTGGGGCTTTGGCCAAACTTGTCCTGAGAACAAAGGGGATAGAGGTCTCTGCAGGAATAAGAAGTGTGAAGGGCATCAGGGTCGAAGGGGAATTCAGGCCACCTTTCAAAGGGCCGTTATATACAATATCAAATGAGAAGGATGAAGAGATCCTTTCACTCATAGATGAGGCGAAAAGGAACAAGGACAGCCTCGGAGGGGTTGTCGAATGCCACATAACAGGAGTCCCCGCAGGACTTGGAGAGCCTGTATTCGATAAGACCGAGGCACTCCTTTCACATGCGATAATGAGCATAGGTGCGGTAAAGGGCATTGAATTCGGACTTGGATTCAAGTCATCAGAGCTCTATGGCAGCGAGAACAATGACCAGATGGATGAAAAAGGGTTCATAACCAATAATGCAGGAGGTATCCTCGGGGGGATTACAACCGGGGAGGAGATAATCTTCAGAGCCTCGTTCAAGCCTACTCCTTCCATTGCGAGGGTGCAGCATACACTAGGTACCGACGGCATTGTCCATGAATTGGAAATCAACGGTAGGCACGACCCCACAGTACTCGTAAGGGCAATTCCAGTTGTCGAGGCGATGAGTGCAATGACGATCCTTGATCTTCTTCTGGAGGACATGAAGTATGGTGGATAAGGAAAAACCACTGCTTGTTCAAAGCGACAGGACGATCCTTCTTGACCTCTCAAGCAATGATGCGGAGAATGCAAGACTCGACATTATTCCTTTTGCAGAACTTGTGAAAAGTCCTGAGCATATGCATACCTACACACTCTCCCCTCTCTCACTTTGGAACGCGATAAGTGCAGGACTGAGTGCAGAGGAGATCATAACAAGACTTAGGAAATGGTCTCGTTATGACATAGACCAGAGGGTGTTGTTCTTCATTGAGGACACCGCAGGCCGATATGGCGATTTCATACTCACAGAAGATGAGGAGAATACCGAAAGACTTCTTCTGAAAGTAAAGAGAAAGCTTTTCTTCATGCAGATAGCATCATCTAATCTTGCAAAGAAATACCTGAAGCCGGAGGGAGAAGGCACATTCTCGCTTGACCGCCTGAACAGAGGAAGGATCAAAGTGGAGCTGATAAAGATGGGCTTTCCCGTCGATGACAGGATTCCACTGAGCAGAGGGGAAAGTGTCGAGATGGACCTTAGCGGGACGTTCTCGGCAAGGGACTACCAGGAAAGTGCTGTAAACAGTTTTCTCGGAAATGGTGAGAGAGGAACGGGATTCAGCACCATAGTCCTTCCCTGCGGATCGGGAAAGACGATAGTCGGTATTCTCGCCATGGCAAGGCTCAAGACAAGGACTCTGATCCTCTGTCCGAATGTACAGAGCGTACATCAGTGGATAAGGGAGATAAGGACGAAGACAAATATTGCAGATGATATGATCGGAGAATACTCTGGAGATGTGAAGGAGATGAAGCCGATTACTGTCTCCACCTATCAGATTCTGACATACCGTAAGCCCGGCACGGAGGAATACGCCCACTTCTCACTCCTCAGGGATGGCAGATGGGGATTCATCATATACGATGAGGTGCATATGCTTCCCGCTCCTGTGTTCAGGATTACAGCAGAGCTGCAGAGCATATACCGCCTTGGACTGACCGCGACACTGATTAGGGAGGACGGAAGGGAGGATGAGGTGTTCTCCCTTGTAGGTCCCAAAAGATATGACAGTCCATGGTCGGAGCTCGCTCAGAGGGGCTACATCGCAGAGGCCTATTGCCATGAGATAAGAGTTCCTCTGATGGAAGAGGACGAGGTAGGATACGCCCTCGCATCGAAGAGGGAGAAATACAGGATTGCAAGCGTAAACAGAAGGAAACTGGATATCGTAGAAGGTCTCGTGCAGAAACACAGCGAGGATTCGATAATCATCATCGGACAATACATCGAGCAGCTGGAAGAGGTTGGAAAGAGGTTTTCATGGCCGATTGTCACAGGAAAGACCAGCAACAAGGTCCGAGATGAGATATATCAGAAGTTCAGGAACAAGGAGATAAGGGTCCTCATAGTCTCAAAAGTCGCCAATTTCGCAATCGACCTGCCGGACTGTTCGGTGGCGATACAGATATCGGGGACATTCGGATCCAGACAGGAGGAGGCCCAGAGGCTTGGAAGGATCCTCAGGCCGAAGGAGAGACCGAGTCACTTCTACACGATCATAACCGAGTATTCCGAAGAAGAGGAATTTGCAATGAACAGGCAGAAGTTCCTATCGGAGCAGGGATATAGCTACACGCTGGAGAGAGTCGATGTCTAAACAAGAGAGCATTGGCATGCTGAGCATACTCTATCTTGACAAGGGAGATGGCAAGCTCGAAGAATTCTACGCAAAGAGGGAGCAGGAGATTGCAATAAACACCACAGAGGTGGAAGGCATGGTGGCATCCGCATGTTTTCTCGCATCCTCCGAGGATAAGAACCTCATAAAATCGATGTTCCCCTCCTATAACGACAGGAAGATAGAGAACCTTAGGGAAAGAGGCGTCTTCAACATCGATAACGCCCTCATCACATCGGCCTACCCTCTGCTGGGGAAAAACATCCCGATTGAATGGGCAATAGGACTCTCTGATATTGCAAAGGCTGTTGTGAGTCTGATAGAGACGAAAGAGAGCTACGTCAATGAGAGACGATTGAATGCCTTCATCTCATCGGAACAGTACAGGAATGTCTTTCCAAGCCTTGAAGGGGAAGCTATTTCCTACCTGACGGGGAAGATAATTGAAAGCCTTTTCGAGCTTGAGATACTGAAAAAGCAGAAGAGAAGAATCAAGCTGGACAGGAAAAAGGCATTCGAGCTCATCAGTCTTGATGAGGTCAGGCTATCATCATATCTGATGTTTCCAAAGCTTGATGAATGGGACAGGAAGAAAAGTTTCCATTTCATTCATCTGATAAAGAAAATCAAAGGTGCAGAGAGGGATGAAATCGATGTTTTCATCCTCCGTGCCGCCCTGATTTCAGGCTTCTCATATTTCAAGGCCGAAGAACTGTTCACTTTTCTTCTCCTAGTTGAAAGGGATGGAATAATATCCTCCCCCGTCGATGAAAAAACAGAAGGACCTGTACTCATATCGTCGGACTACTCGGTATCATTCCTAGGCTCTGCATCCCCACTTATAGCTCTTATAGCAGAGCCGGTAAGAATAGACAGGATGAAGATCTATCAGATATCCAAGGAAAGCATTCTGAACGCATTCAGCCTATCATACACAGATGAAGAGGTAATCAGAATCCTTGAATCAGTCTCCGATTACAAGCTCTCCAAGATGCTCTCTTCCCGTATCTCCATATGGTATGAGGAATATACCAGGATCTCCCTGGAGAGGGCCCTCGTTTTGAAAACAGATGAGAAATGTGCGAACATAATAAAGAACATTCCACAGATGAGGAACTACATACTTGAAGAGCTCTCAGATGGGATTTTCATCATGGACAGCCTAGCAGAAGATGAATGGAGGGAGATTCTTAAAGATGCATCATTCGAAATGATGAGTGAGACAAAAGGTCCCGAGTTCAACTATTCCCGGTATGAGAGCGAAAGCCCCTTCATCGAACTCCAGACATTCAAGGAGATCAATGCGGAAAGGAGGATTCCCTATGATGAAAAGATCCGCAGACGTCTGCTATCCGAAATAAGAGAGAAGGAGCCGATGCTGAGGAAAATCAGGGAGATGCTGGTCCTTAGCGGCGTCATATTCGACAGTACGCAGCTTGAGAGGCCACTTCATATAGAGACGGCGGATGCATTCAACTATATGGAGAAGCACAGGCTAATAGAAAGAGCCTATAAGGATAAAAGCCTAGTGCTTGTTGTAGAGAACCATAGCGGGAAGATAGCGGCGGGGAATGTCGAGATGGTAGAAAGCTTCGAGGAAGGGGACCATATGGTCCTGGGACATAAGATGCTCTCGATATCGAGGCTTTACAGAGTGGCGCTGCTGCCCTCCTCCCTTCTATAATCCGCTGTCGACCCAATGCGGATAATGGTAGCCTGTAAATGCCTCAAACTGAAGCTTTCCCTGCTCTAAAAGCATCTGAGAGCCAAAATGAAGCTGGCATCCTGCCTTCTCCGCCTCCTGCAACAGCTTAGTCATCTTCGGTTTGTATATGATATCATAGACGATTTCACTTCCTGTGAACTTGAAACCTTCTATGGGGTTCTGATCGACATCGGGATAGAGTCCTACGCTAGTCGTCTGCACAATCAGATCGACTGCTCCCGAATATTTGCCGGCATTCTCTATGCTGTCATAGTCGCAGAGGTTGATACGTGCGATGGTCTCCGCCCTGGAAAGGGTCCTGTTGAGGATTGTGACCTTGACTCCGTAGTTCCTCAGAGCCCAGACGATTGCATGGCTCGCACCCCCGGCTCCTATCACAAGAGCATTTTTTATCCTGCCGTTTTCAATGTCATTCACAATCGGCTTTATGAAACCGTAGTAATCAGTGTTGATTCCCTTCCACATCCCTGGGACCCTGACCACCGTATTGCATGATCCTATCTGCTTGACCTCCCTGGTGACATTGCCTAGGTAAGAGAGGACATCGACCTTGAAAGGTACGGTGACGGAAAAGCCTCTCATCTTCACATATTCAGCGAACATGAAGAAACTTCTGACGTTATCGACAAGGAACGGGACATAGATTGCATTGAAATTTATTCCCTTGAATCCCCTGTTATGCAGCATCGGGGATGCACTGTGCAATACGGGATTTCCGATTATCCCATAGATTGCAGTACGCTCATTCACCTGGTCCGCTCTGTACTCGAGCTTAAGCTGCTCTGCACTTATCTGCCCTGGAGCTACTTCATCAGAGCTGGCGAAAGTCAGCATCGAGCCGAGTTTTTTATACAGGATGCGTGTGCATACCCCATAGTCCCCCATGCCGATTACAATCTTATCCACACCCTTGAGCTCCTCTTCGACCCTGAAGAGAGTGAAGACATCCTGAAACGACCTTGGGGTTACGGCGATCTTTGCGATATCCCCTTTCTCTGAAAGATGGTAGAGCTTTGAGAATATGTCCTCAGGAACCTTTTCGAAATCATGAAGGCTCCTGATTATCCTCACACCTTTTTCCCTTGCCTTGTCTTCCACCTCGCTTCTTTTGACATCCTCTTCGATATCGACATACTTGAAATCCCCTTCAAGGGCGCTGACCATCATCGCACGGCGGATCTTCTCGGAAAAACCGCACTTTCCTCCATCCTGAGGCCTTCTGAATGTAAGAATCACAGGAATATCGACCATTGCTGGAAAGCATGCAGCCTTCCTCTGCTCGCTCTCATCCAGATAATCGAGCCTGAGCTCACAGATATCTATATAATCTCGGTTTTCTTTCACTCTCTTAGCTGCGCTCTCAAGAGTACTATCAGAAAGGGTCAGACAAATCATCTCATCTCCTAAAACGCATCCCAATCATAATGAGGAGTCTATAAATCGGACCATACACGATTAACAGACTTTCATCAAGGATTACAGGCAACGTCAAACTTTGTTTCATTGTACCATGTGCTTAGATTGATGAAAACTCCATTTGACTTGTTGAGCATATTAATGGCAATATTGCAATCAATCCAACTCCCCGTTATCATAGGCTGGATATCATTCAAGGTGTGTATTTTATGGTAAATTTGCAAGTGAGCTCCCTCTCCCTTTCATTTGGAGATCGTGTCATACTCTCAGATGTCTCATTCTCCCTTTCCGAAAAATCACGAATCGCCCTCATGGGTGCGAACGGATCGGGCAAATCCACGTTGCTTAAAGCAATCAGCCACAACATAGAAGCAGAGAGCATGAACATATCACTGACAAAAGGTGCAAGGGTCTCATACCTGCCTCAAAGCGATATTGTCCCGGAAGGCTCAAGTGTGTATGATGCGGCTGAACACGGCTACGACAGATTCCTTCCAAAGGTGAAGGAACTGGAAAGACTTGAAAAAGCCGATGCCAGCATGAAGACGGCCGAAGGCATAGCAACCCTTCATGAGGAGCTGGAAGAAGGGGGATATTACTCAAGGAAGAGGAAGATAGAGCAGGTCCTTCTAGGTCTGGGATTTGAAATGAAGGATATGAGTCGTCCAGTAGAGGACTTCTCCGGCGGCTATCAGATGAGGGTCGCACTTGCAAAGGTTCTCCTGGAGGAAAGCGATTTCCTCCTTCTTGATGAACCGACGAACTACCTGGACATAGATGCACTTACATACCTCGAAGGTTTCATAAAATCATTTCATGGAGGTCTTGTGCTCGTATCCCATGACCAGGACTTCATAGAC
>DVIF01000024.1 GCA_018711525.1 Candidatus Ornithospirochaeta stercorigallinarum
CTGCAACAAACTGACCCTCGAGACCGATTGACCATACACCATTGTCATCTGCAAATCCGAGGTTGAGTTTTGTTGTATTGGAGTCATCACCATCCTGACCCATTACATGGAATCCCCAGTCTTCGCTGCCAGCATTGTTGTAGTTGAAATTGTAGCCAGCTACGAATGCACCTGAGAAGTTTACTGCTGCGAATACAGTTGAACATGCGAGAAGTGCAACTGTAAGAATTGTAAGTATCTTTTTCATACTTCCTCCAAATAATACGGGGTGCGCACCTCAGGGCACGTATTTCCCCTTTTTTCCGTTATACAATCGATATTATAAACATCGCTACAAACAGCCGTCAAGTTAAATTCATCTTTCCTTCACAATTCAATTTGTATTTTGCTATTAATTGGTTTTTAAATGAAGAAAGAATAATATAACCTCAGGTTATTTTATAATACACTGAGCTATATTTTGGTTCGGTATTATTAAAATACTTTTAACCAAAGGTGAATTTGTATTCAAATGGAATACTGAAAAATTTTTTAATTTTTTTGACGAAAAAAGGCCATCCTGTCAAAATCGGATGGCCTGTAGTGGTCTATTTTAGGCTTAGAGAACCTTGAAAGCGTCTCTTCCTGCATACTTTGCAGTATCGCCAAGGTAGTCCTCGATGCGCATAAGCTGGTTGTACTTTGCAAGCCTGTCGCTTCTTGACATACTACCTGTCTTGATCTGTCCAGTCTCGAGTCCTACTACGAGGTCTGCGATGAAGCTGTCCTCTGTCTCGCCTGAGCGGTGGGATACGATTGCTGTGTAACCGTTTCTCTTTGCAAGGTCGATAGCCTCGAATGTCTCTGTGAGAGTTCCGATCTGATTGACCTTGATGAGGATTGAGTTTGCAACCTTTCTCTCAAGACCCATCTTGAGGCGCTCTGTGTTGGTTACGAAGAGGTCGTCTCCAACGAGCTGCACCCTGTCTCCGATCTTCTCTGTAAGAAGCTTCCAGCCTTCCCAGTCGTCCTCAGCCATACCATCTTCGATTGAGATGATCGGGTACTTGTCTACCCAGCTTGACCAGAGTTCAACCATCTGTGCTGATGTGAGCTGCTCACCTGTCGACCAGCGGAGTGTGTAGAGACCTGTCTTCTCATCGTAGAGCTCACTGGATGCAGGGTCGAGAGCAATCATGAAGTCTCCGTCCCTTCCTGCTGTGTATCCAGCACCTACGATAGCCTCGATGATGACCTCGAGAGCCTCTTCGTTGGACTGGAGGTCTGGAGCAAATCCTCCCTCGTCCCCTACTGCTGTGTTGTATCCTCTTCCCTTAAGAACCTTCTTAAGCTCGTGGAATACCTCAGCTGTCATTCTTACTGCTTCCCTGATGCTGGATGCGCCGATCGGCATAACCATGAATTCCTGGAAGTCCACCTTGTTGTCTGAGTGTGCACCACCGTTGAGGATGTTTGCCATTGGTACAGGGAGTACGCATGCATGATATGCACCAAGGTACTTATATAGTGGAAGTCCGAGGTAATCAGCAGCGGCTCTTGCAGTTGCCATGGAAACTCCGAGGATAGCGTTGGCACCAAGCTTTGCCTTGTTAGGTGTTCCGTCAAGTGCGATCATTGCCCTGTCGATTGCGACCTGATCGAGAGCATCCATTCCCTCAAGTGCTGGAGCGATTACGTTGTTAACGTTATCTACAGCCTTAAGAGTTCCCTTTCCTCCGAAACGGGACTTATCTCCATCTCTGAGCTCTACAGCTTCGTGTACTCCTGTACTTGCTCCTGATGGAACAGCTGCCCTACCCATTGATCCGTCTTCGAGGATAACGTCAACTTCTACAGTTGGATTACCGCGGGAATCAAGAATTTCTCTTGCTTCAATTGATTCAATTGCGATCATGATATCTTTCTCCTTACTTCAGAAATATTAACCATATAAAAGCAATTAGTCAAACTTACTATCTGCCCTATCGATAAATTTTAATCTATTTATTGTTAAAAATCTAGAAGGCTCATATCCAGAGGTTTCCCGATGCCTCTCTGCGCCTTCATCATATTCGCCCTCGAGCCCACGGCAACCGCCCCTACAAGGATTCCATTTTCATCGGCATATAGGGCCTCATACCTCTCTTCTGTCTCTTTCGATTCGACAGATGCGGCATTCCTGATATCGCCAAGGCTGTAGGCAGGGATTCCTGATGCCTCTATGGAAGCAGAAGGCGGATTGAATTTCAGGGTTTCCGAGCCACCGCATGCATTGAGGGCTGCAACACGTGCAGTCTCGAGTGCGTAATATACAAGACCGGGAGAGAAACCTTTATAAGATGATGCATCACCTACGGCATAGACATCTTCTAAACTCGTCATGGCTTTCTCATCTATGACTATCGCCCTTTCGCATTCAATCCCCGATGCCTCTGCCATCTCCTTGTTGGCTCTTATTCCCACAGACTCAAAGACGATATCCGCATCAAGGCTCCTGCCGTCTTCAAGGACCACGGCGGAGGTAGAGTACTCTTTCGGATAGCTTCCCTTCACTATATCCAGCCCCTTCTTTTCCAGAAGGGATTCAAAGAATGCTGCACCTCTCTCATCGAGCTGCTTGGGAAGAAGCTGACTTGCGCCCTCCACGACAGCCACCCTCTTTCCTGTCCTCTCTTTTATGGCGGATGCAAGCTCCAGTCCAAGGAGCCCGGCACCGATTACGACGGGATGGCTCACACCTTCAAGAGATGAGATTATCTTCTCAGCATCTTCAAGCGTTCTTAGAGAGTAGACAGGAAGACCGCTGTTTGGAAGTGCAAGGCGGTTGGACCTCGCCCCTGTTGCAATGATCAAAGAATCATACGGGACAGCCCGCCCGTCATCCAGAATAACACATTTATTCTTTCCATCTATCCTCTCGGCCATGCTGTTCATGACACTTAAGCCTTTTGAAATGAATGAGGAGAGCTTATCCTGCTTGAAAACGGATGAATCGATGCTGCCTTTCACATATTCAGGAAGACGGGGCCTTGGATACGGCCCGTATTCCTCTCCTTTTATAAGGGTCGCCTCAACATCCTCTCTTTTGAAAAGTTCTGAAAGCACCCTCTCGGATGAGACTCCGTTACCTATTAGCACTATCTTCAAAGCTGTACCTCCCCTCCTTCTCAAGCTCCCTGAGGACACATCCGTTTACAAACGGAATCCTCTTCTCCTCAAGAGCTTTCTCTATCTCTTCAGAACCGGCTCCCGGCTGCAGGACGGCAAATGCTATCTTCTTATCCGTATTTCTTATCAAATCAAGGCCGCGCTTTGGATTGATGCAGAAATCGAGGAGGTCGATATCGAAATCAACTTCATCAAGAGAGGCCTTCTCCTCAGGAACCGCAGTGACAGCATAACCGTTGTCTGAAAGGGCTTTCTTTATCTTATATGCGTATTTGCTCTCATCTGTCGTATTACCAAGGACAACGAAATTCCTTCTTCCTTTTAAAACTGTACTCTCCACTTCGACCTCCATAAAAACCGACACAATCGTTTTTTTATGCTACTTGAGGATATTTCTCTTGTCAAACAAAGAAATCAGGAAATCCGGAGGGAAGAGAAATAGCTCTCCGCCTTCACCCTGTAGTAGTCGAAGAATTTTCCAAGCAGTCCATGGTAGCTCTCCTTCCAGGGCTTGTTCCTACCGCAGAAGTGTATTATCACAGTATTTTCTTCCACATACGCCAGATCAAGGTTTTTCATACCTGCGATTCGAGAGAGGGCGTATATTCTATCCGAGAGATTGTATTTGATGCTGTCTAAAGTCAGTATCCTGTCTTTAAAGAGTATCACCAGGACATCCTGGTCAGGCAGGAGCAGCCTGGACCTGTTCTCGATTATGGTCTTCTCTATCTCCTCTTTTGTGAAATCCCTTCTTATAAGACTAATATTCATCAGCAGCACACCTGTGTTGAGGTATGCTGTCGCACTATCAGTATTGAGCCTTTTTGAGTTTATCTTCGTCAGGACTTCCCTCACATGCGTGCACCCTGCGGTATAAGCGGTCCCGAGGTCTGTCGAATACAGTTCTTTCAAGCTCTTGTTCACTATTATATCGGGATCCAGATAGAGGATCCTGTCGACACTTTCTGGAAGGAATGAGAATGCAAAAAGGCGGTAATACATCTCCTGAGGGTATCGCCTCGTTGTAAGGGCCTCAGAGAGGTTGAGAGCCGGGCATATCACATGGAACGACATCGAGCTTCCCAGGAAAGGCAGGAAATCATTCTCTCTGAGGTCTTTTGATAGAACATAGATGTCGATTTTCTCATCCGCATTGTTCCGCCATAGGGAAAAAAGCATCACCAGAGCGACTTTCAGATAACTTCTATTGAGTGTAATCAGGATGTTCATATATCATAAAACCTCTATTTTTTATATAATTCAAAAAAATATAAAAGGAAAGATTTATGAAGAAAAGCATAATAACGGTCGTAGGCAAGGACCAGGTGGGAATAATCGCGAAGGTCTGCACATATCTTGCAGAGAACAACATAAACATCCAGGACATCAGTCAGACAATCGTCGACGGATTCTTCAACATGATGATGATCGCAGATACAAATGAAGCATCCAAGAGCTTTTCAGTACTCTCTGATGAACTTGAGGAGCTAGGAAGAAGCATCGGAGTCCAGATCAAGCTCCAGAGGGAAGAAATCTTCGAGAAGATGCAGAGGATTTGAGCATGATAAACATCAATGAAGTAATCGAGACCAACCGCATGATAGAAAAAGAGAACCTCGATGTGAGGACGATCACGCTAGGGCTCTCTCTGATCGGCTGCGAGACGGATGATGTCGATGCAACATGCGAAAACATCTACAAAAGGATAACGGAAAAGGCAAAGGACCTCATCAAAGCCGGAGCGGAGATAGAAAAAGAATATGCCATCCCAATCATAAACAAGAGGATCTCCGTCACTCCGATCTCTATAATCGCATCATCATGCGCAAAGACAAAAGATGATTACGTGAAAATCGCAAAGACCCTCGACAGGGCTGCAAAGGATGTAGGAGTGAACTTCCTCGGAGGATTTTCGGCCCTTCCCGCAAAAGGGATGAGTGAAAGCGAGCGTCTTTTAATCGAGAGCATCCCTGAGGCACTGAGTGTCACAGACAACGTATGCGCCTCTGTGAACCTTGGGTCCACGAAGACCGGAATAAACATGGATGCGGTTGCTCTGATGGGTAGGATTATAAAGGAGACTGCATACCTTACAAGGGAGAGGGACAGCATAGGATGTGCAAAGCTCGTCGTATTCACAAACGCCCCCGATGACAACCCCTTCATGGCAGGAGCGTTCCATGGAGTGACGGAGGCCGATGCCGTAATAAACGTGGGAGTAAGCGGGCCAGGGGTCATCAAGACAGCTCTCAAAGGGGCTGAGGATCTCGATTTCTGCTCACTCTGTGAGCTCATCAAGAAAACAGCATTCAAGATCACACGTCTTGGAGTGCTTGTCGCAGAAGAGGCCTCAAAGCGTCTCGGCATCCCATTTGGAATCGTAGACCTGTCCCTTGCCCCCACACCTGCAATCGGAGACAGCATAGCGGAGATCATCGAGGCGATGGGAATTGAAAGGGTCGGAGCACCTGGAACCACTGCCGCACTTGCCCTTTTGAATGACAGTGTGAAGAAGGGGGGTATAATGGCCTCTTCATCCGTGGGAGGGTTAAGCGGAGCGTTCATCCCTGTAAGCGAGGACCATGGCATGATTGATGCTGTTAACGCAGGCTCACTTACAATCGAGAAGCTCGAGGCTATGACCAGTGTCTGCTCGGTAGGTCTTGACATGATTGCAATCCCCGGGGATACAAGTGCGGAGACAATAAGCGGGATAATCGCGGATGAGATGGCAATCGGTATGATAAACCAGAAGACCACGGCAGTGCGTGTGATACCTGCATATGGGAAGAAGGAGGGAGAGAAAGCCGAGTTCGGAGGACTTCTGGGAGAGGCTCCGATAATGAAGGTGAACAACTTCTCCTGCTCCTCGTTCATAAAGCGTGGAGGAAGGATTCCCGCACCGATACATAGTTTCAAGAACTGACCATGATAAGAAAAGCGGAAGAGAAAGACATAAAAGCCCTCAGAGAGGTATACGATGAGGCCAGAGAGCGTATGATTGAGGATGGAAACACCAGGCAGTGGAAAGCCGGACACCCTCCACTGGAGGTGATCCTCGATGACATACATAATGGCTCTCTTTATGTACTCATCATCGATGGCAAGGTCGTAGGCGCTTTCTCAATCATCGGGAAAGAGCCTTCCTATGATACCATCTACGAAGGCTCCTGGCCCGCCGGGGATTATGATTATGTGACAATCCACAGGGTCGCGGGAAAGAGGGAATCAAGACATGTATTGAAGACTGCCGTCGAGACTGCTGAGAAGATCAATCCCATAATCAGGATAGACACCCATGTGGATAACAAGAAGATGCAGGCCCTGGTATCAAAATACGGCTTCAAGTATTGCGGGAAAATCACACTTCCAGACGGAGAGATGAGAATAGCATTCCAAAGAGGATGAGCTGTCAGATCCCGCTGAAACATATTATTCCTTGACATTTAAATTTTACAAAATTTTTATTTAGTAAAAAATAATTAAGTAAAAATAAAGGCACCCCGCCAGAGAGCCATTGCTCTGAGGCTGCGAGTGCCCATCTTAGATGGTCTGGAGACCCTATCTTCAGTCGGATTGCTCGATCCTGAAGTCCAAACATCTTTTTAGCAGGGGTAGGACTCGAACCTACGGCCTCCGGGTTATGAGCCCGACGAGCTGCCAACTGCTCTACCCTGCGTCGACTAACTGAATTAATATAATACAAATTCAAAAAATTAGTCAATAGATGCAATCATGTTTTTCAAAATTTTTTCTACAGGTTCTTCCTGTCCATCAGACCATCTTTATTATCTCCCTCGGCTTACTTCCGTTAGGAGGACCTACGATTCCATCCTCCTCCATCCTCTCCACATAGCGTGCGGCCTTGTTGTAGCCTATCTTCATCCTGCGCTGCAGATAAGAGGCGGATGCACTCTTCTTCTCATATACGATCTGTTTCGCCCTCTCGTACTCCTCTTCCTCAGAGTCCATATAGGCGAAATCCTCATCGGCGAAATCGTCTTCCTTCTCATCGTGATCCTCGAAGATCTCATCATCGAGATAGTCAGGCTCTCCGTTCTGCTTCACCTGCTCGACAATCTTCTCCACCTCCCCGTCTGAGAGGAATGCACCCTGGATCCTGAGTGTTTCAATGCTCGTCGGAGTCTTATAGAGCATATCACCCTTGCCAAGCAGAGATTCCGCGCCCATCTCATCAAGGATGATCTTGCTGTTTACGCCGGAGGCTACAGCGAATGCGATTCTCGACGGGATGTTGTTCTTGATTGTTCCTGTCACGACCTCCGCACTAGGACGCTGGGTTGCAAGCACGAGATGGATACCGACGGCACGTGCCATGGCTGTAAGACGGCCGACATAGTACTCGATATCCTTTCCTATCGTGCTCATGAGGTCGGCATACTCATCCATTATGAGAACGATGTACGGAAGCTTCTCAGCGGCGATCCTGTCCCTCTTGAGCTTATCGTTGAAGGCTTCGATGTTCCTTACATTGAAGCGGCTTATCATCTCATAGCGCCTGTCCATCTCCTCAGTAAGCCATGCAAGGACCTTCTGCACCTTCTTTGCATCCGTGATAACAGGAGTCAGAAGATGCGGGATTCCGTTGTATATCTTAAGTTCAACGACCTTCGGGTCCACCATTATCAGACGCACATCCCTCGGACTCTTGTTATAGAGGATGGTTGCGATAAGGCTGTTGATTCCGACACTCTTACCGCTTCCCGTACTTCCTGCAATCAGAAGATGCGGGGCTTTTGCCACGTTGATGCTTATCGGCTCTCCCGTGATCGTGCGACCGAGGATCATAGGAACTGCCATCTTTGCATTCTCCTTATCGGCGTTGAAGGTGTAGAGCATGTCCTTGAATCCGATGGTGGCCCTCTTGGTGTTAGGGACCTCGACACCGACGGCTTGCTTTCCTGGAACCGGCGCAAGGATTCTTATGCTCCTTACCCCGAGGGCATACTGCAGGTCGTCATACCTCGCCTTTACTTTTGAGACTGGAACACCATCCGCCAGCTTGAGCTCATACATCGTCACAGTAGGACCTTTCACGATGTTATCGAGAGAAACATCGACCTTGAACTCATGGAGTGTATTCAGAATCTGCTGGCCACGGGCGACGGTGAAGGCATCGATCTCCCTGTCCGCTGCAGGATAATCCACAAGGATATCCGCTGTAGGAGGGGTGTAGTGCATACGTGCCCTCTGCCTTATACCGGTCATGCCTGCATCATTGGACTGCAGTCCTCCGATTCCGACTGAATAATATATCTCGTTCTCCTGCCTCGGATCCGTATAGTCCGAGCCATCGTCATACCTTCCCTTGTTCTTCTGGTCTACCGATTCGATATCCTCTGCACGCATAGGAGAAGGCCGAGCGGCAGAAGCCTTTTCAGGCTCTGTCTCACGAGGCATCACCACTTCTTCTTTTACGCTTCCATCCACGATGGGACTTTCCTGCATCCCACTGCCATTGATGACAGAGGCATGGGGAGGTGGAATAATGGCAGAATAAGGATTCGTACTGCTAAGGCTCTCCCTCTTCATCTCATCAAGGCGCTCAGAGAGCTTCCTCTTCTGCTCTCCTTCCTTTACGAATGTCGAATCATATGAAACGGCAGATGAATCAGCTCTCTTCTCCTCCGGACTTGAGAACGGCATGCTCGGCATATGGGAGACATTGACACCCTGTGATCCAGGGCTTCTCCTCAGAGATTCAAAAAGCTTATAGCGCGGATGGTCTTTCGAAAGATTGCTAGGGGCGAAGTTCTCCTCACTCTTCTTGAAGTCCTGAGCATTTGAACTCTTCTCATCCAGGCCGAGTATGGGACTTGTCGGCCTCTTCACGCTCTTGTTGTCATAATCGTTCATGCTCTCGATTGTAGCCTCAAGGATGCCTCCTTTCCTGAAGTGGCTTCCCGCCTGTGAGGGATCATACTTCGGAGTGGAAGGCATAGTGAAGTCGTCCTCTTCATCATCTTCTGTCATGGTATCAGGGGTGAAACGGCTTTCGACAAATGAAGGCTCTGTAAGCCCCATGGATTCCTTGAACCGGACCTGTGGGTCGGGAGAGACAGTATCGAGGTCCTCGGAATGCTCTATAGTGCTAAGACGTGGTATATCCTTGAATTCCGGAAATGAAAGAGGCTCATCAAGGCTTACCGCCTTCTTCTGCATGTTCATCTGGACGTTGAGCTCATCTGTCGAGAAGACATCCTCCTCATCCTCTTCTGTATCATCAGAGGGCTCAAGTCCCTCCTTTTTCCTCTTCTTCTCTTCCTTTCTCTTAAGCTTTTCTTCCTTCTTCCTCTGCTTCTTCTCTTCCCTTTCAGCTTCGGCCTTCATCTCCTTTTCGGCCTTCTCGGCTTCCGCTTCCGCCTTCTGATCGAGTTTTTTCTGCCTCTTCTCCTCTTTCCTCCTCTCTTTCTCCTCTCTTTTTTCTTCCCTTCTCTTCTCCTTCTCTTCGATTCTCTTCATCTTCCTGCGGCTCATGTAACGCCCTTCACTCCTCGTCTGAGGCAGTTCCATATCCTCTGCAGCAGGTGTAGGACCGGCCTTCCTGCTTTCAGCCCTCTTGTTCATAATACCTGTGACATACATCAGGACAAGGGCTAGAATCACCTCAAGGAAGATCAGCACCCCCACAAGAGGGAGCCTTGATGCATCTATCTTAGCCATTATGAAGGATGGAGAAGTAAGCCCCATCCTTAAGTGGGTGAATACAATCAGAGTAAGATATACGAAAAAAAGATAGAAAAGGATTATGAGGGTGTAGGGTTTTCTCCTGCGGCATAAGAGGATCATGAACGACTCGAAGAGCAGGAAGAGCCCTGGAATCAACAGAGGCTTCTCACCATCGCTTATCGCGAAATTGGCCTTTGCAGAATCCGTGATTGTGCTAAAGAACACAGGAAGCTGCACATAGCTTGATAAAACAAGGAAAGCCCCATATATAAACAGGAGCAGTGAAAACAGAGTTGTAAAAATGCCGCCTTTCTTCATATAACTGACCTCAATCCAAAATCAGAAGGTTTCTTTTTTCATTCAAAAAAGGCACCTTCAGTTCTAAAATTGAAGAAGTCGGTGAACAGCCTTTGGCTTTCAATGCCCTCAGCTCATCATTTATGCTCTCCTCTCCTGCCTTATATAAGACGATCTTGCCACCATCTTTCTTCAGCAAGGACATATAGGAATAGCAATCGACAAGGGGATGGAACGCCCTCGATGTCACTATATCGAATTTCCTGTCGATATCCTCCGCACTGCGGGAGTCTACAGTGACATTTGCAAGACCCATTCTCGGAATGAGCCCTTTGAGAAAATTCACCCGCCTCGTCATCCTCTCGCAGAGAGTGATTCCAGAGGTCAAGAAAACGGCTAGAACAAGTCCCGGGAACCCGGCTCCTGTCCCTAAATCTACTATTTCGGTTTTTCCTTCACTGATGAAATAAGGAACTGCGGAAGCTGAATCAAGGATGTGCCGGATGATTATCTCGTCTCTGTCAGTATTCGATACAAGCCTGTATGTGGGATTGAAGAACATTATCTCGTCCACCATCGTCTCAAGCTGTCCCAATTGCTCGGGACTTGGAGAAAGAGAGAGTGCCTCAAGCCCTTTCTGAAGAAGATTACTTTCCACTTCTCACACCACGCAGTGCCACCTGCAATACTGCAATGTCCGAAACACGCACCCCAGATATCCTTCCAGCCTGTCCGACACTCTTTGGCCGGATAGACTTGAACTTCTCACGTGATTCCTGACTTAATCCATCTACATCATCATAATCGAAATCATCAGGAATTGCTACACTTTCATTCTTTTCAAATCTGGCAATCTCCCTCTCCTGCCTCTTAAGGTATCCCTCATACTTCAAATCGAGCTCCACCTGCTCCTTCTCCTCGGGAGAAAACCTATCCATTTCCGGGATGGAAAGGCTTTCAATCGTCACATCGGGCTCCCTCAACAGTTCGATTCCGTTCTTCCCCCTCTCCTTCTTCTCCTTTAACAGGCACCTGATCTCCTCAATGTGGGACATCTTCTCCTTAAATGCCGCCTTCCTCTCATCACTTGCAAGAGGAGAGAGCATTGTAAGACGTGCATCGGCGTTATCATTTCTTAAGAAGAGACGGTATTCGGCACGGCTTGTGAACATCCTGTACGGCTCCTTGGTTCCTTTTGTCGTAAGGTCGTCTATAAGAACTCCGATATATGAATCACTGCGTTTGAGGATCAGAGAATCCTTGCCTTCAAGGCGGAGTGCTGCGTTGATTCCCGCGACAATGCCCTGAGCCGCAGCCTCCTCATATCCACTGGTTCCATTCGTCTGGCCTGCGATGAAGAGATTGGATACTATCTTGCTCTCAAGGCTCGGATAGAGGTCGAGAGGGTCGAGGTAATCGTACTCGACAGCATAGGCAGGGCGCATTATGACAACATTCTCAAGCCCGGGGAGAGTCCTGATGAACTCATGCTGTACAGACTCCGGAAGGGATGATGAGAGACCGTTTAAATACATCTCCTCCGTCCCCTCCCCCTCAGGCTCGACGAAGATCTGATGACGCTCTCTCTCAGGGAATCGTACGACCTTATCTTCGATGGAAGGGCAGTATCTTGGACCCTTTCCTACAATCCTGCCTCCATAAAGCGGAGAGCGGTGTATGTTGTCCCTGATTATCTGATGTGTCTTCTCATTCGTGTAGGTTATGTAGCATTTCAGATTCGGACGCTCTATGCTACCAGACAGGAAAGAGAAAGGACGCATCTCTTCATCTCCGTCCTGTACCTCAAGGCGTGTGAAATCGAGACTGCTCTTCTTAACACGTGCAGGGGTGCCTGTCTTCATCCTTCCGACATGGAACCCCTTTGCCCTGAGTGCGTCTCCCAGCCCTTTTGCAGCCT
This sequence comes from Candidatus Ornithospirochaeta stercorigallinarum, assembly GCA_018711525.1. Classification (GTDB taxonomy): domain Bacteria; phylum Spirochaetota; class Spirochaetia; order Sphaerochaetales; family Sphaerochaetaceae; genus Ornithospirochaeta; species Ornithospirochaeta stercorigallinarum. The sequence continues at coordinate 12,053 of DVIF01000024.1, forward strand.
CCTCTCCAAGCCGTCCCGATTCATGCTCATACTCACCGATGAAGATCTTGCCGGACATGAATGTGCCGGTGGTCAAGACAACCACCTTGGAATAAATGCGCCATCCCCTTTCGGTGACGACACCGGTTATCCTGGTGCCGTCCAAAATGATATCCACAACGGTATCCATGAAGAGCTCAAGGCTGCTCTCTTTTTCCAACGTCTCCTTTGCAAGACGGGAATATGAGAACTTGTCCGCCTGCGCCCTGTATGCCTGCACAGCAGGACCGCGGCGGCGGTTTAGGATCCTGAACTGGATCATCGTGCTGTCAATCAGATGTGCCATCTCCCCGCCAAGGGCATCGACCTCACGCACAAGATTGCCCTTTGCAAGCCCCCCTATCGCAGGATTGCATGAAAGCCGCCCGATTGCATCGAGGCTCTGGGTTATCATAAGGGTTTTGAAGCCCATTCTTGAAACGGCAAGGGATGCCTCTATTCCGGCATGCCCCCCTCCGATAACTATCGCATCATAATCATACATAAGCGTTCACCTTATTTTCCGAGACAGAATTTAGAAAAGAGATTGTCGAGTATCTCCTCGGAGCTTACATCCCCGACAAGGGAGCTGAGGCTTCTTATCGCACTCTGGAATGAAAGCGCCATCAAATCTACACTCACATCCTTATGGGACAAGCTGTCTAAAAGGATGTCACGGCACTCCATAAGGTCTTTCCGCTGCCTCTCGCTTTCAATCGTGAGAGAGCCGTCATAACCGCTGTGCCTTATAAGACGGTGCTCGACCTCATCAAGGATTTCGCCTATCCCCTCCCCTGTGATGGATGAGAATGAAAGCCCCTCACCTCTTCTTCCCATATCAAGCTTGGAATAAACGACCATGGTCTTCTCATCGCATGAAGGAAGATTCTCATCGGAGCCGTCTGTGATGTACAGGACCAGGTCCGCCTCCTTCATGAGGCTTCTGGACCTCGCAATCCCCTCCGCCTCGACCTCCTCTTCGGCTGCTCTGAGCCCTGCGGTATCGAAAAGGCGTACAGGAAGACCGCGCAGTGTGCACTCCGCCTCGATATAATCCCTCGTGGTCCCCTCTTTCGAAGATACGATCGCCCTGTTCTCCTTCAAAAGAGCATTGAAGAAGCTGCTTTTACCCGCATTGGTCTTTCCTGCAAGGACGATCATCGCCCCCTGGCTGTAGATTCTTGAGGCCTCGTATGTGCCGATGACCCTGTCCAGGACATCTATGATTGATTTCACCTCATCATCCGGGTATACCCACTCCTCGAGGATTTCATCCTCTGCATAGTCAAGCTGCACCTCAAGGGATGAGAGTATGTCGACAAGGCGGCTCTTGATATCAGAGACGAGTGTGCTTAAGTTTCCTCCAAGGCGCTCCAATGCATTTGATGCGGCCTGAGCGCTTTTTGCACTCACAATCTCTTCGACGGCCTCGGCCTCCGTCAGATCCAGCCGACCGTGCATGAACGCCCTGTATGTGAACTCCCCGGGAAGCGCCTTCCTGAAACCGATTTCCTCAAGAGTGAGGGAGAGCTTATTTATAAGAGGAAGGGAGCCGTGCATCGTAATCTCGACGGCCTCCTCAGAGGTATAGCCATGCCCTTTATGATAGACGGAGAGGACAACCTCATCTATCTTCCTGCCTTCGCTGTCGAATAAATAACCATGACGCAAGGTGTTGCTCTTACTTTTCAAGAGCTTCTCCTTAGCTGAAAAAATGGAGGAAAGCGCCTCTATCGTCCCCTCTCCGCTGGTTCTTATTATTGCAAGAGCCGAAGGATAGTAGGCAGTTGCAAGCGCATATATCTTCTCGTCTGTCTCATAATTGGCCATATCAAGGAATATTAAGGAATCAGGTCTCTTTTAGCAACGCTCTTGGCGTAAATTTCCAAATGAAATATCCTAGGCTCATGTTTGATTTCACCATAGAGAAAAAAAGAAGTGAGCTTTATCAGAACATCCGCACGTTCTTTTCAGAGCGTGGTTATCTTGAAGTGTTCACACCAACCCTCTCAGCCTCGCTCATCCCCGAGCCTACGATAAAGAATTTTGAGACGGAGTTCAGAAACGAGTTCGTCGGCAACAGAATGCTCTATCTCATACCATCACCAGAGATCTTCATGAAAAGGATGATTGCAGCCTCCTCCGGCTCAATCTTCCAGATCAGTCAGTGCTTCAGGAACGCAGAACAGCTGGGAGAGGTGCACAACCCTGAGTTTTCAATGCTCGAGTACTATACAGTTGGTTACGATGAAGAGGACTCCATTGAGCTTACAAAAGAGTTCCTCAAAGAGACAGCCCTTTCTGAAGCAGGGGAAAGCGTCACAGGGGAACCGATAATAATGAGCATAAGGGAGGCCATGATGAAATATTCACATCTCGACCTCGATGAAGCCCAGAGCGTAGAGGTACTGAGAGAGGAAGCTGAGAAGAGGGGTCACATCATCCCTGATGGAGAATCCTGGGATGATACATTCAACAGGATTTTCATCACAGATGTAGAGCCGAATCTTCCGACTAAGCGTCCCGTGATATTGAAAGACTACCCTAAGCAGATCGACTGTCTTGCAAAGCAGAAGAATGAATTCTACAGAGCACGATGGGAGATGTATATAAACGGAATAGAAGTCGCGAACTGCTACAGGGAAGAGACAGATAAGCAAAGGACAAGGGAGTACTATCTGAAGGAATATGGGAAGCTGAAGGCCGAAAGGGAGAAGACGGGGGAAGTGATTCCATCAATCGACCTATCTTTCTGCGATATAGACATGAAGGAATCAAGCGGAGTCGCCATAGGCCTTGACAGGCTGCTGATGGCCGAGCTTGGAAAGACCGACATAGAGGATGTCCTTCCATTCTCTTTTAAGAAGATGCTCGATGTTTGAACTTACCATTGATGAAGACGGAGCGATCATAATACCGGAGAAAGTACTATCATCCCTTTCCCTAAAAGAGGGGGATAAGGTCTGCCTTCATGAAAAAGATGGAAAAATAATAATCGAAAAGAAGAAAAGCATCTCTCCCGAGGAATATGAAAGCCTGATAGATGATGCCGGAGAGTATGCGAAATCGATGGGGCTTGATGAAAACGACTGCTACAGAATTGTCGAAGAATTCATCGCTTCCATCAAATAAAGCATTACCTTCTTTACTTTTACCCCGTCTTTCTGATATGTTATCTCATGTTTGTATTTCAGTTTGATAAATTTTAAGAGGTAAGATAATGATTAAAGCAGGACAGATTGAGAAAGGCACCGCATTGCTTATAAAGGGTCAGCCGTTTCTCTGCATTGAGCGCGAATTCGTAAACCCGGGAAAAGGATCTGCATTCGTCCGTCTGAAACTCAAGAGCCCGGCAACAGGACAGACTCTTTCAGAGACAATGAAGAGCCAGGACAACGCAGAGGACATCACAATCGAGGACAGGGATTTCCAGTACCTCTACAATGATGGTGAGAACTTCAGCTTCATGAACACCGAAAACTACGAGCAGATCGAAGTTCCTATGAAGAGTTTCGAAGGTTACGAATTCCTCATGAAGGAAGGAGAGAGCTACAGAATCACAATGTGGGAGGATCAGGTTCTCGACATCCAGATTCCTTCAAAGGTCGTATATGTTGTAACAGAGACTGAGGATGCTGCAAGAGGCGATACAGTCCAGGGTGTTACTAAGGACGCCATACTCGAGACAGGACTCAAGATCAGGGTTCCAGGCTTCATCAAGCAGGGAGAGAAGGTCAGGGTCAACACAGAGACAAAAGAATATCTCGAAAGAGTCAACGGCTAAGAGCAAAGGTGGAGAAATCCACCTTTTATTTTTTCAAAAAAATGCCACAGAACCAACCTCCTTTTCCTGTGGCATGCATTAAAATCAAGGGAAATAGGGAATCATCTCATATTCATAACTTCTTTCATATCGCTCTCTGAAAGCTTGAGGATGGCTGCAACACGATCAGAGGGAATACCTCCTGCAAGCATCGCCCTTGCATTTGAAATCGTCGCCTCCTTAGCACCTTCCGCTCTACCTTCCGCTCTACCACTGGCTCTGCCCTCGGCGAGCTCCTGTGCAAAATACTCCTTCATATACTCGTACATACTTTCCTGCACTCCTTCCTCTAGAATATAGTCTACTACCTTTTTCGTCATGGGCAAACTCATTTCCTCCTGGCAATAGCCCACGAAAAGGTCCCTGAGAAGGTCATCCCTCTCAACACCCCTCCTTCCGTTTGGAGAGACAAACACAACATAGAGTTCCATAGAACACAGACTTGCCTTCTCTCCACTTTCAACATCCAAAATAGAGAAATGCCTTACAGCCTTCCCCTCCTTGAAGATGTCATACCGATTAAGCATTATTACAACACCTTTTCTGAGATCACTCCATCTCTCTCCTTTTCCAAGCATCTTGGAACCTATAAGGTACATATGAAACAATCCCCTTTCTATGGAGGAGCCTTCGGCATACGTGTTGGGTTCTACGTCGTAGACGCTTCCATCCTCCCCATAGACCATGACATCGGTTACTATGTCCCTTCCTCCCGGATTCAGAATCCTCTGCTGCACACGCACATCACGTACGGATATCTCGTCCCCTGTCATCACGGATGCGATGTACGCGGGGAAGTCCGGGAAGCTCTCGCATGCGAAGCGGAACGTGAGGTCGCTTAATAGAGTCTCACTCTTCAGAATCCTCCTGATCTTCGCATCAATATGCTCTTCTGTTAACTTACTCATATTAATTAAGAGCACTAAGTCTACAGATGTGTAAAAGTTTTTGGAAAAAATAAATGAAAAATTTATTTGTGTCTTACGACTTCCTTCATATCTTTTTCTGAAAGATTGAGGATATCTGCAACCTGTCTTGAAGGAATTCCACTGGCAAGCATCGCACGAGCATTAACAAGCCTTTCAAACTTACGCCCTTCCTCCCTGCCCTCTTCAAATCCTTCTCTTTTCATCCTGTAGAATACATCCTCTCTCATCCTGGCTCCTCCTTCCCTGTCCTTTATCTTCTCTACCCTCTTCCTTATCTCATTGTAATACATTTCCCCAGGTTCCGCACACCTCAAATCATGGCTGACTTTTCCATACTCATCGTCCCCCTCGTACCTCCAGTTCACATATATCCTTATGTCGTCCTCATCGACTATCTCTCCATCCTCATCTTTCGGGCGCACAACATAATACGGCCTGCCCTTGCCCATCATGTCGTACGGTATGAAGAACACGATGACGGTCCTTGGCATCCTCCCATACCCCTCCCCTTTGAGTATGAAAGAGTTCGTAAGGTTCGCAACATACTGCCTCGTCCTCTTCAGCACATCCCCAGTCCTCCTGCTCTCCATCTCGAAATCTATCACGCACTCCCCGTCCTTTAATTCCGCATACGCATCGAGGCTGGATGTCTTCGTCACTGCTGTCGGAAGCTCGTAGTCGGATGACACCCTCCTTATGCTTCCCTTCTCAAAACCGGGGACGTACATCGATGCGAAGAACTCAGCAAGTTCCGTATTCCCATACATCACAAGCCTGAAGAGCT
>DVIF01000025.1 GCA_018711525.1 Candidatus Ornithospirochaeta stercorigallinarum
TCAAAGTATAATCACAATCCAAAATCGCTTTACCACCAACCTTCATCTCCGGCTGAGTCATTTTTCCACCAGCTTTAATAATATAAACTTCACTATCAGAATATTTAATCTCTACATCATTTTTGAGAGTAGCACTCATATTATCATCAGATATTTCCAAATTTGAACTATCCATCATGAAAGCACCAAAACAAGCTGAAAAGGCTTTAGTAATATCACCAAGTTCATCTTCAGTTGGTACCTTTGGTGCTGGATCACAACCTACAAAACTGAACAATGCTAATGCGACAAGGAAAACTGTTAAAAACTTCTTCATTTTCTTCCTACCTTTTTTATTTGTTCAAAGCTATCTGCTCTGAGAGTGATACGAGTTAATTGCAATTTAATTAACTCTGAATTCCATACCACCCAGTTACGAAAGTAGCGTATTTTTTTTTCCTGTCAATATTTATGTGCTTTCAGCATAATTTAAGCCCCGCTTTTACGCAGGGCCTGGTGTTGTTTTTATCTGTTTTATTATTTCATGTTGAGCTGCTGGTTGTCTTTTAGTATGACATCATGAGCACCACCTTCGACAATGCTTGTGCTGCTTATCACTGTCAGCTTTGCCTTTTCCTTGAATTCATCGAGTGTGAGGGAACCGCAGTTGCACATCGTGCTTTTTATCTTTGCAAGGGTGACAGAGAGTGTGTCCTTAAGAGGTCCAGCATACGGTACATAGCTGTCAACACCTTCTACGAAACTGAGTTTCTTAGCCCCTCCAAGGTCATAGCGCTGCCAGTTCCTTGCCCTCTGGGAACCTTCTCCCCAGTACTCCTTTAAATAGTTGCCGTTGATATTCACAAGATTTGAAGGGGACTCGTCGAAGCGTGCAAAGTAGCGGCCAAGCATTATGAAATCAGCACCCATCGCAAGGGCAAGTGTCATATGGTAGTCGAATACGATGCCGCCATCGGAGCATACGGGAACATAGATTCCAGTCTCCTTGAAGTATTCATCACGAGCCTTGGTGACTTCAATAAGAGCACTAGCCTGCCCTCTTCCAATCCCCTTGGTCTCTCTTGTGATACAGATGCTTCCTCCACCGATTCCAACCTTCACGAAGTCTGCACCGCAGTCTGCAAGGAATCTGAATCCTTCCCTGTCAACTACGTTTCCAGCACCTACCTTTACCGTATCACCATAATTGTCCCTGATCCATTTCAATGTGATCTTCTGCCATTCCGAGAATCCTTCGGAAGAATCTATGCAAAGAACATCGACACCTGCATCCACAAGAGCGGGAACACGCTCTGCGTAATCCCTTGTGTTGATACCGGCGCCGACCATATATCTCTTGTTCTTATCCAAAAGCTCAAGAGGATTCGCCTTATGGCTGGAGTAGTCTTTTCTGAATACGAAAGATGAAAGCCTTCCGTCCTTTGTTATTATAGGAAGCTGATTGAGCTTATGCTCCCAGATTATATCGTTCGCCTCACTTAGTGTGATACCCTCCTCTCCATAGATGAGCTTCTCCCTTGGAGTCATGAATGTGGAGATCTTTGTATCGGTGCTCATGCGGCTTATCCTGTAGTCCCTGCTTGTGACTACACCCATGAGGACTCCGTTCTCCGTTCCGTCGCTTGTGATTGCAATCGTACTATGTCCCGTCTTCTTGGTAAGGTCCAGCACATCCTGAAGGGTATCATCAGGTTTAAGGTTTGAATCAGAAGGGACGAAACCCGCCTTGCTTGCCTTCACCTTCCTAACCATCGCCGCCTCATCCTCGATGCTCTGCGAGCCGTAGATGAAACAGAGCCCACCCTCTTTTGCAAGGGCCTCTCCCATCTTCACACCGCTGACAGCCTGCATGATCGCACTTACCATAGGGATGTTAAGGTAGACCGGGGACTCCTCATTTCCTTTTCTATATCTGACAAGAGGTGTCTTGAGACTTACGTTATCAGGGATGCATTCCTTGGAGGAATATCCAGGTACCAACAGGTATTCGCTGAACGTCCTGCTCAGCTCTTCATAATAGTAGGCCATTAAAAAAACTCCTTAGACCATTTATATAGATTATCAGGAAAGGTATCAACAAGTTTTAAATGAAAAGACCGCAGAAGCGCCACCTTTGATATCTATTTCCAGACCATCGAGGCTTGCTGAGCCAAGGAGAAGACTTCCTTCAGTGCCTTTGAGCATGAAGGGATCAAGCTCATAGTGCATCGCGCCCTCATGGAAATTCGCAATGGCGATGATGGTCTCATCTGGAAGATATCGGGTGATTGCAAGCGTATCCTCATCGAGTGCCTTGATAAGATATGCAGACTTTCCAAAGCCGGTTTTTCCTCTTATCGCACCCAGACTGCTATACCAGTTGAGATAACTTCTGTCCCACTTTTCTTCATCCCACTGCATAGGATAGCGCGCACCCTCGACACTTCCTATCCTCCCTTTCAGCTTTATCTCATCACCATAATAGACCGAGGGGAAACCGGGAAGCATATATAGAAGCGTCACAAGCGATAGATATCTGCCATCATCCATTATCTTCTCATGATTATGAAGACGAGGGGTATCATGGCTGTCGATGAGATTCATCATGAAATAGTTCATCTGGTCGGGGTTCTGCTCAAGATAGCTGTTGATCGCCTCCACAGCATCACGTGCACTTATCCTCTTCCTCTCCTTTGGAGGAAAGCCCCAGCCCTGGGTGAGGAACCTGTCTTCCTCGCCGATAAGTGTTCTGAAGACCCTTGAGGAGCCGAAATAGTTCATCGTCGAATCCCAGGCATCCCCTTCAAGGTATTTCAGACTGTCATCCCAGCCTTCCCCGACGAGATAGAGATCCCTCTTTTCTTCTTTCAGACACCTCCTGACCTCCCTCCAGACCTCAAGGCAGAGACTTGAAGACTTTGTCCTTGCAAGCTCCGGAGCGACATCAAGACGCCATGCATCGATATCAAACGGTGCTCTTAGGAACTTCCTCATCGCACTATCTTTGCCCTTGTATATCAGATTCCTGAGAGCCTCGGAGTGGTAGTCAAGGTCGGCAAGGGTGCTTACATCATTCCAGTACTTGATGCTTCCATCCTCGTTGTGAGTGAAATAGCTTGAGCATTCCTCATCACCATCCAACGCCCTCTTATACCACTTTGAGTCGGTACCCATATGGTTGATGGAGATATCGAGCATGATGCGGATGCCTTTCTCATGAGCTTTCCTTACCAAGGAGATCAAAGCATCATTTCCGCCAAGCTTCTCATCTACATTGAAAAAGTCGACTGAATCATATCTATGCACGGTGCGGGATTGGAATATCGGGTTGAGGTAGATAAGAGATATGCCCAACTTCTTCAGATACCCAAGCTTCTCCTCAACACCCTTGAGATCCCCGTTGTAGAAATCAAGACATCTCGATTTCTCGAACTCCTCGGGCTCCTCGTCGAAGCTCCTAGCCTGCACTGTGGCCCCGTCGAACCCGTACTCTCCATCCTTTACGTCATTCGACTTGTCTCCATTGAAGAACCTGTCGGGGAAAATCTGGTAGCAGCTTACATCTGAAACCCACGATGGTGCATCGAGGGAAGGAAGAATAGTGAAACGTGAAGAGTATACGGGAGGAAAAGGTCTCAAACCTTTCTTCGAGTAATATGACACCACCCCGTCCTTTTTCACGATGAAGAAATATGTGAGCTTCTCATCTGAATTGAAAACACAGAGCCTGCCCTCATACCAGTAGGCGTTATCATGAAAGCCGAGATAGCTCATCTCATCATCACTTTCAAGCCCCTCATAGTCATCGAAGCGAAGAACTGCCTCGTCAAGGAGTGTGTCGGATGCAAGACGAACTGAGATTTCGTCCCCTTTTTCCGGGAACATTTTTGAGATGAATGTTTCTGATACAGTTGAAAATATTTTCATGGTATTATGAAGAAGGCCACGGGATGTGGCCTTTTGAGTTATCTGATTACTTTCTTGAAAGCTTCGAAAATCTCTTCAGGACTCTTTGAAGCATCGAGGTCGATAAGAAGTCCCTTCTTCTTATAGTAGTCGATAAGAGGTGCTGTAGACTTCTCGTATACATCAAGACGATTGAGGATCGCCTCCTCCTTGTCATCGTCCCTCTGGATCAGAGGCTCTCCTGTCTCATCATCGATTCCCTCGACCTTAGGAGGATTATACAGGATATGGTAGGTGCGACCTGTGCTCTTGCATACCCTGCGTCCTGAAAGCCTCTTGAGGATCGTCTCTCTCTCGATTACGAAATTCACGACATAATCGACATCGCTCATCGAAGCAAGGGCATCGGCCTGTGCGATTGTGCGGGGAAATCCATCGAGGATATATCCATCATTTGCATCAGACTCGGAAAGCCTGTTCTCAACCATCTTGATGGTGATCTCATCAGGCACGAGGTTCCCGCTTGCAAGAATCTCCTTCACCTGCTTTCCAAGCTCCGTCTCGTTCTTGATATTCGCTCTGAAAAGGTCTCCTGTAGAGATGTGTGGGATCTTGTATGCATCTTTGACGATAGCTGCGATTGTTCCCTTTCCCGCTCCCGGAGGGCCTAAGAAAATAAGATTCATAATTCACCTTCCTAATTCTTTTTTCTCTAGATAGGAGGATAGCACTAAAGGTTGTTAGAAACAAGGTATTCATCTATACTGGGACAAGAGGAAACCATGTCGGACAATCAGATAACACTGCATGCTGCGGACCTTGACGGATATCTTACCGCAGAAGATATAAAGAATATTGAAAATATCGAATCGATGTACTCGGTCTCCCTCGAGGCCTGCCGTAAGCTTGAGATAAATGAAAGTGACGATGGCGCACTTTCCGCCCTTGCTGAGAGCTCGAAAAAGATTGGAAAGGAACTGGAGAGGATCACAAAAGAGAACAAAAGGATCCATGTATACTCCTTTGAAACCCCGGATGAGATGCATGCAGAGTGCTCGAGGATCATCGCAAAGCTCAGAAATCCCGGGACGATGCATGAGGAGTTCCTGTATTATACCCAGAGGGCATATGAGCTGATGTTCACCCATACATTCCTGGACAGGTGTCTGATGAAAAAGAGGAATCTTGTGGAGAAGACGCCTGTGAACATACCAGTACAGAACTATGCTGTGCACAGGATTCCCGACATAGACAGTATGATAGAGAACTCGGTGATGTGCGTAATGCTCCGTGGAGCACTCCTTCCTTCGATGATCATAAGCAAGGAGATCGAGGACTACTCCTCATCGAACTACATCACTCCGTTTGCTCTTTTCAAGATAAAGAGGGATGAGAGCAGAAGTGAGAAGAACATGGACTATCTGCTGGACTTCGACAAGAGCTTCTTCTCTCTTGAGGATCTTGATGGCAAGGACCTCATATTCGCAGATCCGATGAATGCAACCGGCGGCTCCCTTGTTACAATAGTAAGATATCTGAAAGATAAAGGAATCAGGCCGAAATCCATTAAATTCATCAACATCATCGCAGCCCTCAAAGGCTCTCTGAGGATCACCAGGGCCATCGAGGAGGCCGAGGTATATACACTTTGGATGGACCCGGTACTGAATGAGAAGGCATATATCCTTCCAGGTCTTGGTGATGCGGGAGACAGGCTGAACGGAGTCGACAGCTCCGAGTACCCGAGGAACATGATGCAGCTGATGGCCGATTACGGCTCATCCATAGTGAACCTATACAGGAACCAGGTGAGGGAAATTGAAAAGACTGTTTTTTCTTAATCTCTTAGCCTTTCTCCTCTTTGTCTCATGTGCCAGTGCAGATAACTCCTCCTCTTATCTCATAAGGGCTGAGGAGAGCATAGATATTGAAGAGAGGATTGGAATCTACTTATCGCAGATCGAGGAGAACTCGGATGATATGCGGGCCTACTATAATCTTGCATACCTCTATCTCTACCAGGAGGATTATTTGAAAGCCGAGGAGATCCTTAAGAGAGCAATCTCGCTTTTCCCTGAGCATTTCAGGTTCCACTCCGCCCTGCTCTACCTCTATGAAAGGACAGGGGATGAGGACAAGGAGCTCGAAACACTATATAATATACTCTCATTCATGTATGCAGATGAGGATGTCAGGAACAGGATATTGAGAATCCTCGATAAAAGGAATGATGAGCGAAAAGTTCCTTTTGCTGAGGAGACGCTGCTATACTACCCTGAGAACCAGAGGGCGATAAACATACTCTCCGAGGTCCACCCATACTTTGAGACGAAGGCGATTAAAAACATGGATGAGGATGATATCAGGAACTACAGCCTGCCTCTCTCCGATGAAGTCTTCATCATACTTGTCAATCCAGAGGGCTATGGAGAAAGCATACTGGACCTTTTCAGCGGAACTTTGCTATCTCAAGCTGAGTAAGCTCATCGACACGCTCATTCCACTTGAGCCCTGCATGCCCCTTCACCCAGTTCCACTCGATGTTGAGCTTGGAATTGAGCTCATCAAGCTTCACCCAGTACTCCTTGTTCTTCACCTCCCCCTTCTGGGAAGTACGCCATCCGTTCTTCTTCCATGAGAAGATCCAGTTCGTGATTCCATTCTTCACATACTGGCTGTCTGTATAAAGGCTTGCTTCTCTTATTCCGTTCTCATAAAGGAAGGAAAGGGATGAGATGACGGCACTGAGCTCCATCTTGTTGTTTGTGGTAAGAGCCTCCCCGCCGCTCTTTTCAAGGATAAGCTTGCCATCCTTGAGAATGAGATATGCCCATCCTCCCGGGCCGGGATTTCCGGAGCACCCTCCGTCGGTATATATCGAATAGCTCATCCTCTCGCTCCTGTCTTCTTTATTATGTGGTAGCCGAACTGGGTCCTCACAGGACGTGAGATGCTTCCCGTGCTCATTCTTCTGACCTGGTTCTCAAATTCCCTTACCATCTGACCTTCCTTGAACCATCCAAGGTCACCGCCTTTGCTCTTCGAAGGACACTTCGAGTATTGGCTTGCAAGGGATGAGAAGGACTCTCCCTTCCTCACCCTCTCATATAGGTTTTCTGCAAGTGTCTTATCACTTACAAGTATGTGGCTTGCTCTGAATTCCATTAAGAATCATCTCCCTGTAACTTGTTCTTTCAATCTGATCTGAAAGACCGAATCTGTCGATTATCGAGTATAGCTCATCCTGGGCGGAGGAAACAGCACTCTCATCCGCTTCGAATGGAAGGAGAGCCTCCATCTCGAGGAACGCACCAAGGTCGTTTACTTCAAGCAGTTCGATATGTATACCCTCATAATGCCAGGAGAAGCCTCTCTTATGCTTTCTGAAGTATTTCTCGAACCCGAGGCATTCAAAGAACTGGATGGCGCTCTCCCTTTCCTTCTTATCAAGGTGTATCTCATACTCAAGATTGTCCTCGCTTCTCTCCCCAAGGTGCTGTTTTTTCGCTGTGAA
>DVIF01000026.1 GCA_018711525.1 Candidatus Ornithospirochaeta stercorigallinarum
CATTGGCATGCTTCTAGGTCTTCCCGCCTGTATTGCCGTCGGAATGATGACAGCCATTCTCTGACAGCAGTTTGGGAAATCTATTGACAACAGAGTATAATCAGGCTATATTCATAACAGTGTTTCAAAACGGTGTTATGAATTATGGCGAATCAGATTGCAGGAGTATACGAGAAGATAATTGAATGTGCGAAGAAGGAATTCCTGGAAAAGGGCTTCCTCAACGCGTCATTAAGGACAATAGCGGCCGCCGCAGATACAAGTACAGGGTCGATCTACACACGCTTCGGAGACAAGGAGGGATTATTTGATGCCATTGTTTCTCCTGCCATTGACGGCCTGAAGAGCATGTTCCTTTCCATACAGGATGATTTCCACAGGTTTCCTGCTGATGTTCAGAAAGAAAGCATGGGTAAATACACAAAGTCGCGTATCCAGGACATGATTGACTTCATCTATGACAACTATGACGAATTCCGGCTTCTGCTTGATGCCTCATACGGTACAGAGTACCAGAGTTTCCTGGATGAACTTGTTGATATTGAGGTCGATTACACATATCGCTATATGAAGGTCACAGGATGCCACGGTACAGAAAGCGGAGAAGTCTCAGAAACCTTTATCCACATCATCGTGACAGCTTATTTCAACGGTTTCTTTGAGATCATACGTCATCAAATGCCGAAAAAGGAAGCGGAAAGATATGTAGCCATGCTGTCAGACTATCATATGGCGGGATTCAGCACCGTCCTTTATTGAAACGGAAGGCTCCATAACATGGAGTCTGTTTTATTGCATTATAAGTTAGCATATGCTAACTAAGGAGGATAAAAATGTCTACTCAAAGCCCACTCAAAAGGCTGTGGGAAATGGGAAAGGGCGAACATGGAAAGCTCATAGCCGCAATTGTGCTTGCTTCGGCCGCTGTAATGTTCGGCATAATCCCATACTTCATTGCAGCATTCCTGATAGAAGGCTTGCTTAATCATGAGATCATTGTGAAGACCGTCATGACATCAGCGATTATCGCTTTTGCTGCATTTGTCCTGAAGAGCATCATGTATTCAAAAGCGCTTTCGCTTTCACACAGAGCCACGTTCCAGATAATGAGGAATATCCGTGCCGCAATTCTGGATAAACTGCCACGTCTGCCTTTTGGAACGATAATAGATACCCCTTCAGGAAAACTGAAGCAGATTATAGTTGACCAGGTGGAGACAATGGAAAGGCCGCTTGCACATCTTCTTCCTGAGCTTTCAAGCAATATCCTGACTCCAGTTCTGATATTCATATTCCTGCTTTTCCTTGACTGGAGAATGGCTTTGTTGTCTCTGGTTTCAGTACCTGTCGGCATGGCATTCATGATGCTGGTGATGGCCGGATATGGAAAAGACTACGAAGGTTCTGTGAAGGTATCACAGGAACTGAATTCATCAATCACAGAATATGTTAACGGTATTGAAGTGATAAAGACATTCAATCAGGCGGAAGGCTCATACAAGACACTTGCCGAGAGAGCAAAGAAAAATGCTTCCTACTATTACAACTGGATGAGAAAGTGCCAGACGAAAGTATCCTTCTCAAAAGCATTGGCACCGGCGACTCTCATAACGATACTTCCTGTCGGCTGGTTGTTCTACTCTTCAGGGACGCTGAGTTCCGCAACTTTCATACTAACGATAATGCTGTCGATGGGAATAGCAGAACCGCTTCTTCATGCTTTTGATTTCACGGACACCCTGGCACAGATTGGAACAATCGTGAACAATGTCGATTCTCTTCTGAAGGCAGAAGAGCAGAACCATCCGGATAAACCGGTTGAGATGAACAATCATGGAATAATGCTGAAAAACGTCAGTTTCTCATATGATGGGAAGACGGAAATCCTTCATGATGTCACAGCCACAGTACCAGAAGGAGGCATAACTGCGATTGTCGGTCCATCCGGAGGCGGAAAGTCGACAATAGCAAAGCTGATTGCGGGATTCTGGGACATAAAGCAGGGAGAACTGACGATAGGCGGAAAGGATATAAGGTCTGTTCCTCTGTCGCAGCTTTATGACATGACCGCTTATGTCGGACAGGACAATTTCCTTTTTGATGATACCGTGATGGAAAACATCAGGGTTGGAAAAAAGAGTGCCAGTGATAAGGATGTCATGAATGCCGCTGAGCTTTCCGGCTGTCTCGATTTCATCACAAAGCTTGAAAACGGTTTTGGAACAAGAGTCGGAAGTGGTGGAACCCATCTTTCTGGTGGCGAAAGGCAACGTCTTGCCATAGCCCGTGCCATGCTCAAAGACGCTCCGGTTGTCATTTTCGATGAGGCAACAGCATATATGGATCCGGAGAATGAGACGAAGATCCAGAATGCGATAAGAAAGCTGATCCAGGGAAAGACTGTCATTATGATAGCTCACAGACTGTCTACAATCACGGATGCGGACAACATACTTGTCGTTGACAAAGGAAGGATTGAGGCAGAAGGGAAGCACGATGAGCTTCTTGCTTCATGTCCTCTTTACCGCAGCATGTATCAGGCCCATATGAGTGCCAAGGATGGTGAATGATGGTAAGTACAATACGAAAGATCCTTGCATTTGCAGGAAAGGAAAAAGCAAACATATGGAAATCCACTGCACTGAATTTTCTTTATGCCATATTCAATATGCTTCAGGTTGCAGCAGTGTATTTCATCATTATCGCTCTTGTCGGAAATGACAGGACAGGAAGCCCCGCATTGACGTCACTGGCTCTCATGGCTGTTTCTGTTCTGGGCAAGGCGGCCACAAACAGATTCAGCCAGCTGCAGCAGACCCATGCAGGATATTTCATGGTCGCGAACAAGCGTATTGCCATAGCGGACAAGATCAAGAGGATCCCTATGGGATATTTCAATGACAGGAGCCAGGGCGAGCTTTCCGGCATTCTGTCAACGGTACTTGGGGATCTTGAGAACTCAGGCCCCGTGATGCTGGTCAACTTCACTTCCAGCATTGTCAACAGCATTGTGTTCGCCATCTTCATCTTCATATTCGACTGGAGAATAGGGCTCCTTGCCCTTGCAGGTTATGCGGTCTATCTTCTCTTTGTCGGAAAGATGGAAAAGAAATCGAGAGAGATCGCACCCAGAAGACAGAAATCCGAAATGGCTCTTGTCTCAATGGTTCTTGAGAGAATTCAGGGAATGAGCGTGATAAAATCATTCAACCTTTCTGGTAGGGATGACAGCAAAGTAGAAAAGGCCCTTAATGACAACAGGGACAGCAACATCTCTCTTGAAATGCTTTTCACCCCTTATATAACTCTTGAGGAGATTTCTCTGCGCCTGTTTTCCGTCATCATAATGACTGCGGGATGCTTCTTTGCATTATCCGGAGCCATGACACTCGCCGATGCACTGATGACTATTGTGATTTCATTTCTCTGTTTTGCCCAGATCCAGACGGCAGGAAGTGCAATGCAGATGCTGCGCATCGTCTCCAGCTCAATAGATCAGGCCGAGAGCGTTGACAGCATTCCTGAGCTTGATGAGAAAGGACAGGTAATCCGGCCTCAGACCCATTCCATTGAATTCAGAAATGTGTCTTTTGCATATGACAGAAAACCAATTCTGAAAGATGTGTCTATCAGAATCCCAGAAAAGACATCTCTTGCGATTGTAGGCCCATCTGGCAGCGGCAAGAGTACGCTATGTTCTCTCATTGCCAGGTTCTGGGATGTGTCATCCGGCTCAATCAGGATTGGAGACCATGACATCAGGGAATACTCACTTCCTTCCCTGATGGATCAGATCAGCATGGTTTTCCAGAGAGTGTATCTCTTTCATGATACAATAGCTGCGAACATCCGCTTTGGCCGTCCGGACGCTTCAATGGATGAAATCAGACGTGCAGCACAGAAAGCGTGTTGTGCAGATTTCATTGAGGCTCTTCCGGATGGATATGACACAGTAATCGGAGAAGGAGGAGCTGATCTCTCCGGCGGAGAAAAGCAGAGAATCTCAATCGCCAGAGCCATATTGAAGGATGCTCCAATCATCATATTCGATGAAGCGACGGCAAATGTAGATCCTGAGAATGAAGACAAGCTCCAGAAAGCCATGGAGTCACTTTCAAAAGATAAGACAGTCATAATGATAGCACACAGGCTGAAGACAATAAGAAATGCTGACAACATCATAGTCCTTGATGACGGTGTGATAACTGAAGAAGGAAATCACGAAGCCCTCATGCAGGAAAATGGGTTGTATAAAGCCTTTGTCGAAGATCGTGAGGAAGCTTCAAGCTGGAAGGTCTGATTATTCTGAAAGCGGGGGAGGGGATAGAACCTCCCCACCTTGTCGGGTTGCATACCTGGTCCACTCTATCCAGTCCATCCTCCATAAAAGACTGCTCGGTATTGTGGAATTTTTTTCGCTGTCCGATGCTTGTCTGCTGGAAAGAAACAGGGAAGGGATGCTTTCCCTTCCCTGATGTTCCCTCAGGCAAGCTTCCAGGCCGCACTTTGTTTCTGAAGCTCAACCATATGGGCAAAAAGCCCGTTCCTGGCCATCAAGTCAGAAGGTTTTCCTGTTTCCTCAACCATGCCGTCTTTCAGCACAACTATCTTATCAGCATTCTCCACAGTACGCATTCTGTGTGCAATGACAAGAACTGTTTTGCCTGCAAGCAGTCTTGAGAGGGCTTCCTGAATCTTGGTCTCGTTCTCAACGTCAAGGCTCGCCGTGGCTTCATCAAGAAGAACTATCGGTGCATTCTTGAGCAGCGCACGTGCTATCGATATCCGCTGTCTCTCTCCTCCAGAAAGCTTTGTGCCGTTTTCTCCGATCATGGTGTTGTACCCCTGCGGAAGCCTGCTGACAAATTCTGTGCAGTTTGCAGCCTCTGCCGCAGCTTTGACTTCCTCATCTGTGGCACCATGTTTTCCAAGTCTTATATTCTCCATGACGGTGTCGTCGAAGAGGATTACATCCTGGAATACCATTGAGTAATCTGTAAGAAGTACTTCTGGATTTACCGTAGATATATCCACGCCTCCGACCCGTATCGTTCCTTTTGTGATGTCCCAGAGCCTGGCGGCAAGTCTGGCACATGTGCTTTTGCCAGATCCAGAAGGTCCTACAAGGGCTGTCACTTCTCCTTCCTTTGCCGTGAAGCTTACATTGGTGAGGACATCTTTTGAATCATATGCAAAGGAGACATTATCAAAAACGATGTCATGTCCGTCTGGCTGGAATGTATTGCTTCCGCCTGCTGTGGCCGTGTCGCTGATTTCCATCATGCGGTCTGCAGATACCTGGGAGATGAACATCTCTGCAATCAGTGTAAGGCTCTGGTCAAATGGAGCATAGACCCGCGTTATCACAAGAAGGAACATGAAGAACAGCATGAAATCTATCTCTCCGGAGAGAATGAGGGATGCTCCTGCGAGAATGGTTGTCGCAATGCCTAACCTCATGATGACACTGGCGCCGTTTACGAAGATTCCGGTTCCCAGCTCTCCTTTTGTCTGAATGCGTTCATGCTCATCAATCTTCCTGTCAAGCTCAGCAAGGTATCCTTCCTTCTGGTTTGTCTCCCTTATTTCCCTGACGTTCTCAAGAGCTTCCTGTATTCCGTCAGAAACTCTCAATGCAGCCTTTTTCGTACGCTCGGCACTGCCTGAGGCGAATTTCCTGCTTCCGAAGAGGAGCGCGAATGCTACAGGCACGCCCCAGAGGGCAGCGATGGCAAGTTTCCAGTTATACAAGAGCAGACATAGTGCAATGATCGCAGTAGAAATATAGGCTCCGTACAGGTAGCCGAGAACATGGGACCAGACATGCTCCATACGGTTCACATCTCCCATTATGGTCTCTGTCAGGTCAGCGATATCCCTCTTGCCGAAGAAACTCAGAGGGAGCCTTCGCAGCTTCTCTGCAAGGGATATGCGTGTCGCTTTCACCTCATTGTATACAAGACCGTAAGTCGCATTATACTGTTCCAGATGTGTCAGGAACGACAGTATGATGAAAAGGATTATCAATGCAGCCGCAAGACCCGCGCTTAAAATATGTCCTGTTCCTGTCAGCTCTGCCATGAACGAGGACATTGCAAGATAGAGTATGCCGACTCCTCCCATTACAACAAGGTTGACGACAACAGTCCAGAATGCACCTTTTCTTGTATTCCTGATTCCCTGATCCGTGAGAGCATATTTACGCTGGAATTTCTTTGAGAACATCACATCGCCTCCTTTGTGCTGGAAATCTTCCACTGTATCGCTTTCGTGTAATCGCTCCACATGCGGGCATACAGACCGTTGTATTCAAGGAGCTGTGAATGTGAACCTTCCTCTGCTATTGATCCATTGCTGAGGACGATGATCTTGTCTGCTCCTGTGACTGTAGAAAGCCTGTGGGCAATCATGATGACGGTCTTTCCTTTTGTCAGAGCTGAGAATGCTTTCTGGATGAGCACCTCATTTTCAGGGTCTGCAAATGCAGTAGCCTCATCCAGAACAACAATTGGAGCATCTTTCAGTATGGCTTTTGCCAGTATTATGCGCTGCTGTTCTCCGCCGGAAAGGTACGTCCCTTCGGATCCCAGGACCGTGTCCATTCCTGTGGGGAGTTTTTCAAGTATGTCAAGGCACTGGGCTGCGGCAAGTGCTTTCATGACTTCCTCCCTCGTCGCCTCAGGTTTTGCCGCGCGTACATTCTCGAATATGGACGCCTTGAAGAGATGACTGTTCTGGAAGACGAATGACACATGATCCATCAGGACTTTCTGGTCTATATCCTTCACATTGACTCCACCGATTTCAACAGCTCCTTCCGTTGTATCCCAGAACCTTGGTATCAAGCTGGCAGCAGTGGTTTTTCCACCTCCTGAAGGGCCTACAAGGGCGATGGTCTTTCCTGGTTCAGCCGTAAATGAGACCTCAGAGAGGGCAGGAGTGGTGGATCCGGGATAGGTGAAACTTACATTTCTGAATTCTACTTTGTTGCTCTTGGGAACCTGGGGACTGACTGCGTTCTTCTGCAGCGGAGCATCCATTATCTTGTTGATGCGTCCTAATGCTGTATGCGAAAGCATCATGCCGGCTGAAGCGAACATGATTCTCGCAAGAGCAGTCGATATTATCGCTGAAAAGACTGCATAGAAGGCGAAATCCGTGACAAGGGATACGAGACTTCCATTTGCAATGGCTCTTGGTGCGAGTAGCAATGCAACTGGTACCAGAAATACGAATGCACCTTCTGTGAATGTAAGGTTTATTGCCTGCGGAACCCTGCACACTTTTGCCTGATAATACTCAGCCTTTGCGCTGTATTCTTCTATCGCTTCCTTGAATGCCTTGAATGAATAGACTGTCTGCTGGAATATCTTCACTACTGGAATTCCGCGTACATACTCGGTTCCCGCCTTCGTCATCCTGTCCTGTGCCGCCTGATACTCTGCCATGAGTTTTGCATTTTTTCCTCCCATCATGGCTGCCATCGTGGAGACCGAGATGATTGCTGCGATCATGCAGGCAAGCCCCATTCGCCAGTCAAAGACAAGCATTAGTACGATCATTGCTACGAACAGGACAATTGTACCAACGATGTCTGCAAGATTGTGCGCAAGAAGCGTTTCCGTATCCGCAGCTGCTGCATCAAGGCGTCCTCTGATGAGTCCTGAGGCATTTGAGTCGAAATATCCGAGTGGTGCATCCATTACATGATGAACCCCTTGTTTGCGGATATTCGATGCGGTCCTGAATGCGGCAAGGTGTGTGCACATCAGACCGGCAAAATAGATTGCAATTCCTCCGAAAGCGAAAATGAAGGCTGTCCATCCATAACGGGTTATGTCCACAGCCTCTCTCCAGTGAGGAGCAGCTTCGATAAGACTTCTGGCAGTCAGCCAGATGCAAATATATGGAACCATGCTGAAAAGCATTGAGATTCCAGAAAGAATCAGTCCGATAAAGGTGAGGACTTTCCGGCTTCCTGCGAACGCAAGAAGTTCAGAGATGTCATTTTGTCTTTCGCCTTTCATAAAACCTCCGTTATATTTCTTAGTTAGCCTTGACTAACTTATATTGTAAAAAAAATTTCATCCCCTCTTTTTCCATTTGTTTCTAAATCTGTCCCATCAGCCTCTGCCATCCTGCTGAATAGAAGTCTCTTAGCAGTTTGATATTTCTTTTTGCCTCATCGTATGGTATGTCATGGATTACAATCTCAAAGATGCTGTCAAACATGGTGCTTGCAATGATATGACAGAGAGACTTATCTAGGGTGGGGATATCCTTTCCCATCTGTCTGAGAGTATCAAGATAATTGAGTGTTGCCTCTTCTTCGATTTCCACCATGTTGTGGATGAAGTTGTCATAACTTGTTCCCTCTGCGCAGGAGAAGAGAATCTTTACAGGGTCTTTATGCTCATAAACATAATCAACCATCCAGTCGATATACTCTCCTGACTCAACGCCGACATGCTGTGGCTTCTCGCTTGAGGGCAGGGCAGAGAAAGAAAGCTGTGCATCTACAAATCTGTTCATCAAGGCTTTTGCATGAGGTTCGACTATCGAAGCAAAAAGAGCTTCCTTGCAGGAGAAATATCCATAAAAGGCGCCTGTCGTCACGCCTGCATTTCGTACGATCTGCCTAAGGGAGGCACCTCTGAATCCTTTGTCCAGAAATTCCGCAATAGCAATTTGCTGGATTTTCTCAAGAGTAACAGATTCTTGTTTTTCCATTTTTTTTCAAGCCTTTAGTATAACAGTGCTATATAACACTGCTACATCAATATAGTATTAGTGATTTGCTTTGTCAATAATGATATGTGATTTCCAACGCCAGTTGTAGCTACTGGCTTCCAGAAGTTGTCGCATAACAAACAGTGCTCTATGCTTTCTGCATAGCATTAGTAAAAATAGCTGTATTGAATCAATTCAAAATGGCAGGCTTTCATATAGAGTTCCTTATCACATACTACTGTTCTTATTCTTTCCTCATGTTAATGCCTTCTTGATAGTTTCATTATTTTTGATTTCCTTGAGGCTTGCATAATATATTCAGATTTTGGACATTGGCAGTTATCTCCGCAATAAAGATACAGGTTACGACACTGCGTAATCTGTCATTGAAGATCTAAAAGCAGGCGAAAGCCGGCTGTGTGAAGGAAATCCGGCCAAAGAAGATTTTCATTCTGTGAAACTGTGATTCAGGCTGGCACTGACATCAGAATGATAAGGGAATCGGCCGCAAGAGGAAGGTACATGAATAAAAGCGTAAGCCTCTCTCAGGCACCTTCTCTATCAACCCCAGTTCCCTTGTATCTTTCCTTATCGGACATGATGAACAGAATGAAGAAGAGAAGGGCAGCGAGGAAAGCTGTCAGATATGAGGCACCAAGCATGAAATGCCTGTCCTCAAACATCGCAGCAGATCTCAGAAGAGGAAAGAACAGCAGTGCCATAAAGCCTATAGCAGAGGAATAGCCATGTATCCTGGAAGACAAAGTTCCCATCTTATCATCTGCATCGGCCTTGAAAATACCTGCAAGAATTCCGGCTCCTAGTGCAAACAGAAAGATTGATCCGCTTGTCAGGACAGCAAGAACTGTTCTTTCGGATAGAGCAGAGAAATATTGAAAGGATGACAATGAAAGGATCATTCCAAGAAAAATAAGCCAGGCACTGTAAAGGCTGTTTACAGGACTTGTAGGTGAGCCAAGAACGCTCATTGCCATCTTTCTTGAGTCGTATCCAGGATAGAATCCCTTGAGAATCCAGGGCAGAAGGAACTCTATGATGACGGCTGCAATCTGCAGCCAGACACTTATGCGGGTCATTCTTTTTCTCCATTATCTGAATCAGCAGTGGTAAAGGTATTCGGACTTGTGAAAAATCAGAAAACCTCTATCACTCCGGGATACTTTACTCCCTTTTCAATAAGCGGCCCTCTCGCTCCCATCGTGAAAGCGATGTCGCTGCTTCGGATTGCCATCAGTCTGTCGCCAGTTTCCAAACTGAGAAAATTCATGGCAGAGCCTGGCAGCCTGACACAGCCATCAGCAGACAGACGAAGCCATGAATAGCACCGCCCCTTATATCTGATGAACTGCCCTTCGCTATCCAGGCATCTGCCGTCAAGTTCCGGCAGGTCAGTCATTATGTGCTTCAGCTTTGAGCTTGAGAGCATTCTGCTGTTTGTGACACAGAAGCCGCCGGTTATCCTGCTTCCAGTGAAGATGATGATCCTGTCATCAGCAGCCAGATCATATTCACAGACTGCCATCGGAGGGAAATGTATACTGCTGTCTTCCCTTATTATTGACCAGCCGAAGACGTATTTCCCTCCTTTATTCAGTTGAGGCATCGTTTCACTCCCGTTTTCTGACCTTCTGTCAGCCCTTTCTGAAATGGAAATCGCAGCATTCAGCTCCGTTTCCAAGAGTTCCGCTGCGCTCAAACCTGATTTTCGGCAGCAGCCCGGAAAAAGCGATCTCGTCATTCTCACAGTAAACAGTGCACAGCTCAGGGCATCCATATTTACTGCACAGATCATTGTAGATGCAGCTGTGGAGATTGAAGTGAATCTCTTTTTTATCACATCTTACCCACTCAGTCTTCCAGCCTTCTTCAGGGAAGTTCTTTGCCATGAATTTCCTGACGCCCATGCGATAGATTGAATACGCGAATGGCAACCTTGCCATCTTTGACATTGATTCTTTCTTTGCCTCAGCAGTCTTCTTCTCTTCTGTCCTGACGTAATCCAGAGCCTCTGTCTTGGAATATCCGGCAGAGAGAAGGGCTTTGTAGTAGGCAAGGGGAGGAAGAAGCTTCATCTGGATGTGTTCTCTTATGGCTTCATTACCTTTATAGTCAGATTCGGCTTCAAGCTTTGAGAATATATCATCGGCCGCCTGATAGACCTTCCTGCCATCCTCTTCTCCAAATTCCCTGACGCAGTCATCCAGAAGAAAAGCAAACGGTGTCTCACTTATCTTCATTCTCATTGTCTCCGGAAATCTTTGCAAACACGTCTGCAGCATACTTCTGCAGAATATCCGACTTTGTGACAGCGATTCCCCATTTCTCGTCTCCAAGGACTATGAGTGTGTCTCCAGCTTTGATATCAAATGTTTCCCTTGCTTCCTTAGGTATGATTATCTGTCCACGTTCTCCTACCTTGACGGTTCCGAAAACATAATGTCCCTTTGGTATTTCCATACAGCCTCCAATTCATACAAGTATGTATAAGCATAATAATACGATTTGACTTGAAATTCAATTATCCTATAGGTGTTTGCAATTGCCATTCAGTTTATAAATCGATCAATTTTATAAAATGTGTACATGGATAAGATTGGAGCTTATATAGTGCTGACCTAAATTGATCTCAAAAGTTCCTGAATCTCTGAGACTCGTGAGATAAATTAGATATGTGTTAGGCACTTAAGACTTAATAACGCTGATAGCGTATGAGGCAATGAAATAATTGAGATGGAGAGTATCTGGAATTTGAAACTGATTCTTCTTGATTGTTGGTACACTGTATCCATAATATATTTGAGTCGGGACTGAGTTTCTGCTGAGGATTTTCTATGGTTTGCCAGTTGACTGGATGTTATGTCTTGGAAAGTGTAAATGTTCTTTTTTTTATGATGATATCCATGTTCCCTCGATTGATATCACTGGTACGTTTTAACAAAAAATAGCTTATTCCTGACATAATATAGAAAATATGTAGAAAATAAATGTTTACAGAATAATAGGATAAAAATGGGCTCAAAATGTCTTTTTATGATGCGAAAAGGTTTGACACATTAGCAAAACTGGAGGGAAAATCAGTCTCAGAAGAAAAGACCGGGACCAGGAAGGCGCGATGATGCGGAGGTTGGACAGAAAAGCTTTTTTTGAAGCGCTGAACGCAACCCCTGAGCGAGAAGGTCTTCCAGAGACAGGGCTGACGGTGGAAGTGGTAAGTCTTACTGCTTCAAGAGCAGCTCTGGCTTGAGGACCACCTCCCTGGGATCGATTCTCCTTATGTTGAGTTTGCCAAGTATGTCATTACCGTACAGGAACTCGAACATGTCATAAGGAGACTTGCCACCCAGTTCGGCGCGCAAATAAGAATTGATGTGGCTCATCATGAGGTCGATGTCCTCTTGGGAATAGGGGTTCATCGACCTTCCTTTTGGGATGATGCGGCGGATGAACTCATGGTTGTTCTCACAGGCCCCTTTCTGCTGGCTCATGTTGGGATCGCAATAGAATACCTGTGTGAGAATTTCTCCGGTCGGCCTGTCCATCTCGATCGGGATGGGATCGGAAAATTCGGATCCGTTGTCCGTCAGGATGACAGGGAAGATTCTGGTGAAGTCATCATGTCCAAGCTTCAGCTTCAGCTTGTCAAATACCTCGATGACCGATGCGGTGGAGTTGCGCTCACGGATGAATGCGAGCATGAGGTGGCAGTTTACGATGTGTATCGTGAGCAGCACCTTTTCATCAACGCCCTTCTTACCAATGACGCTGTCCATCTGCACGACAGGCGTGTCCGGGTTCTCTTCTCTGAACAGGACGTAGTCAGCATAGGTCCTTCCAATCCTGCAGGTCTTGTCCTTCTTCAAAGGCTGCACTGCAGCCTTCCGGCGGGCCTTGTAACGCACCTTGCGGGGCAGGTCGAGGTTGCCGATGCCATCGAACACGCCGGCATTGATGTATGTTGTTAGAGCCAACAGAAAAAGTAATGCCTTTTTCAACTGGCTCTTACAATGTGTAGATGGTCTTGCTGCTGTAGCCGATGGACTCCTCCCCGACGCTCTGGATGATGTGGTACACGGAATGCCCGTTGGACAGCCCCTTCCTGAGCACGCCTCCAAGTTCCGCCGCCTCCTCTTCTTCGATCACGAAGCCCGAGCGAGCCGTGCTCAACAATGTCTCGTACTCCTGCTGGGAATCCTTCGCGTAGTAGAAATGCTTCTCAAGCTGGCATTTCGACTTGTTCCGGCAGCCATTACACACGTAGGGTGCCTTCTTGAGGCGGCTGCAGGTCTCCTTCACGTAGGATGGGCACGATGCGGTCATGCAGAACTGCCTGCAATACGCACAGCTGGTCCTGTTGCATCTGGCATTCGTGCACTCCTGATTGTAGGAACGGCATCTCTTCCTGTGCACACAATCGTTGAACGCACGCCAGTGGCTTCCCATTCTTTTTACGCTGATGTGCTTGCGCACCTCACGGGAGATGCTCGTACAGTCCTTGCCCGTGTCTTCCGCGATCTTCTTGAAGCTGTGGCTGGACTCGAGTCCTAACTGTATCTTTATCCTTTCGTTGATGGTCATGTGCTTGTTCTTCATTGATCCGGGCCTCCTTGTCCCTGACAAGATAGTTCCGACCATCAGCCCTGTTATGGTGATTATATACGCATTAAATGCCACTTTGCTCTTGTAGAAGTAAACTCAGTGTTCCTACTTGGTAAGAGTTGCTTTTAACTTTTCAATCGACCCATGAAAAATTTGCAACGGTTTCGTTGCAAATAGATATTGCTCAACATTATTACATGTAAATATAATAATATTTGATTGGAGGGGATATATGGCTTGTTGGGATGAAGTTTTAAAAGAAGTAAGTTCTATTCCTAATGTACTTGATGTTACGAGGGAGAAATACATTAAAGAACTTTCTGATTTCACGGGTAGAAATACCATCTGTTATTACTCTTCGTTTTTGACAAAACAAGCTCAGAACACGGGAATTATAGATAATGATATAAATGGGCTTATGACGGCAATAAAGGGGATGGATTGCACGAAAGGTCTTGATCTTATCCTTCATACGCAAGGAGGTTATCCAGAAGCAGCTGAAGCTATTGTGAGTTATCTGAAGTCGAAGTTTGGTAATAACATCAGAGTGATTGTTCCACAGATAGCTATGTCTGCTGGAACTATGATTGCATGTGCTGGTAGTGAGATTTTTATGGGTAAGCATTCTAGTCTCGGTCCTATTGATCCTCAATTCGGAGCGGAAATATCAGCTTATAATGTTGTCTGGGAGTTTGAGCAGGCTCAAACGGAACTGAGAAAACATCCTGAAGATGTGAATTACTGGAGAATGAGATTACAGCAATATCCAGCTTCGTTCTTAAAATCGGCTTTGGATGCAATAAATTTATCTTCAGAGCTTGTTAGTAATTGGCTGTTGTCAAACATGTTCTCCAACGATGAAAATAAGAAGGAAAAGGTTGCGAGGGTTGTTTCCAATCTGAATGAACATGATAAATCTAAAACCCACGGCAGACATTTGAATATTGATAAGTGCCGAGAATATGGATTGAAGGTTACAGAATTGGAAAGCTCACAGGATTTTCAAGATCGTGTTTTAAGTATCCACCATGCATTTATGATTAGCATTGACAAAACTAATATTATCAAGATTATTGAAGGAAATAATGGAAGACGAGTTTTACTTACACAGAATGTTTAGGAGGAGTGTTTATGAAAGAGCTAAGTGGTATTGATCTAAAAAAAAGTATAGATGAATTATATAAAAAATTGGGGATAGAGAATGTAAGTGAACCAGTCAGGATAGATTTAAATGAAGGTACAGTTTTCCCCGTAATGGCAGGCAGACAGTCTACCACAAATCATTCAGAAATCACTGGATCTGTAGCAATGACGGATATACATATTGTTTACTAGTCTGTTTAAATATTAAGTGTGGTTACGCAAAATAGTAGTGAATTTATTTGTATATTAAGAATTGACAAATATTTTTGATGTTGCGAATATATTAATAGAAAGGCACTACCGATGAACGGTAGCCTCACAATATCTAAAACGAATTAAACCGCCTGTCGATCTTGGGAGAACTATGGGCGGTTTATCTATTTCTGACTGCTAGGGTTCATTCAGGACTGAATTTCTGCTGAGGATTTCTATGGTTTGCCAGTTGGCTGGATGGTATGTCTTGGATGATAGAAGCGTCCTTTTTTTGATGCTATCCATGTCCCATAGATTGATATCACTGGTACGTTTTTGGTACGTTTTTAGCAAAAATAGCTTATTCTTGACATAATATGGAAAATATGTAGAAAATAAGTACTTACAGGATAATAGGATATAAATGGGCTCAAAATGTCTTTTTGATTGCAATATAGGTGCGCTGCTTCATGCTTCGGGTGCCTCCTTTCACTTGATACGGTTTTGTCCGCTTTTCAGGTGTGCCTTGATGCTTTCGATTGTTTCAGGAACAGTCTGATTAGTTGTATCAATTACATTTGCTTCGTATTTCCCTAAATCGCAGAACTGTTCCCACATGACTTCTACTAACTCGGTGTTAGTTTTCAAATCCAACTTCGACCGTTCCACTGCGCGTCTCAGTGTTATTTCTCTGGAAGCTCGCAGCACAATGTAATGCACATCATATCCTTCGCGTGCTGCCCTCAGCCACGGCTCTAAAAACCACGGACCGACAATCCCATCTACATACACATCGTAGCCGCCTCTGACAAATCGTTTTGCAGTCTCCAAAAACGCTTCAATCACCACACCGTTTTGTGCGTTTGACTCCGGTAAATGTGGAGGGATTGCACCTTTTTTGAGATAGTGAAAGAAATCATCTGTTCTAATACAAACGGACTTCTCCATATCCGATTCCATAGCCGCTTTATCAGCCACAGTGCTTTTACCTGTCCCGGGTGATCCGGTTATAATAGTGATTCTTCCGTGTGTCATCTACTCAGCATCCTTATGTTCTTGTTTATTCAATATCGTTCTTATTATAAATTAGGGCTTACTTCTTGTTCGGGTTGATTTTCCCTTTGGTAAGAACGGTAACAGCAGTACCGCCCACCATTACGACAACGCCCAGCGCCGCTTTTCCAGCTCTTTTTATTTGCTGCGCCCGCTCGCTACGGCAGTGCTCGCAGTATTTATATTTGTACCCTTCCGGTAGCGGACGCTGACACTTTTTATTTTTACAAAGTTTCTGGCTCATCTTTCGGTTCCTCCAAACGCAGTGTAGGGCTGTCGCACGGCAGCGCCAAGATTCGATTCTCTATCTCAGGCAGCTTTTGCGTCCAATAGTTTTCCGGTGACGGATCGATCATGTCCAGCCTCTCAACGAAGCCCTTTGTTTCAAGGTAGGTTCTCTGAATGAACTTTGCGTAATAGTCCAAACTCACTTTTGCCGCCTCGGTTTCTCCCATTTCCTGATATGCAATGGCTTCGGCAAGAGACACCATGTTTACAGCACATAAGCTTTCTCGCAGTTCATTCATTCGCGCATTTATCTTTTCGGGCGTTGCGCCGGATAAAATCTTGCCCCATGTAGATTCCGGCTGATTTTTAATAAACGCAGCATTCGCGCTCTGGCTCTGCATCAATAGATTTCGGCTGTTTTCGGCATCTGACACGAGCTGCATGAGAGCCATTTCCTTCAACCTCGGATTCTGAATGGCGGCAGCTTGGATTAGCTTTTGCTGGCAGCTATACGCCGTCGCAAGCCGATCATACTCCTGACCTTGCCGGACTTCTTCAACTGCGACTTGAACAAACTGAATTTGTTCTGCAATTTGAGCCATTTGCATTTGTGTGGCGTAATTCGTCATTGCCTGTGAAAGCTCAGGAGACAGCTTTACCTTGCCGAGCGAAACGGTCGATACAATTTTCTTCGTT
>DVIF01000002.1 GCA_018711525.1 Candidatus Ornithospirochaeta stercorigallinarum
GTCTCCACATCCACTGCTCCGGTGAGCATAGGATGCCTGTACTTCGTGCCGCAGACGATATGGTACTGCAAGGCAGAGACAGAATTATGCTTTTTTTGAAAAAAACTTTTTGAATCGAGCTATGTTACATACATGCGAAGGTCTATCACTGTTTTCCAAAAACTCACAGACAAGGAGGTCTCTACGATAGTGGAGACGAGGAGGCAGTATGCAAAGGCCTTCAACATG
This sequence comes from Candidatus Ornithospirochaeta stercorigallinarum, assembly GCA_018711525.1. Taxonomy (GTDB): domain Bacteria; phylum Spirochaetota; class Spirochaetia; order Sphaerochaetales; family Sphaerochaetaceae; genus Ornithospirochaeta; species Ornithospirochaeta stercorigallinarum. The sequence continues at coordinate 229 of DVIF01000002.1, forward strand.
TCTGCAGAATGTCTCATCAATAACAGCAGCACATCCAAGAGGTTCCTTCACAAGGTCCAGTATGAGAGGATAAAGGAGGAGTGTCCGCCTCTTCCCACAGGACTTATCCAGTGTGCAAGGGATGTTGCCGTGGAGGCTGTAAAGAACTGGAATGTGAAGAGGACGAAGCTGAAGAAAGCTAAAAGAATGAAAAGGCCCTCGATGAAGGAGAAGTGCACGATGCGCTATGATGTGCGCACCATCACGCTCCGAGGCTCCCAGCTTACATTCAGTACCTGCGACAAGAGGATAAAGACAATCATCTCAATCCCGGAGTTCTTCAGAGAGAGATACTCCCCCTCAGAGAGATGGAAGCTCAAGGGAGCGAACATAGGGATGGACAGGAAAGGAAGGGTATTCGTCAATCTCATCTACGAACGCCCTGATTACGATATAGTTGAAAATGATGGGAAAGTGACCGTCTCCAGGTGCATGGAGTTCCGTATAAACCCTACCATGGAGCAGAAGACCCTCATCTGGAAGACCTTCGGCTGCTGCCGCTTCGTCTGGAACAATCTTCTTCAGGAAAGGATCGAATATGAGGAGAAGAACAAAGGAAGGCTTCTCAATACAACACCAGCCCATCTGAAGAAGGACAATCCATTCCTATGCGAGGTCGATTCCCTCTCTCTTTCAAACACCCAGCTGGACTTGAACCAGGCATGTAAGAAGCTCTTCCCAAAAGGCAGGAGACCTAAGTTCAGGGCGAAGGGGAAGGACAAACGCTCATATACAACGAACTGGACGAACAATAACATCGAGATAATCCACAAGAGTGTTAGAGAGAACTACATCAAGCTTCCGAAACTCGGAAGAGTGCGCATCATACTCCACCGGGACATACCGACTGAGTGGAGGATGAAGCATGCGACGATAAAGGAGACTGCAAGCGGAAAGTTCTTCATCTCTCTTACCTTTGATGTGGACATAGCGCCAATGGAGACAAGGAAGAAGTTCGACAGGATTGAAGCATTCGACTACTCGATGCCATCCCTCGTCGTCTCCGCATCAGGGGAGAACGACATCACAAAAGATGACATCCGCTGGTACCGCAGCCTTGAGGAGAGGATTGCAAAGGAACAGAGGAAGCTCTCTAGGATGCAGTACGGCTCTGCTAATTATTGGGAGCAGAAGCACAGAATCGGGAAGCTTCATGAGAATGCAAGAAACAGGAGGAAGGACTTCCTTCATAAGCTCTCTAGGAAAGTCTCCGATGCATTTGACGCCGTCGTAGTGGAGGACATAAACCTCCAGCACATGTCTCAGGCTCTGAATTTCGGCAAGAGCGTATACGACAACGGGTATGGAATGCTGAGGGAGATGCTTGCCTACAAGCTGAATGGGAAGGGAAAGGTGCTTGTCAAGGTTGACAGGTTCTTCCCCTCAAGTAAAAGATGCTCTGCCTGCCATGAGGTGAACCATGACCTGAAGCTCTCCGACCGTGAATGGACGTGCAGAAATTGTGGTACGCACCACGACAGAGACAAGAACAGCTGTAAGAACCTGCTGTATGAGGGAAAAGACATCCTATGCCGCTGGGCTAACGGGGATAGCTTACTGATACTGGCACCATCGGGTGTCTTGAGTGAGAAGAAGCTCCATCCTCATGCTCACAGCAATGTGAGACAGGACGGAGAGTAGGTCACTCACAATCATGTCTCAAGATGTTACTTCTTTGCCTGTAGGGTATGAAAAGGAGATCATCATGTATCCTCTAGGTTTTGAAGAATATTTATGGGCGCGCGGATATGATGATAGTGCGACAGAGTTGTTGAAACAAGTCTTTTCACTTTCCCTGCCGCTTGACTCCGGTATCATTGCCTTATATACGCAGCTGTTGCATGAATTCATGATGATAGGCGGTCTTCCCGCCGCTGTAAATGCTTTTATCGGGGAAAATTCCTTAGATGCAGTGAGAAGTGTTCAAAATGATATTCTACGACTTAACATTCAGGACATAGAGAAATACAGTAGGAAGCTTGATAGAGAGCGCATACGACTTGCTTTGGATGGTGTTGTCCGTCAAGCGGGGGATGGGAAAAAGAGTTTCAGCTATGCCCAGATAGAGAAAGGCAGATCCAGGGCGATGGATTTTATGCCTGCCGTAGAGTGGCTGAAAAAAGCGCATCTTGTATATTCGTCGTCTTCATTGACGAATATTGATGTTCCATTATCTATGTATACTGAAGAAAAAACAGAAAGATTCTATTTGTATGATATCGGGATGTTTTTCAATTGGGTGTCCGGGGACAGCATCCTTTTAAGGAATGCAATTTGGGAAAACAAATGGAAAGGGGCTGCAAAAGGAAGGTTCTATGAAGCCCTTGCAGCAGATCTCCTGCATAAGAATAATCATGCATTGTACTATTATGATATTCCGCAAAAGCTCGAAATCGATTTCATAATTGAAACCGATAAGGCAATACTGCCCATAGAGGTCAAAAGTGGAAACAATAAGGCTTTGTCCCTGTCAAAACTTCTATCAAATTCCGGTATCCCTAAAGGTATCAAATTCACCGAATCATCCTTTGGAGTATCTGATAGGATAATGACGCTCCCTCTTTTCATGGCAGCATTCTTGTGAATGTCAAAGGATGGGCCTTTCCCCTTATTTCATTGGTAGATGGGGCCGTAATCTGTTTGAACTGGTGTGGGAAAGTGTAGGAATCTGGGTAGCCGAGCATATCTACAACATTGTTGTACTAATGCCGATGATTCCATGAATGATGATGTGCCGGCTCCGTATCCTACCTTCAGGAGAAAGGAGAGGAATATGCCCGTTTTGAAAACACCAATGAGCATGAGTGCCGTTTTCTTCTTGAAAGATGAACCTTCTTTCATTTTCCTTTACTTGTGTTGGGGAGGATAGCACAAAACAGTATCTGATCACAGAACCTTGTTCTTTTTTCTACAAAAAATGTAGAATTCTACACTTTTTTGCTGAAAACTTTTTCTGTTCGGGGGATTTTATATTCAAAGCAAATCCCGTAGTCCTATTATAGTATGGAATTTATTTTATATCGTGTAAGAAGATAAATGGACAATTCCCCTGTTTTTGAGCCTTTGCGAGAAATTATTTTACAAATAATTGTATTATTTTCCCCCATTTGCTGGTCTAACCACCCAAAATATGTATAATGGGGGTACAAGATTGGTTTTGATTTTGAATTTTATTTTTTTAGGGGAGTGCGATGATAGAGATTAAGCACCTTAAAAAAGTATTTGATGATGATACCATTCCGTTAAAAGACATAAGCGTCACTATTAACGATGGAGATGTCATCTCTGTTATTGGACCTTCTGGAACAGGAAAATCAACCCTCCTCAGATGTATCAACATGCTGACCGAACCGACTGAGGGAAGCATAATCGTAGACGGTCAGGATATCACGGAAAAAGGATGTAATCTGAACGAGATCAGAAAGAAGATGGGGATGGTCTTCCAGTCTTTCAATCTTTTCGGACATCTCACGATAATCGAGAATATCATGAATCCACAGATCACCCTTCTTGGTCGCAGCAGGCAGGAGGCTTATGACAAGGCCATGTATCTGCTGCAGCAGGTAGGACTTGCTTCAAAGGTGTTCAATTATCCTGATGAGCTTTCAGGAGGGCAGCAGCAGAGAATCGCCATTGCAAGGACCCTTGCAATGGATCCAGATATCATACTCTTTGATGAGCCTACAAGTGCTCTCGATCCTTCGATGATCGGAGAGGTTCAGTCGGTAATCAAGATGCTTGCAAAGAGCGGCAGGACGATGATGATCGTAACCCATGAAATGGATTTTGCAAGGAAGATCTCAAACCGCATCCTTTTCATGTATGACGGTTATATCTATGAAGAGGGAACGCCTAAGGAGATTTTCGAGCATCCGAAGAAGGAGCTTACAAAGAGGTTCATCCAGCGTCTCTCCTCCCTCACATATAAGATCACTTCTTCTGATTTCGACGTCGAGGCGATGAGCGATGAGCTCATGGGATACGGAGAGAAGCTTCTCATCGAGGCCGAGCGTCTGAGTAAGCTGATGCTTGCATTTGAAGAAATCTGTATGAACAATCTTCTTGTCGATGCTGAGAATCCGGATGTCCTGGTCAAGGTGGAGTATTCGGAAAAACTCGATATCCTGACCATGCTGATCTGCTACAAGGGTGAGAAGTTCGATGTGCATGACTCTGCAAGCAAACTCTTTTTGGACCTCCTTGCAGAACCTACCACCGAGGTCCGGCAGGATGATATAACCGATGACCCGTTAGGGTATGAGCATATGATTTCAATGCGCTTCAGATGGGTGGAGGAATAGAGATGAAGAGAATAATTGTTGCTTTGCTTTCCTTGGTCTTTGCCGCCTCTGCTCTTTCTGCGGAGAGCGCATTCAGTACGATTGAGGATCTCGATGGAAGGAATATCGGAGTACAGACGGCCGTTCTCTATGAAGAACTAATCATGGACAGGGTGCCCAATGCTACATTCCAGTATTATACGATGCCGAATGACATGATACTCGCACTTCAGTCGGGGAAGGTCGATGCCTATCTCATAGAAGAGGTAAGCTACGGGGTGCAGAAGAAGAACCATCCCGACCTGACGGTTCTTGATGAGGTCGCCGGGTATATAAATGCCACATGTATCATCGGAAACAATGAAAAACAGGACAGGATCCTCAGTGAGCTTAACGCATTCATTGCCGAAAGCTGGGAGAACGGACTTTTGGATGAGCTCTATGATTATTGGATCGCCGATTTCGACCCTATAAACGATACTTGCGACATCGGTGGATTTACAGGGGAGAATGGGATCATCTCAGTCGCTGTCGAAGGGGGCTATGAGCCGTTCTCCTTCATAAGCAACGGTCATGAATCAGGGTTCGATGTCGATTTCATATGCCGTTTCGCACGTGCCTACGGTTATACCCCTGAGTTCTATGAGGTTCCGTTTGAAGCTATCGCACCGGGGGTTGAGAGTGGTAAGTATGATATCGGAATGAACATAGTGGTAAGTGAGGAGCGTAATGAGACCGGAACGCTTTCCGATGTCTATTACACCACACCGATACGCCTTGTAATACTGGGGGAGGATGAGTCTGATCTCACGTTCTTCCAGAAACTCGGTGAGAGCTTCTATAAGACATTCATCAGGGAAAACAGATGGGAGCTCTTTTTGCAGGGGGCGGGAATCACAATCCTGATTACTGTGACATCAATCCTTGCCGGTACCATCCTCGGCTTTATAATCTACATGCTGTGCAGGAAGGGGAACGTCATCATGAACAAGGGTACGAACGTGTTCCTCTGGCTTATCCACGGAATGCCGACGGTTCTTCTGCTGATGATTCTCTACTACATCGTATTCGGTTCCACAAGACTGAGCGGGGTATGGGTGTCGGTCGTGGGATTTTCCCTGATGTTCGCCTGTTCCATGATCGACATGCTGCGTGTCGGATGCAATGCGATAGGACGTGGACAGTTCGAAGCCTCTACGGCCCTTGGTTATTCTGAAAGCCAGAGCTTCTTCAAGATAATCCTGCCTCAGGCTGCACAGCACTTCCTGCCTATCTATCGCAATGATGTCGTCACTCTCATCAAGGAGACTTCTGTTGTGGGATATATCGCAGTTCTCGACCTGACGAAGATAAGCGACCTGGTTCGAAGCAGGACCTATGAGGCATTCTTCCCGCTTATCGTCACTGCGATAATGTACTTTGTGATCTCCGCCATACTTACACGCATAGTCACTGCGGTGGAGAACTCAATCGATCCGAAGAGAAGGAAGAAGGAGAAGATCCTCAAGGGAGTCAAAGAAATAGAATAGGGTGGAAGACACTCAGACAACACCGCTATGGGACTCGATCCTCATAGCGGTTTTTTCTACTCATCTCATTCAGTTTTTCCCCTCAATACATAGACCAGCTGGAATAAGCTTCAGAAGAATCTACGCCATGAATCTTGTCCATAGTGCAGAGACGAAGAACACTATGATCAGCGATGGAAGCAGATCAAGTCCTTTAATATCCCTCTTCATCCCTGCCAGACGCAGTCCTGCGACAAGCGTCACAATCCCACCGATTGCTGAGAAATCTGCAATCATGATGTCCGTCATATATGGCTCTATGAATGATGAGAGAAGAAAGAGTGCCATATAGATGACAAGCTGAGGGATGCAGAGTGCTGGAACGATCTTGCCGAGTATTGCTCCGAATATGCATGCAGTAACCCCGTCGAGGAAGGATTTTGTGATAAGGATGCTTCCATCCCCTGTTAGCCCTTCGTTGAGAGAGCCGAACCAGCCTGTACCTCCGCAGCAGAAGAGTACGAGAGCCGCACTCACCCGGGCAAGGTATGCATCATCTACCTTATCTTTGCCGCCAAGCAGTCTTTCGGCAGATGCTGTCGCTATCCTGTTTATCTTTCCTTAGAGGCCGATCAGCTGTCCTATGGCACAGCCGAGAAGAAGTGAGAGTATTACGGCAGAGAGGTTCTCAACCCTCACTATCAAGACGATTCCCATTGCGATTGCCGCGATCCCAAGCGTGTCGTTCAGTGTCTTTTTCCATGCTTCTGGAAGTCTGGCCCCTAAAAGACACCCGATTATTCCACCTGTGAGGGTGATGATTACATCTGTAAGAATTCCTACCGGCATAGCTGCCCTCCTTATTATCAGTGCTCATTCCCGTTTTCCTGTGTATAGGCTATGGGAAGCAGAGACAAGCACGATAGAAAAGAAAGATATATATTCCGTAAGAATCTGTTATGCTCAATCATGATTTTTTTTATTCGGTAAAAAAACTTATAAGCATTTCCCTTATTGATAAATATTATATATATACTTATTGACTAGAGGCGTTCGAATAATTCTGTAATCGTCTATATAATTACTTGTATTATAATAAATTACATCTTGAAAAATGCATATTCTGCCTTTATACTTCCAGTTAGTTGGGAGGCATCATGTTTGCACCAGAGGTAATCAATTACAAAAGATGGCTTAACTGTGATAACGGCTGGAACGGGACGATGGTTGAAACAGAGAGGGGAAAGGAACTCTTGGATGAGCTTTATCGGATCCTTTCTCCTATGAAGGCGATGGGACCTGATGATAATAAGAGGTTCTGGATTAGGGTCGCAAGGGGATGTGCCGATGATTCATGGAGCTACGATGAGATGCTTGAAGACGGGGATGTCAAGGACAGGGAGGATTTTGAATCCATGTTCCTCTCCTGCTATCCGGATGATGAATACTGGTTCCCTGTCCAGATTATGGACTACTGTGGCTACAGGGCGGTCATTTTGCAGTATCGCTGCATACTTGAGTATGAGGTGCGAGGTGATGAGTATAAACAGGGGCGCAGGGCCTGGGGCGATGAGGTCGAGGTCATGCTTGGCTTCCTCATCGATAAGGCGAAGGAGTGCATGACCCTTCTGCTGGAAGGGAGATACAACGATTATCTGGAGAAAAACCTCCCTCTCAAATACAGGTATGGATATATCGAAACAAAATACTTCTATAAGGCATATCCAGATGCAAAAGAGAACATGCTCGATGGCCTGAGAGATGATGAGATCAGTGAGTTCAAGGCTGTCATATCCCGAGGGGATTGGAAAAAGGAGAGTATCGGGCGTCTTTCTGGAATGACAGCATCATTATATTTCGATGTCGTCACAGAGTGTTATGAGGCTATAGGTGGAAGGTTCAAGAGATTATCAAGTTCAAAAGAGACATATATGCGTTTCGCAGATGGAAGAGATAACAACCTCGCTGAAATTGATGAGAATAGTGAAGAGGCGTACGCTGAGTGGCATGAAGAGACCCACGAGGGGCATGCATGGGAGATAATCCCAGGGCATACGGACACGATGCTTCATCTCTATACTCTCAAGGATGATGGAGGCTGGTATTTCGCAGTCTCCGGTACTCTCAGGATAATGGAGACGGTACGTACATTCCTCACCGTAAGAAGACTTGGTTATCCTGTGACGATTTACGCTCCTGATAGGATATTGAAGGCATGCCTTGTCGAGGATAAGTTCGAAATCGTCCCTGAAGGGGTGCTGCCGTTCGGAACATCGACACTACCCGATGGAGAGTTCGTAATGCATTCGATAAATCTGGATGAAGAGTATATGAGCAACAAGATCATCATGGATAACATCAAATGGTATGAATTGGAAAAGGTCTTTCTTAAGGAGAAGTGATGGAAGTATTATTGCTTTGCCTGATTGCTCTGATTATTATTTTCTTCTTCTCCCATATCGACAGAAGGTTTTAGCTTGACGGAGGAGACGGTTGGTGGAATCATTTTCTTATGAGAAAACTATTGTTCATTTCCGGATCTTTGCGAAAAGAGAGCTACAATTCGGCATTGCTTAAAGAAGCTGAAAAACTACTGGATGACTATATGGAATGCTCTTTCCTTTTCTATTTTGACATCCCATATATGAATCAGGACATTGAATTCGATGACATTCCTTCCATAAGGAGAGTGAGAAAGGAGGTCGAGGAGGCTGATGCCATCTGGATTGGAACTCCTGAATACAATCACAGCTACCCAGGGGTTCTCAAGAATCTTATGGATTGGCTTTCGCGTCCTATCGTCGCCGGGGATTACAACACATCCGTAATCCGGGGTAAGAAGGTTGCGATAAGTTCTGCCGCAGGATCCTCTGCCGGTTCTTTTGCCAGGGCAAAGCTCAGGGAGATGCTTCAGATGTTCTCATGCACTTTATGCAAAGAGGAGACGGGGATCGCCCTCGGAAAAAGGTTCTCAGATAGTGCTTTGGTCCTGACCGATGAGGAGATGAGGACGTTGAATGTGGAATGCCGGGCCCTTCTTGAGATGCTGGATTGACACTCATTGCATCTCTCTTTCTTTTAAGTTAGGATAGCCGGTGGAAAGAATCATGAGCACGGATATGACCAAAGGAAGTGTTGTAAAATCACTTCTCTCCTTTACTATACCACTGGTTTTAAGCGGACTCTTGCAGCAGTTGTTCAACTGGGTTGATGCTTTTATCGTAGGCAATGTCAACGGTGAACTCGCTCTTGCTGGAATCGGAGCGACCACTTCGATCTATAACCTCTTCATCACTGTCATAACGGGGTTTACCGCGGGTCTTTCAGTCCTTACCGCCCAGCAGTATGGACGAGGGGAGAAAGAGAAGATAAAGGGTACGCTCTCTTCCTACTCGATAATCCTAGGCTTGTTTTTCTTGTCTGTCGCAATAGCTGGAATAGCTTTCACCGATGGTATATTGCACCTTATGAACACACCCGGGAATATCTTTTCAAGTGCAGAGGGGTATCTGAGGATCATTCTCATCGGGATTCCTTTCCTTGCGGTCTACAATACTTATTCAGCCATTCTGAGGGGAATCGGAAACAGCCGTGCTCCTTTTGCTGCTGTTTTGATTTCTTCGATTGCAAATGTGGTCCTCGACCTCGTTTTCGTAATCGGATTCGATTATGGTGCAAGAGGTGCTGCAATCGCCACGGCGGTATCACAGGCGGCGATGACGGTATTCATCATTTTCTATGCTCATTCAAAATACCCGATATTACGTTTCTCATCCTCCTCTGCCGAGGCGGTAAAAGAAGGGGCTGCTTTCGGTCTTCCTCCTGCCGTACAGTCAGGTGCGAGCTCAATAGGGAACGTAATACTCCAGCAGTTCATGAACGGCTTTGGTGAAAAGACGGTTGCCGCAATAACCACTTCCTACCGCATAGATACTGTAATACTCCTTCCGATTACGAACCTCGGCTCCGGCATTGCGACTGTTGCCGCGCAGAATATTGGGGCTGGTAATGAAGAGAGGGCGAGGAAGGTGCTGAAGGTGGGCATGGTCATGATGGCCCTCGTCTCAGTATTCCTCACTTTTGTCGTGCTTTTATTCGGCTCTCCTCTGATTGCACTCTTCGGGCTGACTGCAGAGACTGTGGAGATAGGACGTGCGTTCTTCTATGGCATCGCTCCATTTTATGTCGTATTCGGGCTTGGGATGGCGATAAGAGGATATCTGGAAGGCTGTGGAGACATGCTGTTCTCAGGGCTTGCAGGCATATCATTCCTAGTTGTCAGGATAATCTGCTCGTATGCCCTTGATGACATCTTCGGTAACATGGTCATCGCCTATGCCGAGGCCATCGCATGGATTTTCCTGCTCTCTCTTGTAAGCTTCAGATACTTTAGAAAAAAGAGAACAGTGGTAGAATCTGCTTCCGTATAGACGGATGTCTGATCCCTTTTCTGCTTTTCTGCTATTTCCAGCAGCATGCCGTTACATGGGTAAATCGCATCTTCCAAGATGAGATGATAGATCATCTCCTCAAGTAAGCGGAATCTTTTTCATTCTCTTTTTCTGAGATGTACCTTTCTGCTCTCATATGCAGATTGTATTTATCCCTGAGCTCCATTATCCTTCCCATCATCGGACTCCTGTGGTGCTCATCAAGTGCTTCCTGGCTTTCCCATGAGTCTATCAGCAGGATGGTCTCAGGATCAGAGAGCATTTGAAAGTATTCGTATCTGAGATTCCCTTTCTCCTTCCTTATTTTTTCAACCGTTCCGCTTTCCATCATTTCTTTTACGAACGAAAGGGCGCTTCCATTTTCTCCTGTGTAATAGAGATTCATCGTGATGGCCATGTCTTTTTTCTCCAGTACTTTTAATCATAGATATAATTAATATTCTTAAATCGGAATTGTATTTAAGATATTATAAAACAATTCGTATGTGTTAATGAATAAAACCTGCGAATGATGTTCATGCCATGTCTTCTGTGACTTTCCCCTTTACAAGCCGTCCGCTTCTGATATTCAATCCAGGGTAGCGCTTTCTCAGGTCGTTCACAGCATACTCAAGTCCACTGCCTCCGCTTGTTGCGAATACTATCAAATCCTTGTCTTTCAAATCGGAATTCTCGATGAATGTGTTTACTACCCTTGGAGCGACGCCCCACCATATAGGGAATCCTATATAGACTGTGTCATATTCCGACAGGTCCGGTATAGCCCCGTCCAAGGCAGGTCTTGAGGCTTCATTCTGCATCTCAAGTGAGCTCCTGCTCTTTTTGTTCCTCCAGTCCAGGTCCTCACGTGTATATGGCTCGGCTGGTTTGATCTCATGAATATCGGCTTTTGCAACGGCTGCAAGTTCCTCTGCTGCTTTTCTGGTGACTCCGCTTGCGGAGAAGTATGTTACGAGTCTCTTCATGTTGTTCATCCTCTTATTGATATTATATCTCCTGGTTAGAATGGGAGGAGTACAAATGAGATAATAATATTCTGACACATTGTCAACAGTAGATTGCTGTTTTAGAACTTAGAATTAATATGTGTTTCAGAATGAAGCCTGGAAATAGTTCTTATATTCATCCGTGAAGAGCTTGCTTCCAAGTCTTCTTATTCCGCCGCTGAGGTGCGAACTCATCAGTTCCTCTATGCCGTCAATGGTTTTGCTGTCGATCAGCTCCATGATCTTTCCATGTTCGTTTATGACATCAGGGACATTTCTAGCTCCCACGATATCGAGCCTTATGAATCTTGAGTAATCGGGGTGGGGTTTCGTCACCAGGTCCCACAGGTGCATCTTGTTCATTGTCTTGAACCATATCTTATGCATGTCCAGGTCTTTCTGGAGGAAGTTGTTGATGTCGAATGTCTCTATGTCGTCGGTTCCTTCGGCGGCCTCGAGGAGCATATGATAGGCGTATCTTACACTTTCAATATCCGTAGGGGATGCGGTCATTATGAAATCACGCAGGACGCGGGATTCGACAGAGACGCGAAGATATATCAATTCAGATGCAATCTCTATGTTTATCGGCTCTACAAACGTCCCCTTGCCCGCAATGATTCTCACAAAGCCGTTCTCCTGAAGTCTTTGCAGGACGCTTCTTATCGGGGTGCGGGAGACACCGAAACGGGCGGAGAGGGCGTTCTCTCCGAGCATTTCATTAGGCTTTATGGCAAGGGATACGATTTCGTTCTGCACCATCTCGTATATTTCGTTGACACTCAATTGTCTTTTCATCTCCATGATGCATACCTCCCTGCCTATGTTGGCTCTCAAGTGAGATTCCATGTAAAAAAAGGTTGTGATTTAAACCTGTATACATGATGATTATTTTAAATTATAGGCATGTTAGACATGTAAAATCAATTGTTTTCTTAATCTTGTAAAGGATTGCTACATGAAGGCTACACAAAAAGTACAACTTTGTAAAATTTTTGTTGCGTTGTAGGAAAAAGCATGGTAGCATTTATAAGTGAGATGTATACAGGTTAGGATGTAGCTTAAAGATTATTCAGGTAAATCATTTGGTTATAAATAAATAACTCTGTATACAGTTTGGAAGTAACGCACAGGAGGGTTATGTAATGAAAAAAGCGTTATCAGTTCTTTTGGTATTGCTTATTGCTTCTTTTGCTCTTTTCGCAGGTGGAAGTAATGAGACTGCAGCTACAGCAAGTGCAGACGATCCATATGCAGCACTTGGCAAATACACAATGATGATCGGACACTCACAGCCGGCAGACAACCCAAGGTCTATTTCTCTTGAGAAGTTCGTTTCAGACGTACAGGAGAAGACATATGGCCATGTAAAGGTCCAGGTCATCGGAAACGGTCAGCTCGGAACAGAGAAGGAGATGCTCGAGCAGGTTGTAACAGGAACACTCCAGGGTATGAGAGGTGGCCAGTTCGACTTCACACCGAGGCTTTTGATGTTCACACTTCCGTTCCTTGCCCAGACAAGAGCAGAGGTTACAGCACTTCTTCATAGCGATCTTGCTGCAAAGGTATGTGCAGAAGCGGAAGAGACGACAGGAACAGTCATCATCAACCTCTGTGACGCAGGTGGTTTCAGGCAGTTCTCAAACAACAGACACCCGATTACAAAACCAGATGATCTCAAGGGACTTAAGATGAGGACAGCTGGAATGGAGACAATCGACAGGACATTCAAGGCTCTTGGTGCTACAACAACCCCGGTTCCATATTCAGATCTCTATATGGCTCTCAAGACAGGTGTTGCCGACGGACAGGAGAACCCATGGACTAACGTTTCCAGCATGAAGTTCTACGAAGTTCAGAAGTACTTCACAGAAGTGAACTATCAGTTCCATCCAGATCCGTTCTATGTAAATGCTGCATGGTGGAACAGCCTCCCAGAGGAATTCCAGACAATCATCCGCGAGTGTGCTACAGAGATGGGTACATACAACGATGAGCTTGTTGATGAGCTTCAGAATGATGCAAGACAGGCTGTTGTCGACGCAGGTGGAGACATCTACGTTCCTACAGAAGAAGAGCTTCAGGCATTCAAGGATGCTGTACAGGTGGTTTATCAGCAGTGCATCGATTCCGGAATCCTTTCTGCAGAAGAGCTTGCAGAGCTCCAGGAAATCGTAGCTAACAACTAATTAAAACTTTTTGCGATGCTCCTGGAGGGTGTCCTCCGGGAGTATTTTTCTTAGCTTTTAGGAGAAAACTAATGAATAACACATTGGAAGATGTGGGAAAGAAATTATACAACATCTATTTCACAATAGGTGCTGTTGCAATGGCTTTGCTGGCGATTCTCGTTGCATTCACAGTTATTGCAAGATATTTCTTTGCTCATAGCTGGAAACAGCTTGCAGAGTTCATCACGACACTCTTTGCTTTCACAACATTCTGGGGAATGGGTGTCTGTCTATTAAGAAACGACCACGTAATAATCGATATCGTATACGACAGGATCAAGCCTTCCATCAAGCGCTGGGTCGCCGTACTTGATTACGTTATCGTACTCGCTGTAGTTCTTGTCTTCACATTCTACAGCTTCAGATATGTAAAGACAGCAGGAATCCAGATCAGTCAGGGAATGGGAATCCCTATGAAATATATGTATGGAATAATGCCTGTATCAGGTATTCTCTGTGCAATCTGCACAGTCATAAAGATTGTTGGATTCATCAAAGCAGATATATCGGAATTCGCACCTGTCTACTATAAGAAGGACAGGGACGGGGAAGGAGGTGAGTCCAAATGATTACAATGGTGATTCTTCTCATCCTGCTGATTTTATTCGTAATAATCGGCGTTCCACTTGCTTTCGCAATCGGTGCATCTTGTGTAACATACCTCGTATTTACCAATCCGGCTCTTCTTATGATGGTTCCTCAGAAGCTGTGGACCGGCTCATTCAGCGACCTGATGATCGCCATGCCTCTCTTCATGCTTGCCGGTGACATCATGAGCAGCGGTGGTCTTACAAAGAGGATCATAAGTTTCTGTAAGCAGATCCTTCGTCCTATACATGGCGGCCTTGGAGAGGTCAACATCGTCGACTCAATGATCTTCGGTGGAATCTCCGGTTCTTCTGTCGCTGATACTTCAGCTCTCGGAAGCATCATCATCCCTGCCATGGAAGCCGATGGATATCCAAGAAAGGTTGCAGCAGGTATCACAGTCGCATCCTCTACAATGGGTATGATAATCCCGCCATCGACACCTATGATCGTATACTCGATGATTTCCGGTGCATCAGTCGGAGCACTCTTCCTCGCAGGTGCAATCCCTGGAATCCTCGTCGGTGTCTGTCAGCTTGCTTTCGTTGTCTTCATGTCTGTGAAGAACCATTGGCATCCTGCAAGGGAGAAGTTCAATGCAAAAGAGTTCTGGCGCGATATCCTTGGTGGCGTTCCTGCAATATTGATGCCTCTCTTCATCATCCTTGTTGTCTCTACAGGTATCTGTACTGCATCTGAAAGCGCCGGTGCTGCAGTATTCTATGCACTGATTGTAGGATTCTTCATTTATAAGGAGCTTACATGGAAGGATGTCTGGGAAGCTGTGAAGAACACATTCGTATCTTCCGCATCTGTCATGATCATCATCGGGTTCACATCGATCTTCACATATATCTTGACAATGCAGGGGGTTCCAGACCAGGTAGGAGCATTCTTTGCAAATCTTGCAATGCCTCGTTGGGCTATTGCCATCGTCTTCGATATCATGATTCTCCTTATCGGATGTTTCATCGATGTAAGCCCTGCAATTCTTCTGCTTACTCCTATCATGCAGCCTGTTCTTGAAGCTTATGGCTTCTCTTCCCTGCAGTTCGGAGCAATGCTTATCACAGGTCTTGCTATCGGACTCTGCACACCTCCTGTAGGTATGTGTCTCAACGTATGTAACAAGATCATGAAGATGCCGGTCATCGAAATATTCAAGGGTGCAGCTCCGTATCTATGCTGTAACGTTGTCGTTCTCATTGCCATCAGCCTCTGGGAACCACTTACTACGGGACTACCTCTTCTCTTTGGATACAGTATTTAAAGGAGGAAGGAAATGACTCTTAAGGAGAAAATGAAGAAAGGGCCGGTCTTCGGAATGGCCTGTTTCACGGGCTCTACCTGTGTAATCGAGAGTATCGCAATGTCAGGTCTCGATTTCATCTATCTTGACCTTGAGCATACGAACTGGATGCTCGGTGAGGATTTCGAGAAGCAGATCATGGCTGCAAAGCTTCATGACATCGGCGTTCTTGTGAGAATGGCGGATGATGATGAGGTTGCAATCAGAAAGGTACTCGAGTGGGGAGCAGATGGAGTTGTCATCCCGCACTGCAAGACCGCAGAGATGACGAGACGTGCCGTTGAGGGCGCCAAGTTCTATCCACTTGGAAGACGTGGTGGAGAGACGAACGTACGTGCAGCTGGATTCGGCTATAAGGATTTCGACTGGAACAAGTACATCGACAGCCAGAATGAGAATACTCTCGTAATTCCTATGGATGAGGATTTCGAGTTCACGGATAACATCGATGAGATCCTTTCCGTCCCTGGGGTTGATGCTGTTAACTTCGGACCTATCGACTATGCAGTATCGAAAGGTCTCAAGATCGGTTACACGATGGGTGAGGATGTCAAGAAGGCATTCAAGACTCTTGTAGGTAAGGCTAAGGAGAAGGGCATCGGAGTCCTAGGGCCTGTTGTTCCTCCTACAAAGGAAAACCTCAAGGAAGCTATTGAGGATGGTTATACGATGATCATTCTCGGAAATGACATGTGGCATTTCCAGAAGGCACTCAGGGAGCTTGTTTCAAATGAGGTTGATCAAGTAAGGAAAGGGTGATTTGCCTGACATATATCCCTCTTGCGGACGCTTTAACCGGCGTCCGCTTTTGTTGCTGTCTGAAAGTATAATTTTCAACAAAGAGTATTTGCATTCTTATAATAATGTATGGATTTCAAAGTCTCATAGTTGAAATAGAGATTGAATGGCTATATCATTATTTCACATATACATTTAATTAAAATATTTGCAATTATAAGGAGATAAGAAGACTCATATGAAAAAACTGTTGCTTGTCTTGTTTGTATCAATATTTACAATTGGATCTGTATTTGCTTTTGGTAATAAAGAAGAGTCGGATTCTTTTGGAATTGACTATCCCGAGGTGAACACTACAGGAACAGGTTTTCTATCTGCATACGTGGATGAAGAAGAACTACCTGTAGAACTGTTTCCAGACATGTTTGACGACCTTGCAGCCCCAGCAGGTAAGGCGCTTTGGGCATATTATGATGTAGATGAAGATATCGAAAAACTTCTTACGGAAGAAGAAATTGCCACATTTGGAACTCAAGTAGTTAAAGAAGAGGCTGGAAAACGTTTTGCTATTGTCAGCTATAATGGTTTTGTATTGGATGAGGAGACTGGATGGACATTCTGGGGGGAAGCAGAGGTTGAACAGAAAATCATAGGTCGTATTATAGCTGAAGTAATTAGTTTCAAAGGAATTCTAAAGTTTGCAGATGACTGCATTTTTGATGTTGAGGCAGAATATGATCCGAATTATTTCAATCCAATAGTTATGGTGAATGGAGAGCAGCTTGACGTAGGTGAGAATCCATTCTTTTTCACTCCAGGAAAAGGAGTTAGTGTGTCTGATCTCTTAAAAAGCGTTGGACCACAAAAATTCACATCTTTCAATTAATTGTTGTGATTCCTACTATGTTGATTTATTCTCATTGTAGTTCGTTTTAATGCCATCCATGTCTGATGGCATTAGTTTTCACTACTTATCTCAGCAGGAAGAGCATAGAGAGTATAAAGAGTGGCAAGGGAGGAATGAATATGGCAAAGAACTTGTTAGAGCAGATAATTGAGGAGGAAGTTGCAATTGAGCTTGAGGAGGTGAAGGCCGGATTGAAAGCTAAAATATATGATGAAGTAAAGGCTGAATGTCATGCCGAAGGTAGAGCAGAAGGCAGAGCAGAAGGCAGAGCAGAAGGCAGAGCAAGTTTTCTCAGGATACTTTTGAAAGAGAGCAGTCCGACAGAGATTTCAAGAAAATACGGTATATCTCTTGAAGAGATTAATTCAGTTGCCGGAAGTATGATGGCATGATGGCGTTGGAGCAGGTTTTCCTGCTCCTTATCATCAGCATTCCTTGAAGAATTCAAAGGCGGCTTTTAGCGAATCATCCCAGAACCTCCACTCGTGTGCATATCCTTTCTCTTCCATGAATCGCACATCAAGCTTTTCCTTTTCACATTCAGCTTTGAAAATGCAGAACTCCTTGTAATATAGGCTGTCCTGGTCTCCACAGGTGAAGAGAAGCTTTGGAAGCGTCTTTTTCTTCCCCATATCAAAGAATTGTCTATATGTGTCGTATTCCTTTAGGTACTCCTCTTTGCCTCCTGCATTCTTCACCCTGTTTCGGAATCTCAAATAGCTCATCCCCATCCGCTGCTTCGGGTTGTCTCCTTTCCAATCCCATGTGGAGGAATCGGTGGGTACATAGGAAAAGACTCCCCCTGCATTGAACAGACCGGGATATTTTAAAATGTATGAGAGCACGCCGCGTCCTCCCATCGACAGCCCTGCTATGTAGTTGTCTTCTTTTTTATCAGAGGCAGGGAACCAGTTGTGGATCAGTGGCATGAGCTCTTTTATCAGGTGCTTCTCCATATCATAACCTAGTGCGAATGAAGGCCATGAGGTGTAGTCGGAATTCAATGCACTGGGAAGAACACATAGGAAATCGTTCTCTGTTGCATATAACTCGAGCATTGTCTTCCTTATCCAGTCGCTCCAATCCCCGTATGTTCCATGTAGAAGCCACAGGACCTTGAATTTCTTCTCCTTCGTATAGAATCTCTCAGCTTCGATGTATTGAGGCTTTTCAGGGATGATTATCCCGATGGTTGTATTTGAATTAAGGTACTGGCTTTCAAAATCGAATTGTATGAATGACATTTTTCCTCCTTTTGATGCATATGATACGACATTTCCATGGAAAAAAGTCGAGGAAATTGTTTTTGTTTAGGAAAAAATCGGTTTTCCCTTATTAATGTGATATAATAA
>DVIF01000027.1 GCA_018711525.1 Candidatus Ornithospirochaeta stercorigallinarum
ATTGCCCCATAGCTGCCCGGTAGGGGAGAAGTTGTCTGGTGGAACCCCTGAGATTTTGTTGAAACTACCGTTTTCATCTCTTTTGAACAGCTCTAGATGGCTCCATGCGTCGGCACTGTCCTTGCCTACGAATATAGGTATGTCTCCGATGATCTTTATTCCCTTTCCATCAGCATATGACCTGATGGAAGCCCATTGCTTTGAGAAAAGATATTGAAGAGCGAGATATATCTGGATCTCCTGCTGTTTTTCTTTCCGGACTTTTTCCAGCGCTCCATCCTCCCTCTTCCTTTCCCCATCCCTCCATTGCATCCATCTGGCGTCGTTGTATTTCTCATAGAGGACCATGAAGAGAGCATAGTCCTGGATCCAGTATTCCTCCCTCTTCAGGAATTCCTGGAATTCCGACTCCTCCTTTCCCATTTCAAGAAAGTTCCTTCCTGCTTTCTTAAGCAGCGGCGTCTTGTAGTTGATTACCTTATTGAAATCGACTTTTGTTGAAGAAAACTGTGGAGTCTTTGCAATATCATCTCCGCTCAGGTATCCTTCCCTCAATAGCTCGTCGGGGCTGATGAGAAGTTCATTTGCTGCAAAAGAACTTCTAGGAGAATAAGGAGAGTTTCCATACCCTGTCGGTCCGAGAGGTAGGATCTGCCATAGGTCGCATCCCGTCTTGCTCAAGGAGTCTATGAAATCATATGCACCTTTGCCTAGGTCTCCGATTCCATATCTTGAGGGAAGACTTGTGATGTGCATCAGTATTCCGCTGTGCCTTTTATATCCTATATCCATCTTTTACGCTTTCTCCTTCGATCAATCTGTAATCTACAAAGAACACACCGCTTTTATCTTCTTCTCCGTTTATGAGGGAAAAGAGGATGTCCGCAGCCTTGCTTCCTTTCTCTGCTGCCGCCTGTTTCATTGTTGTCAGAGGGATGTCTGAAAAGATGTTGTCAAGTCCGTCGAATCCTATTATGCTCAGCCTGCCTGGGATGTCGATGCCAAGCTCCTTGGCCCTCTTCATTATCCCATAGCATACGGCATCTGCCATCGATATGATGCATGTGACATTCCTTCCTGCACTAATTATGTCGTCAAGAGCCCTCTTGCCGTCTTCCACAGTCGGCTCCCTGGTCAAGAGAATGGCGTCTGAAATGGAAAGTCCGTATTCCTTCAGGGCCTTCTCATATCCCTTGAGCCTTCTATTGCTGGTTGAATCCTTGTCGGCCTTGTCCTTGACGTATTCATCCCTTCCAAGTGCTATCAGAGCAAAATCCCTGTGTCCGCGCCTCAGTGCGTATGAAATCTGCTCATATGCCGCCCTCTCATCATCTATGTTGACAGAACACAGTCCGTCTTTCTTGCTTCCGTCTATGCAGACGACAGGTATCTTACGGCTTCTGAGTGCATCCTTTATCTTCTTGTCGATGCTGATACCCATTGTTATCAGGCCGTCGACAGCAGCGAATTTGACAGCTTCTGCAATGGATGAATGGAGTGGGGGAATCAGATTCATGGAATAGCCGTTCCTCTCACATGATTCCCCGATTCCTTTCAAAACCTCGATTGTATAAGGATTGTTGAGACTTATATCTATGTGCTGGGGAAGAAGGAATCCAATGGTGTAGTTCTTTCCCTCACTGAGCCTTTTTGCCATCGGATCAGGGATGTAGTCAAGTTTTTTCGCCACATCCATGATCCTCAAATAAGTCTCTTTCTTTATTTTCCCAGGATTGTTGAAAGCAAAGGAGACGGAGGCCTTGGAGACCCCGCATTCTTTTGCTATATCCGCCATTGTCACTCTCTTTGCTTCCATCATGAACCTCAACCTTTGACTGCGCCTGCAAGAACACCCTTGATTATGTGTTTCTGGCATACGAGATAGAATACGATCACAGGAACCATGGCAAGTACGAGCATAGCCATCATGGCCCCCATGTCAACCGCACCATAGCCTCCCCTGAGGTACTGTATCGCGACAGGGATTGTCCTGTAGTTTGTACCGATTGTGAGATACGGCATCAGATAGTCGTTCCATATCCACATGGTATTGAGAATAGCAATCGTGACGGCTGTGCTTCTCAGCATCGGAAGCACGACCTGGAAGAATGTCGTCACAGGACTTGCTCCGTCTATCATGGCGGCCTCTTCAAGTGCAAGAGGTATGCTCTTGATGAATCCTGAGAACATGAAAGATGCCATTCCTGCACCGAATCCGACATATAAGACTATGATTCCAACCGGATTGTCAAGAGAGAGCATGTTTGCGATCTTGCTCATTGTGAACATCACCATCTGAAATGGCACTATCATGGAGAAGACGAGGGCGTAGTAGATTATCTGCGTGATAACTCCCTTCACCCTTGTGATGTACCATGCAAGCATGCTTGTAAATAGAAGTATGATTAAAACGGAGGCAACCGTTATCCATAGCGAATAGCCGAAAGCTGAGAAGAATCCTGTCTTTGCAAGCCCTTCTGTGTAGTTCGTCATCCCGACAAAGGCATCTCCTTTAGGGATTGTGAACGGCTCGGAAGAGATGAACAGCCTCCCCTTGAAGGAGTTTATGAAGACAATAAGTATCGGAAAGAGTACGAAAGCAGCGAAGAGTATCATTAAAAGCATAAGGATGCATGAAGCAATATTTCTTTTTTTCATCAGTTCTCATACTCCCTTTTTCTCGTAGTGTAGAGTTGAAGCAATGCGATTGCCGCAACAAGGATTGTGAATATGACGGCTTTTGCCTGTCCCACTCCTTCAAATCCGATTCTGGAGTAGAATGTGTTGAAGATGTTGAGTGCCAGCATTTCCGTCTGATGGTTCGGATTTCCTGCCGTAAGTGCGAGGTTCTGGTCATACAGCTTGAATCCGTTTGTTGTCGTGAGGAATAAACAGATTGTTATGGATGGCATCACCGCAGGTATTATGATCTTCCTCAGTTTCGTCCAATAGTTGGCTCCGTCGATATCTGCAGCTTCAAGCATCTCTGAAGGGATGTTCTGTATCGCCGCGATGTAGATTACCATCATGTAGCCTACATTCTGCCAGTTCATCAGTACGACAAGCCCCCAGAAACCATATGAGGCATCTATTGCTATGGTCTTCTCAAAATAGGCGAGGACTCCGTTTATTATGACCTGCCAGATCCAGCCTAGTACGATTCCTCCGATGAGGTTCGGCATGAAGAATATCGTTCGGAATGCGTTTGTTCCTGGAATGGATCTCGTGAGCGCCAGGGCCAGGGCGAATGCCAGGATGTTTATGGTTATCACACTTACTATTGCAAAAGCTAGGGTGAATAGGAATGCATGTGTGAAATAATTGTCTACAGTAAAAGCTCTTATATAGTTTTTAAAGCCTACAAACGTCGCATCCGTAATTGTTGTGAACTCACAGAATGAGAGGACGAGCCCCCAGATGAAAGGTACGACGAAAGCAATCGAGAAGCAGATAAGAGCGGGGAGCGCGAAAAGCGCAAAGTATTTCTTTATTGACTTTTCCATAATGACCTTCAAAAAAAGGCCGTCATTCAAGACGGCCCATGATTCGTTTCTGGTTATCTTCCAGCGATTTCAGCTTCTACCGTCCATGAGTTCCTTGCGATCTCAACAACCTCGCTCCAATCCATGGATCCGCTGATGTACTGAAGCAATGCGCCGCCGAAATCACTCTTCCACTGCTCTGATGGAATTCCCTGGAATGCCCATGGCACACTTGTGACTCCGTCCATGTTCATCCATCTGTTCACTTCCTTTGCAAGAGGATCTTCAGGAAGTTCTTCTTCTGTGAATGAATTGAATGGCGTGATGAACATGAGGTTTTCTTTTACGATCTTCTTACCTGTATCGCTTGAGAAGAGCCATGTGAGGAATGTATCTGCATTTGCTTTCGCCTCATCGCTTGCATGGATGTTGATTGAAAGATAGTTCTCTGTTCCCACGCAGAGGCCCTGACTCTCCTCTCCTTCGAATCCCATGTAGAGCGGGAGGAACTTTATATCCTCGGATGCTACGACGTTTCCAGCCTGCCCGAGAATCTGAGCAGCTCCCCAGTTTCCGTTCTGGACCATTGCACACTGCCCGAGAGCGAACTCAGCCATGCTGTCTGCATCAGTCTTTGCACTGACCATTCCCTTTGCCGTCGTGCTGTTGTCGAGATAGAGGTCCCAGAGGGCTTTGTAGTTCTCGTTGTATGTGAAGTCGAATGAGGAAGCCTCGGTTGTTGTGAGGATGTCTCCGAATTCCTTCCAAAGCGGCATGTTGAACAGATGTGTCTGCCATCTCCAGTCTGTTCCGCTTGCCATTGATGTGGATGCGAACACTCCCTGGATTCCAAGCTCATCCAGATGCTTCGACATGTCTTCTACGACAGCCTTGAGTGTATCGAAACTTCTGATCTCATCTGCACTTGAGATATCTACAGCCTTATCGGGAAGTGCGAAATACTTTCTCATTATCGCATCATTGTAGATGATTCCGTATCCCTCTACTGCGTAAGGAATTCCAACTACATGTCCATTCTGCTCGATAGCCATGCTCTTGTCCGCAAGAAGGGCATAGAAGCCTGTATCCTCAAGAGGAGCGACATCATTTGTGAATGCCTGGACTCCAACAGGTCCGTTGACCTGGAAGATTACAGGAGGATTGCTCTTAGCCATCTCGGAGCGCAGTGTCGTCTGATACTGGTTTGAAGCAGCGGTCACAACACGTAGCTTGAGTCCTGTCTCTTCTTCAAATGCTGGGGCTACGATATCTGTATAGACATCGGCGATTTCAGGTTTGAAGTTGAGGAAATATACCTCGTTTGAACTGCTTTCCTTGGCTCCGCCAGCGAAAACAGATGAAAGAGCAAGAGCGAGAATTAAAAGAATGCTCAGTGTCTTTTTCATTTTTCTCTCCTTTTTATAGGGTTACCCCTGATTTAACCGGTTTAATAACCTTTATGATTTAATGCTAAACCGGTTTAATTGAGCCGTCAAGAAAATTTTTCTACTTTTTTTCCGCCCTGAGTATGAGCATCATCGGTCGCCGCCATTCATTTCTCATCTCTTCAAGATCCTTGAGATGGGAAGGAACTTCAGGTTCCTTCAGTCCTGTAAGGGAGAAGCCTCCTTCAAGCAGGGGATCGACATAGCTTGTAAGAGTCCTATGATATTTTCCGACCTTGCATCCAAGGAACGTGGTCTCTCTCTTTCCTTCAACGAAATAGTTGTCCAGAGGAAAATGCCTTATCCTTCCCCCTTCATCATAGCACCAGTCCTCGCTGCCTTCAGCGGTGAATGATGGAT
>DVIF01000004.1 GCA_018711525.1 Candidatus Ornithospirochaeta stercorigallinarum
AGTATGATAAGGGAATCGGCCACAAGAGGAAGGTACATGAAGAAAAGCGTGAGGCGCTCCCATGTGCCTTCCCTGTCAATACAGGTTCCCTTATATTGCTCCTTGTCTGACATGATGAACAGAATGAAGAAAAGAAGAGCAAAGAGGAAAACTGTCAGATATGAGGCACCAAGCATGAAATGTCTGTCCTCAAACATCGCAGCAGATCTCAGAAGAGGAAAGAACAGCAATGCCATAAAGCCTATGGCAGAGGAATAACCATGTATTCTGGATGACAATGTTCCCATCTTGTCATCTGCATCAGCTTTGAAAAGGCCTGCAAGAATCCCGGCTCCAAGCGCAAACAGGAAGATTGATCCGCTTGTCATGACAGCAAGAACTGTTCTTTCGGATAGTACAGAGAAATATGCAGAAGAGGCCAAGGAAAGGATCAGGCCAAGAACAACAAGCCAGGCACTGTAAAGGCTGGTTACAGGACTTGAAGGTGAGCCCAGAATGCTCATTGCCATCTTTCTTGAGTCGTATCCAGGATAGAACCTCTTGAGAATCCAGGGCAGAAGAAATTCAATGATGACGGCTGCAAGCTGCAGACAGGCAACTGCTTTAATCATTGTTCCTCACTCTCGCTATATTTCTTGTCATCTTTCTGCAGCCGATATGCTCATACAGAAACGAACGGACAAATCCTAAAGATTGGGAATGATCCTTGAAGAATGAATCAGGATCTGGGTATATGTCATAATCCTGCACTATCGCCTTACTCTGGATGAAAGTATCGCAGCCATTCCAGTCAACAGCAAAGTGCGGGAAGTCATCAACAGCTATCGCATACTGACGGAAAACTCCCTTCGTATCTGGATATTTGCTTTTCACTGCATCAAGAAACTGCTTGTCGATTATCACGCCTTCAAGTGCAATCCATTTCCCGTCAAAGAAGACTTCGACCCAGGTGTGGACAATCTCATCTGGTGCCATCAAGGCTATAATCCCTGAAACCGCTCCTCTCTGGAAGTCCTTTGAGACTGTGAAACCATGAAGACGGCAGGCGATGCCAAGCCCTCTGAGCAGAGCCATAAGGAGTGTAGATTTCGTATTGCACTGGCCTATGCCATCGTCCAGCACTTCAGAGGCTTTGAGAGTGTCGCATCTGTTGTAGCCAAATAGAATCTCATCCTTGACGAAATGATATACGGCCCCTATGGCATCATATTCAGAAAGATCCTGCCATCCTTTATTGGAAATAAGAGACTGAATTGAAGGCGAACTGTAATCGAGAAGCTCTGTTTTCCTCAGATATTCATTTTCCATATTCATCCCTTCCTGAAGTGGAAATCGCAGCATTCAGCTCCGTTTCCAAGAGTCCCGCTGCGCTCAAACCTGATTTTCGGCAGCAGCCCGGAAAAAGCGATCTCATCATTCTCACAGTAAATGGTGCATAGCTCAGGGCATCCATATTTACTGCACAGATCATTGTAGATGCAGCTATGGAGATTGAAGTGAATCTCCTTTTTATCGCATCTTACCCATTCGGTCTTCCAGCCTTCTTCAGGGAAGTTCTTTGTCATGAATTTCCTGACGCCCATGCGGTAGATTGAATATGCGAATGGCAGCCTTGCCATATTCGACATGGACTCTTTCTTTTTCTCTGCAGTCTTCTTCTCTTCAGCCCTGACGTAATCCAGGGCCTCTGTCCTGGAATACCCGGCAGAGAGAAGGGCTTTGTAGTAGGCAAGGGGAGGAAGAAGCTTCATCTGGATGTGTTCTCTTATGGCTTCATTACCTTTATAGTCAGATTCAGCCTCGAGCTTTGAAAATACGTCATCTGCCTCCTGATAGATCTTCCTGCCATCCTCCTCTCCAAATTCCCTGAAGCAGTCATCCAGAAGAAAAGCAAAAGGTGTCTCACTTATCCTCATTCTCATTGCCCCCCAGCGATCTTTGCAAACACATCTGATGCATATTTCTGGAGAACATCTGACTTTGTGACAGCAATTCCCCACTTCTCATCACCAAGGACTATGAGCGTATCTCCGGCCTTGATATCAAATGTTTCCCTTGCCTCTTTCGGGATAATGATCTGGCCACGCTCTCCGACCTTGACCGTGCCGAAAACATAATGGCCCTTTGGTATTTCCATACAGCCTCCAATTCATATAAGTATGTATAAGCATAATAATACGATTAAAGTGAAATTTCAATTGTCTTCAAGGAATTGCAATTGCTTCTCATTTCATGAGTCTTTCAGTTTGCTGAAATGTGCACATTGGGCAAGATAAATAAGGGGCGTTCACGTTTGAACCGTAAGTCTTGAAATATCAATATGTTATTGCGTGTATCATTGTTGGCTGTTTCAGGCCGATGGTGCACGTTAATTTTATGTCGCTCCTCTGCCAGATTCTGTCATATCTATCCATTATCATTACCGGTGTACAGAGGTGATATATGGACTATTCAGATAAGATTCAGACTCACATTGATGCTCTCAGGCACTATCTGCTAGCACAGGCCGAAGCCAATGACCCTTTCATTTCTCCAAAGGATAGGAACGAACGGATATCCCGTGATATTCTCATGGCATCCTCAATGGTGCGGGGGATGTACATCGACGATATCCCCGGGATGAACCCGGGCTTTGCAGCATTCCTCTCAAGGTTCTCTCCCGTATTTACACTTGACAGGAATTCGGAATTCATGGATGAGCTATCAGTGCTGTCTCATTTTGCCAGGCCTTTCCAGATTATGATCAATACTTCTGCTGAGAATAATAGCCGTAGGCTTTCAATCACTCCTGACGATAAGGAGTTTCTGAATAAGGCTGACAAACTTGCTCGTGTCGTTGCGACTTTCGAGAAGTATGAGAGTGAGGATAATGGTGTAAGGGTGACATTCGATGCATACCAGTACATCCAGGACAAGAGAGAAAGTCTAGTCAGAGATCTCTTCTCCCGTTCTGTAATCTACTACAAGGGAGATAGTGCTATTACGTCCGATTCCAGCCCTGACAATGTGGAAAAGGTGAATCGTATCTTGCTTGATGCGATATACGATTCATACCCGAAGAATATTGCACCGGATGACCTGGATGGAGCGATGGTTCACGTCATCCAGGCTTGTGATAATGAAAGACGCAAAGTGATGATTTCCGAATACACCGACTTTGAGGAGTTCTTCAAAGCCTATCCATATGGCTGGTCTGATCAGTTGATACGCAAGTCCTGGGAGACATCCTTGAAGGAAGAGATCATCAGCGAGTGTGATACAGACTAGCCGTCTGGTCGAGTATGGCTGAGACTTTGTTCCTCAGCCACTCAGGTTCAAGCAGCTCTGCCTGGGCTCGCATCGAGAGTATCCAGTTTACGAACTCCCATTCGCCATATGTCGTAACCTCGAAGATAGCAGAGCCGTCTTCGTTGTCTCTGATTATGACATCATCCGGCCATTTCCTTTCTTTGACATACTTCACCTGGGCTGGAGCTATCCAGACTTTTGCTTCTATCTTCTCCCGACCTATGAAAGGGCCGAATGGATCTGTAAGAAGGCCGTAAGGATCGAAGTCTGGTTTCAAAGCAATGCTGTCCTTTAGAATATTGACTGTCTCAATCCTCTCGATGGCATATGTTCTCAATGCTCCATCTTCCAATAGCGCTTGCAGATACGTTCCACCATCGAAGAAGAATGCAAAAACAGGAGAGAGGTTCTCCGCTTCCAGTGCAACAGGTTTGTTTGGTACGTGGTAGGTCATAGAGATCCTGTTCTGTCCGTTGATTGCTTTCAGAAGCTCCTTGACGATGTGTTGTGTCTCTTTTGATGCTATCTTGCTGATTGAGCTGATGTTCTCTATGGGAAACAGCTTTCTGGAAATGCTTTTTGGGTAATCGAGAGAAGGAAAGGCTACAGATTTCTGGCTGAGCATCGAGGCAAGCTTGTTCCTGACAGACTTGAAGGAAGGAAGAACATCTTCGTTTTTCTTCAGCTCGACCATCATATAATGGAGAATGATACGTTCTTCTTGAGAGAATTCTGATGATGGCAATGCGTTGCCGTACTTGTCACTGTGCAAATCAAGCATTGTCCAGAGCTTTTCCTTGCCATTTCTCCTTTCCTCGTTTGTAAGCGCATAGCCTTCTGCTTGCAGCCTGTCGAGGAAACGATAGGCAGTTCTTATCGAAATCCCGAAATGCTCGGCAATATCATTGATGGAGCGTCCATTTCCTGTTCCGATGTATGTGGCGATTGCAAGTTTTGATGGCAGATTGTCTGAAGACATTTCCTTTTCTCCTCTATTACGATTATCTGATGTTTTCCGAACTCTGTCAGCAGGTGACACAGATGAATCATAGGATAGAGAAGAATTTAGGAGATTATACTTATGATTGACAGATTTTCATCGCATTGGAAGGAAGCCTGTGACCTTGTTGATTATACATACCCGGAAGATCTTGAAAGCTGGAAATGCCCAGATAATGGCATAGTCGATATCCATTCTCCTGTTCTGGATAAGCTTTCTCCTGGTGATGTCATTTATATGAATGCCATCAATTATTCCTACTTCTTTCTCTTTTGCATGCTTCGTCCTGCGATACTGGACTATATTCCTTTTGCGATGCTTTCTTGCAGCAATGAAGCGCAGGATTTCCAGAATAGGATGCTGTTCAGCTTCCTTAGTGGAGAATATGAATCTGATGAGAAGCTGCTTGATCGGTTGTCCGCTGGATCGATTCTGTCGAAAAGGTTAAGAGCGAAAAGATTCTGCGAGGTTGAAGATGAGCTTGAAGCTCTGTCATCGAAAGGATTCAGGGTCGTCACTCTCTCATATGGCGCAGATTTCCCGTATTTTGACGCTGAGTCAAGAGAGAAGGGGTATGTTGACCATTATGATGCTTTCGGAAAGGTTGCTGTGAAATATGGCTTGTCTCTGATTGTCTTTACATCATCTCTTCCCAGGAATCTGGATGGAGTGATAACGCTTAAAGTCTGGCCAGAAAGGAACAGGCTCATCCTTGCACCACCTGAAGAAGTAACAGTCACAGTAAACGGAGAGAAACAATACAGATTCCACATCGAGAATGACAGCAGGATCATAGCTGGGTTCAGTATCAGGGGACGGAAAGTGTTTCTGGTAAGAAAGGATGAGGGAGAGTGATTTCTCTGCCTCATCCTTTGCCAGTTTTGTCGGTTCTGATCCATCTAGGATTAGAGTATTGTATTTATATCGCAATCAATCTTATCCATCTCCCGCATTGCAGCGTAGAATTCATCAGGATAGTTTGCCTTGAGGAAAGCTGTCTGGTATGCAACGACTGAATAGGCAACGGCGTGGGATTTGTTGAAGCCGTAGCCCGCGACCGGCTCGAGGATGTGGAATATCTCCTCGGCGTGCTCCTCCGTGAAGCCGTTCTTCACGGCGCCGGCCTTGAACTTCACGAGCTCCTCCGCGAGCTTCTCCTTCTTCTTCTTGCCCATGATCCTGCGGAGGATATCTGCCTGTCCGAGCGTGTATCCTGCGATGATCTGGGCGACCTTCATGACCTGCTCCTGGTAGACGATGACGCCGTATGTCTCCTTCAGGACATCCTCGAGGCATGGATCGGGGTAGGTTATCTCCCTCTTGCCGAGCTTTGAGTCGATGAACTGGTCGATGAACTGCATCGGGCCCGGCCTGTAGAGCGCGTTCAATGCGACGAGCTCCTCTATGGTCTGCGGATGCTCGCGGCGGAGGATGTCAGCCATGCCGTCGGATTCGAACTGGAACACGCACTTCGAGTCTCCGCGGCACAGCATGTCGAATGTCTTCCTGTCATGCTCATCGATTCTGCTGATATCGAAATCGGGAACGGTCTTCCTTATAAGCTCCACTGTGTGCTTGATGAGCGTGAGTGTCTTGAGCCCAAGGAAATCCATCTTTACAAGACCGGAGTCTCTAATATCCAACATATCGTATTGTGTGGATATGACGCCAGTCTTCGGATCGGTATAAAGGGGAACATAACCGCCGAGAGGATCCCTGCCGATAACGACCCCGGTAGAATGAAGGAATGAACGACTGATCAGACCTTCAAGACGTCGTGCTGTATCAAACAGTTCTTTGTATACACCACCTTTTGCTTTTATTAATTTGAGCTTTGGATTTTTGTAAAATGCTTTCGTTAGAGTTAGTCTTGGATAATCAGGGATATATGAACAGATTTTTCTGACTTCCTTCCGAGGGATATCAAGTACGGTGGCAATATCCTTGATGACGGTTTTCAGCTTCATCGTTTCGAAACAGGTGATACGCCCGACATTCTGCTTACCATAGAGTTCTGTAACGTAATTGATTACCTGTGGCCGCCCATCAGGACAGAAGTCCACATCGATATCCGGCTGCAATAGTGAAATACATTCAGGATTGAAGAATCTCTCAAACAGTAGATCATACTTAATCGGATCCACGTCAGTAATTGCCAGAGAATAGGCAAGAAGAGACCCTGCGGAGCTCCCTCTTCCTGGGCCTACCAGGATGTTATTTGTTTTAGCCCAATTAACGTAATCCCAGACTACTAGAAAGTAATCCACATATCCTTTCTGTATGATGATGCTGAGCTCGTAATCCAGTCTCTGCTGAATTTCTTTACTGATAACAGTATAGCGTTTTCTCAGACCTTCGTTGGCCAGATACATAAGATACTCACTCTTATCCTTAAACTCACGTGGAATTGTATACTCGGGATAAATCAGGCCAGGAAACCCTATCTCAAGATTGCAGCGTTCAGCAATCTTCCCTGTATTCACGACAGCTTCCGGACACCATGCAAAGAGCTTGGCCATCTCTTCTGGAGTTCTAAAATAGTATTGCCCTTTCTGATACCTTTGTCTGTTTTTATCGGACTTCTTCGACTTTGTTTTGATGCATAGAAAAGTATCGTGTGCATTCCAGTCCCTCTTCTCAATGTAGTGAATGTCGTTTGTGCATACCAAAGGTATATCTAGTTCATGAGAAAGCTGAGCAAGTAACTTATTCACTTTTTTCTCTTCTTTAAGGCCGTGATCCTGCAGCTCAAGGTAGTATCTGTCCCCGAAAAGGTTCTTGTACCAGAATGCAGAGTCCTTTGCTTTCTCGTAATTATCTGATAAGAGGAGCTGAGAGATTTCTCCTTCAAGACCAGCTGAGAGACAGATCAGGTCATTTGAATACCGTGAGAGTATTTCCTTTGTGATTCTTGGTTCTTTATTATAATTTTCCGTATATGCAATCGAGTTCAGCTTCATCAGGTTGTGATAGCCCG
>DVIF01000028.1 GCA_018711525.1 Candidatus Ornithospirochaeta stercorigallinarum
CGACCTTCTCCCTTTCCTCATAAAGCAGGTCATCCCATGGGATGTGCTTCCTGTCGGCATCTGCATTCTCTTCCATATAGTCGTACTTGAACATTATGAGCTTCACAGCATCCTGCTTTGCAAGCTGCATCCCTGCAACCCCTGGTATGAGGCCGAATGTGGAGATAGTAAGCACAAGGCATATGATGTTGTAGAAAAGAAGGAAGACGGAAAACCCGATATTGTCCGCCATCACTATGAAGCACTTCTTCAGCGTCTTCAGAGGCCTGTCCCCTGGAAGACGGGACATGAGAGGAAAGTAATAAGGTATTGCCATCAGGAAAATAAGCTCGACCCAGAAGAGAATCACACTGACGATCAATGGGAAGGCTCCCTGCATCCCTGCATAGAAAGGAAGGACGACGATGAACATCAGGAACTCTACAACCATTAATCCGAAATAAAGCAGGCTGTGCCTTATGTTCCTGACAAACCCTTCCTTGAAAGCTGAGAAAGTCGAGCTCTTGTAGTTCGACCATTCATAACTTGCTCCAGCGACTCCCCCTTTTGCAAGACACCAGAGGAATATGATGAGGAGTAAAAGCACATATGCAAATACGTTCATCGAACCGAAAAGAGTCAGAGCGCCAAGCAATGCAAGGAAGAATGCGACATATATGAGATTGAGGACAACCATCGCAATGAGATTGTCCCATCCATCAAAAAAAGCTTTTTTAATAAAAAATCCTTTCATACCATGAAATTTAGCCCAAAATGCATATACTTTCAAGTTTAGAAAAACTATATGAAAACAGTATAATAATTATATATGCTGGACGCATTTTCCAATCATATAAGGAAATAAGCTCTGCAAAAGTCGAAGCATCATAATCATACACTTTCTATAACACATTGTTTTAAAAGAAGTTACACTTTTTTGACTTATATAAAAAAACTAAAAAAATTTACTAAAATGATATTTACAAGTTCAATTTTTAATGTTATTTAATAATTAGCGGCTTAAAAGGGAAAACCCTGGTTGCCTAGAGAAGAGGGACTGCCGTAGCCGTTCCGGAGAGGTCCGGAGCGCACTCGCAATGGATGTATTGCCTTAAGCGAAATCCCAGTCCTGACCGGCTGGGAGTTTTTTTTGCTTCAAATTTTATGCAGAAAATATTCAAAATAATCATCTTTTTGAATATTTATGCATATTTCCACTTGATTTTCTTTTATATTTATGCAGAATAGGTCTCATAAAGGAGATTATAGGTATGAAAGAGAAGGTTGTTTTAGCATATTCAGGAGGACTCGATACCTCCGTAATATTGAAGTGGCTCTCAAACAAGGGTTTTGATGTCATCGCATATGTCGCCGATGTTGGCCAGAACGAGGATTTCAAGGCGATAGAGGAAAAGGCGTATGCAACGGGAGCAAGCAAGGTCTATATAGAGGATTTGAAGAAAGAGCTTGTAACCGACTACATCTATCCCGCACTCAAGAGTAACTGCATATATGAAGGCACATACATGCTGGGAACCAGTCTCGCACGCCCTATAATCGCTAAGAAGCATATCGAGATTGCGAAGAAGGAAGGGACGAAATACGTCGCACACGGTGCCACGGGAAAGGGAAACGACCAGGTGAGATTCGAATTCGGATACTACATGAACATGCCGGATGTGAAGATCATAAGTCCATGGAAGGACCAGGAGTGGCTTTCCCAGTTCGAAGGAAGATCCGATATGCTCGCATATGCTGAGAAATACAACATACCTGTCAAGGCAAGCCTGAAGAAGCCATACAGCGAGGATGAGAACCTCATCCATATCTCACATGAGGCTGGAATGCTTGAAGACCCTGCCCTCAGATGTCCTGAGGATGTATTCTCCCTGACACTGAGCCCGAAGGAAGCGAAGGATGAGGAGACGATTCTCACTATTGAATTCGAGGATGGAGTCCCTCTGTCTGTGAAGAACGAGAATGATGGAACAACTCTTACAGATCCGCTTGAAATGATCCTGTATCTTAATAAGATGGGACATGACAATGGAATCGGAAGGGTCGACATGGTCGAAAACAGATTCATCGGAATCAAGAGCAGAGGGGTGTATGAGACACCGGGATGCGAGATTCTCTGGAAAGCACACCACAACCTCGAAGGGCTCTGCATGGATAAGGAGGCGATGCATCTGAGGGACATGCTCTCTCCAAAGTACGCCGAGCTCATCTACAACGGCTACTGGGGTGCACCGGAGTTCAACATGCTCACAGCACTCTTTGATGAGAGTCAGAAGGATGTCACAGGCAAGGCTACAGTCGCACTATACAAGGGAAATGTGATCAATGCAGGGATATCAAGTCCGACAAGCCTCTACAACGAGGACCTTGGAAGCATGGACAAGGCGGGAGGTTATCATCCAATCGACTGCAAGGGATTCATAAATATCAATGCGATAAGACTTATTGCAGACAGCCAGAGAAAGCATACCAATTGAAAAGATGGGCGGGATGACCG
This sequence comes from Candidatus Ornithospirochaeta stercorigallinarum, assembly GCA_018711525.1. GTDB lineage: Bacteria > Spirochaetota > Spirochaetia > Sphaerochaetales > Sphaerochaetaceae > Ornithospirochaeta > Ornithospirochaeta stercorigallinarum. The sequence goes on from DVIF01000028.1 coordinate 2,495, forward strand.
CCCATTATCTTTCAGCTTTCAAGTTCCGTAAGAAGTTTTTTCAACTTCTTCCCGATCCTGCTGCCCGCTCCTGCTCTCTTGATCTCAAGCTTGAGCATCTCCTTCTTGTGTTTTTTCAAGTATTCAGTTGAATTGAATGCATTTCTGAGGGATGCAAAGACAACATCAAAAGACTCCTCATCCTCTCTGAGGATGTAAAGGAGGCTGTTTACCAGCTCCGCCTGGACATATTCCTCGGCATGATGGGAGTTCTGGGCGATGAATTCGATCGTCTTCTCCAGATTCTCCCCTATTAAGTCGGCCTCGTCATACATCCCATTGTCATATGCCCTCCTGATGAAAGACATCATGTTCGGAATCAGGGTGTCGATTAATGTCAGATACTCCTCTGTATTCTTCTTCCCCTTCTTGAAGTTCGAGAAAGAGAAGACCTCCTCCAGTGCCTTGTCAAGGACGGAAGGGTCGCATTCATCAAGCCCTGCCTGCTCATTCTCAAGCTCATCAAGCTCTTCCATTATATCATCATAGGAAAGCTTCTCGGAGAAATAGAAATCCATGATGAGGTCGATGAGCCTTCCATCGGGGGATTCAGCAAGCCTCTGCTCAAGCTCCTCGGCCATCTCACCCTCCTCCCCCTCATATCCGCTCTGGTAATTATAGAAGATGAGGGCAAGCGTCTTATGTATGCACCGCTCTGCAGAGCATGAGCACTTCGATGCGATTATCTCACCGTCGTCATCAACCTTGAAATCGACGGAATACTGCTTTCCATCGAAATCGAACAGGATTCTTATATCATTATTGCTTAAAAGATATGATTTGAAATTCGAGACCCTCTCAAGGGCGTCAATCGCTTCATTCGTAAGTTTTTCAGAAGAAATCCTCTCAAGTCCTAAAATCATAAGGCCTCCCCTTTTTATGCTAAACTAAAAACTTCTGCTGTTCTACTTATTTAATAAAACAAAAAATGCTATTGTTGTCACATGAAAAAAGAAACAATCTGTGTACAATCAGGATATAAAGGCGGGAACGGGGAGGCAAGGGTTCTTCCGATCTATCAATCGACAACATATTCATATGACAGCAGCGAGGAGCTTGCAAAGCTCTTCGACCTTACAAAAGAAGGGCATATGTATTCGAGAATCAGCAACCCCACAGTCGAGTGCGTGGAGAAAAAGGTTGCAGAGCTTGAGTCAGGCGTCGGTGCGATGATGACCTCATCAGGACAGAGTGCATCCCTCATCTCCGTCATAAACATCACCTCATCAGGGGAGAACTTCATCTGTTTCTCAAATCTCTATGGAGGAACGACGAATCTTTTCGCAGTCACACTCAAAAAGCTTGGGATCGAGGCACGCTTCATCACATATGATATGAGCGATGAGGAGATAGAGGAGCTGATAGACGAAAAGACAAGGCTTTTCTTCGGAGAGACGATTGCAAACCCGAGCCTAGAGATACTCGACATAGAGCGTTACGCCGCTTTGGCACATAGGCATGGAATCCCTCTGATAGTGGACAACACATTCGCCACCCCTTTCCTCTGCCGGCCTTTTGAGCATGGTGCGGATATCGTAGTCCACTCGACAAGCAAATACATGGACGGACACGCCGAAGTCGTCGGTGGCATGATTGTCGATTCCGGCACTTTCGACTGGAGCGGCTACCCTTGCCTAAATGAGCCCGATGAGAGCTATCACGGGGTGATATATACCAGGAATTTCGGGAAGGCGGCATATATCACAAAGGCCCGCACACAGCTCATGAGGGACCTCGGATCCACCCCGTCGCCATTCTCTGCATTCCTACTCAACAACGGTCTTGAGACCCTGCACCTGAGGATGGAGAGGCACAGCAGCAACGCACTTGCCGTTGCAAAACACCTGAAAGAGCATGAGAAGGTCCTCTGGGTGAGCTATCCAGGACTGGAGGATGACAGCCAGCACGCACTTGCAATGAAATATCTCGATAACGGCATGTCGAGCGGTGTCGTATCTTTCGGTACTGTGAACGGAAAGGAGGGGGCCACACGTTTCATGGACAGCCTCAAGCTTGCCAGGATCTGTGTCCACGTGGCAGACCTCAGGACATGTGTCCTCCACCCTGCATCTACCACGCACAGGCAGCTGAGTGATGAGCAGCTTGAGAAGGCAGGTGTGAAGCCTGAATTCATCCGTTTCTCGACAGGAATAGAGAATATCGAGGATATAATAGCCGACATCGACCAGGCACTGGAGAGAGTCTGATGCCTATCAAGATCCCTTCAAACCTCCCGGCACGTGCCGTTCTTGAGAAAGAGAACATCTTCGTCATGACAGACCAGAGGGCGTTCAGACAGGATATCAGACCTCTGCAGATCGGAATACTGAATCTGATGCCTACGAAGATCACGACAGAAACGCAGCTGACAAGGCTGCTTGGAAACACACCTCTTCAGGTGGAGCTCACACTCGTGCAGACGACAAGCTACAATTCGAAGAACACCTCGAAGGAGCATATGATCTCCTTCTACAAATCATTCAATGAGATCAGGGGGAGGTTTTTCGACGGCTTCATCATAACAGGTGCCCCTGTGGAGCATCTTGAGTTCGAAGAGGTTGAATACTGGGATGAGCTTTGCAGGATAATGGAATGGACGAAGACGCATGTCCATTCGACATTCCACATCTGCTGGGGAGCCCAGGCCGCACTGTACTATCATTTCGGGATAAGGAAACATCCACTTGAGAAAAAGCTCTTCGGAGTCTTCAAGCACCGCGTCGACTACAACAACCCTATTCTTTTCAGAGGCTTTGATGATGAATTCTATGTCCCCCACTCCAGACACACGACAGTACGACTGGAGGATGTGCAGAAGGAACCACGGCTCAAGCTCTTTTCTACAAGTGAGGAGGCGGGGGTCTATGCAATGGCCACCGACAAGGGCAAGCAGATCTTCATCACAGGGCACAGCGAATACGACAGGGATACACTGAAGATGGAGTATCTGAGGGACATAAGCCAGGGAAAGGAGATCGATATCCCGAAGAACTACTTCCCCGATGACAACCCCGAGCGCATTCCAATGATGAGATGGAGAAGCTGTGCGAACCTACTTTATTCAAACTGGCTAAACTACTTCGTCTATCAGACGACACCTTTCGATATCAAGACCATCAAGGACAACAAGGCGACACCTTTGGAGAACTTTAATGAAATCGTCGATTAAGGTCAGTGCCGCCATCATCCATGATGGAGGGAAGATCTTCATCACAAGGAAGGCAGAGGGTGCATTCAAAGGATTCTGGGAGTTTCCTGGTGGAAAGATTGAAGAGGGGGAAAGTGCGTCCGATGCTGCAGTCAGGGAGATTCAGGAGGAACTAAGCATTCAAATTGAGATAGAGGAGAAAATGTTCACAGTTGAATACGAGTATCCTGCTTTTCATCTCGTAATGGATTGTTTCCTTGCCCATATAAAGCACGGCAGTCCTGTCTTGAGCGAACATGATGAGTCAAGATGGGTGGACTTAGGCAAGCTTGAAGGCATCAAGTGGGTCCCTGCGGATTCAATAGTCGTGGAAAGACTGAAGGAAAAGCTTTTCCTCTCTTGAAACAATCCAGTTCTTTTGTCTATTATATAGAAGCTGTTTTAGGCAGTAGTTTCCGCCCGTATGGGTGAGATATAGTGTTAGGACGGAATGGAGAGTTCTCTATTCCACGCGAATGGGAGGATTACTATGGCAGTAGTAACCATGAAGAGCCTGCTTGAGTCAGGCGTACATTTTGGCCATCAGACAAAGAGGTGGAATCCTAAGATGGCACGTTTCATCTTCACAGAGAGAAACGGTATTCATATCATCGACCTTCAGAAGACTTCAGCATGCATCGTAGAGGCATATGAGGCAGTAAGAGCACAGGTCAAGAATGGCAAACAGATTCTTTTCGTAGGAACAAAGAAGCAGGCACAGCAGGCTATCGAAGACGAAGCAAAGAGATGCGGCATGCCTTATGTTTCAAACCGCTGGCTCGGTGGAATGCTTACGAACTTCGCAACAATCAAGAAGAGCATCGCCAAGCTCAAGAAGCTTGAGAGAATGCAGGCCGACGGCTCTTTCGACAGCCTCACAAAGAAGGAAGTCGCATTATATACAAAGCAGATGGCAAAGCTCAGCAAGAACCTTGGCGGTATCAAGGACATGAAGGAGCTTCCAGGAGCGATCTTCATCATCGACACAAAGAAGGAAGCAACAGCTGTTGCCGAGGCAAAGAGACTTGGAATCCCTGTAATCGCAGTCGTAGATACAAACTGTGATCCTACAGATATCGACTACCCGATCCCGGGAAACGATGATGCAATCAGAGCTATCAGCCTTTTCGTCGAAATCATTGCAAACGCAGTCATCGACGCTGACAGCGAGGGTGGCATCCAGATCATCGAGAGCCTCGATGACGAGGAGGAGCTTAATTCCGCTCCAGTCGAGGACAAGGACAGTGAGATTGAGATCGAGGACTTCTCCAACTATGTTCCAGAGGAGAAGGATGGCAGCTTGGAGTCGGAAGAAGATGCCATTGAAGACGAGAGAGACGAGGAGTAATAGTATGGCAATCAGTGCAAGTGACGTTAAGAAACTCAGAGATTTGACAGGTGCAGGCATGATGGACTGCAAGAAAGCCCTTACAGAGGCAGATGGAGATTTCCAGGCTGCAGAGAAGATCCTCAAGGAGATGGGACTTGCAGCAGTTGCAAAGCGTCAGGACAGAGCAACAGAGAACGGAAGGGTGTTCGTTAAGAGCAATGGTGAGAAGGTCGTCCTCCTCTCCCTTTCCTGCGAGACTGATTTCGTTGCTAAGAACGCAGATTTCGCAAAGCTCGGTGAGGATATGTGTGATGTGATCCTTGCAAAGGGATACACAGAGATCAATGATGAACTCAGAGGCATGGTCGATGGGCTTATCGCAATCATCAAGGAGAACATGAACATTGTCAAATTCGACCTCGTTCCTGTAGCATCCTATGCTTCCACATACATCCACGGAGAAGGTGCTGTCGCTGTATGCGTAAACCTCGAAAGCGATAAGAAGGAAATCTTCGAGAACGAGGATGTAAAGGAGCTCGCCCATGACCTTGCCCTCCATGTAGCAGCATTCAAGCCACAGTATCTTGATGATGCTTCTGTTTCAAAGGAGTTCGAAGCAGAGCAGCTTTCAATCTTCAAGGCACAGGTCGACAGCGATGAGAAGCTCTCATCCAAGCCTGATAAAGTAAAGGAAGGCATCATCAGAGGAAAGCTCTCCAAGCTCTACAAGGAGATCTGCTTCCTTGACCAGGCATTCGTAAAGGATGACTCCAAGAGCGTAAGCCAGGCGATCGGAGATGTTGCCAAGAAGTACCAGGCACAGATCAAGGTTGTTGGATATGTCGTTTACCAGGCAGGAGTTACTGCTTAAGGAGGGACTATGCAGCAGATCATCTCTAACTGTGAAGAGAGAATGAAGAAATGTGTATCATCTCTTGAAGGTGATTACCAGAACCTCAGAACGGGAAGGGCATCCACTGCCCTTTTCGATAAGATCAAGGTCGACTACTACGGAGCTGAGACACCTCTTAACCAGGTGGCTTCCCTCTCCGTACCGGAGGCACGCCTTGTAGTCATCCAGCCATGGGACAAGAGCCTATTATCAGCCATTGAGAAGGCAATCCAGAAGTCAGAGCTCGGACTGAACCCGAACAATGACGGAAAACTCATCAGAGTCAACTTCCCTGCCCTGACAGAGCAGAGGAGGAAGGAGCTTGCAAAGCAGAGCAAGCAGATGGCTGAGCAGAGCAAGGTCGCTGTACGTAATGTACGCCGTGATGCGATGGATGAGCTGAAGAAGAAGCAGAAGGCTGGAGAGATCAGTGAAGATGAGCAGAAGGAAGGAGAGACGAAGATCCAGAAGCTCACAGACAACTATATCGCTTCCGTCCAGAAGATTGCTGACGCTAAAGAAAAAGAGATAATGGAAATCTAAGTATGTCTGAGCTGGTGCATTTGGCAATCATCATGGATGGAAACGGCAGATGGGCAGTTAAGCGCAATCTTCCGCGTGTCGCAGGACATCTTGAAGGGCTGAAAAGCCTGAAGAAAGTCATCAAAGGTGCCATTGATGAGGGCATAAAGTACCTGACTGTATACTGTTTTTCCACTGAAAACTGGAAGAGGCCTGAGGCGGAAGTAAAATACCTCATGGCCCTCTTCACAAACAAAGTCTATGGGGAGATCAAGGCGATAAGCTCACTCGGTGTCCAGGTAAGACTGCTTGGAAACCGCTCTGGTCTCCCTGAGGCTGCACTTAAAGCACTCGACAAGACCTGTGAGGAGACGAGGAACAACAGCTTGCTCATCCTTCAGCTTGCGATAAACTATGGTGGACAGGATGAGATTGTAAGGGCTGTCAACTCCCTTATAGCTGATGGTGTGAAGGAAGTCGATGCCGCTATGATCAGATCCAGATTCGATAATCCCGATATTCCACCTGCAGATTTCATAGTCCGTTCGGCAGGAGAGGAAAGGCTTTCCAACTTCCTGCTCTTTGATTCAGCCTATTCAGAGCTCGGTTTTTATGATAAACTTTGGCCAGATTGGGACGAAGAAATGATTAAGACTGTGAAACAGGACTTTCTCAGAAGAACAAGGCGGTTTGGAGGCTTGGCTTGAAATCCTTAACAAAAAGAGTTCTTACATCGGTGATAGCACTTCCAATTCTGTTTGCTTCTGCTTTCCTCTTTGAGCAATACCATCATCCACTGCTGATGCTCATATTCATGGCAGCCATCAGTTTCGGTACATATGAGATGTCTGAGATTGTGAAGAAAATCGGACGCATCTCCCCTATCGTATATCTTGCCCCTCTTCTTCCACTTGTCGCATATATAGAGAAATATCTGATTGGAGAGGATATCTTCGTATTCTTCCTTTTCGTCATCCTCTCGGCCCTCGCATTCTCGATCGAGGTGTTCAAGGGGGCAGATGATGATTTCAAGACAAGCATAGATACCCTTGGAAGGTCCCTGCTTGTCCTTACATACCCTGCCCTCCTCTCCATATTCCTTGTGAATATACTGTTCCTTGAGAATTCATCATATCATATCGCACTTTATTTCTTCTTCGTATTCGGAGAAGACACATTCGCATACTTTTCGGGTATGCTTTTCGGCAGGAACAACAGAGGCATAGTGAAGGTCTCCCCAAAAAAGAGCATTGCAGGCTTCATCGGGGGGATACTGGTTCCTTCCCTCTTCGGTTTCCTTGCACCCGTTCTTTTCCCAAATGCATTCACTTTCTCCCCTGTATACGGGGCGTTTCTCGGAGCGATAACCGCAGTCTTCGGAGCACTTGGGGATCTTGTTGAATCGACGTTCAAGCGCAGTGCGGATGTCAAGGATTCAGGATTCATAATTCCCGGCCGTGGTGGGATCCTAGACAGCTTGGACAGCCTGTTGTTCGCTGCTGCCCCGTTTTCAATAATGACGATCATCTTCGAGATGCTATGAGGAAGATAATCATATTGGGCTCAAGCGGCTCAATCGGACAGACTGCAATCAGATGCATAAAGGAGAAGCATCTTGATTTCGACATCCGGGCTCTTGTTGCAAGGAAATCCACATCCATTGCCGATGATGCAGCCTATTTCAAATGTCCATACCTTCTTACTGAAGGAAGAAACAGAGAGGAGATCATATCATTCCTATCCTCTATTGATGCTGATATCGCATTGAATGCCGTCAGCGGTTCGGATGGACTTTTCTTTTCAAAGACCCTCATCGACCTTGGCATCGACATTGCACTTGCAAACAAGGAGACGGTCGTACTTGGAGGGCAGTTCATATTCTCCGATGCAAAAAAGAACAATGTCAGGATAATCCCCGTTGACAGTGAGCACAGTGCCATATACAACCTTTTGAAAGGTTATGGAGAGGACGTTGAGCGCCTTATAATAACAGCATCCGGTGGCCCTTTTGTCGACAGGAGGGATTTAAGTGGAGTCACACTTGAAGAGACTCTTCATCATCCTACATGGAAGATGGGCAGGAAGATAACAATCGATAGTGCAAGTCTTGCAAACAAAGGGCTTGAAGTCATTGAAGCGGGCTACCTCTTCGGTTTTGATGCAGATAAGATCGATGTCACGATACATCGCCAGAGCATAGTGCACTCCCTTGTAAGACTAACTAGCGGTGCAGTATATGCGCAGCTCAGTCCTCCCGACATGTCGCTTCCTATCGTAAGTGCCTTATCTGACGGCCATATCGACCTTAATGAGATAGTAAGGCCTCTCGATTTCTCATCTCTGAGCCTGACCTTTGAGCCATGGGATAGAGAACGCTTTCCCATGCTTTTTCTCGCATATGAGGCACTTAGGAAGAAGATGGCCTACCCCATTGCATATAACATTGCTGATGAGGCAGCAGTCTCTGCATTCATCGATGGAAGAATCCGATTTGTCGATATTCCAGCTGTGGTCTCATCTGTCATGGAGAGGGATTTCTTAAAGAGCGTTCCATCGTTTTCAGATGCCATGGAAGAGATAGAGAGAGCCGCAAGGATCAGTGAGGAAGTGATCAGGAATGATTTTCAGGATTTTTGAATTCTTCCTAGGATTCCTTGCAATCGGCCTGATAGTCTTTCTGCATGAGGTCGGACATTATTTTGCAGCACGTTTTTTCAAGGTCGATGTCGATGTACTGAGCTACGGCATGGGGCCAAGGGTCTATTCCATCTACGGCAGGAATACGGAATTCAGGATCTCCGCCTTCCCTTTCGGAGGATACTGCAGGATGAAAGGATCGATAGACCTCGAGAAGGCGCTGAGGGATGAAGAGGACAGCATACTCCATAAGGAAAGCGGCTCTTATTTCGCAGCAGCACCGATGGATAGATTCCTCATCTACCTTGCAGGCCCTCTGACGAACTATTTGATTGCATTCATACTGCTTTTTCTTGCATCCATAATCCCTGTCGAGAGGATATCCGACAAGGCGTATATAGCACCAGTATCCGCTTATCCCGAGCTCTTCAGTGTTGATATAAAGCAGGATGATATCAGGAAGGGAGACCTTGTGCTTGCAGTAGACGGTGTTGAGGTTGAAGACTACCAGGAGATGAGGAGTCTTCTTCCCAAGAACGGGGACGGAGCAACACTTCTGATTCTCAGAAACGGAGAGAGAGAGGATGTAGAAATAAGACCGACCATGCTGGATGGGAGCTTTTCATTCGGCATTACGTTATACCAGAAGCCCGTCATCGGCAATTCAAGTGTATCTGAGCTGAAACCAGGTGACAGGATAATTGAAGTAAACGGAAAGAAGGTGTATTCAACACTTGATGTCTATGAAAACGGAGATGATGAGGTCTTCCACCTCCTACTCGATAGAAACGGGGAAAGATTCACCTATACGGTTGATTCCCACCTCTTCCCGTTCTCATGGCAGTCTGAAATCGTAAGAAGAAGTGATGTCCCTACCTCAAGAGCCTTTTCCTACGCACTTAAGGAGACTAATGATTTCTTCGTAAGCACATTCAGGGCACTCGCGGCACTGGTGACACTGCATGTCGATGATGCGAGAAAGGTCATCACAGGACCGGTAAACGCAGCCTCTTCCATCGGCAGCATATCGACAGAGGCATTCACTGTCTCGGCAAGATCGGGAGTCAGGACGCTTCTCTATCTGATGGCAATCGTATCGATAAGCCTTTCGATAGGAAACATACTGCCGATACCGACATTCGATGGCGGACAGATGCTCATATGCATCGCCGAGATGATAAGACATGGTGGTCTCAAGGCCAGGACATATGTCCACCTACAGATCACAGGCATGGTCCTTGCCCTCCTGATAATGCTTGGAATGTATTACTTCGATATAAAGGATTTCTTCTTCTAGTTCTTCTTCCAAGCTCCGGCATCTTTGCTCGGCTCGATGAAAAGCGACTTGTCCTGAGCAATGGTTTCGAAGCTTGTTATATCCCCGATGTATCCTACATAGATCGTTCCGGTCTTTCCATTCCTGTTCTTCGCAACAAGAAGCTTGGACGACTGAACCCGCTGCTTACCGCTGCTATCGGTCTGGAGCTTGGCCCTGTCCTCATCCGAGAGGTCTGTGAGATTCGTCTTCCTGTGGATGAACATTACAAGGTCTGCATCCTGTTCGATGGATCCTGAGTCCCTGAGATTGTTAAGCTGCGGCTCCTGGTCGGCAGTGTCACGGCTTACCTGGCAGAGCACAACGACAGGAATCCTGAGCTCCCTGGCAAGCTGCTTAATGGATTTAGATACATATCCGACCTGCTCGTGCCTTGGTGTCTGGGGATCGAGACCCGACTCTATAAGTCCGATATAGTCTATGAAGAGTACATCGATATCCTTCTCCCTCTTGAGAAGTCTTGCCCTGCTTCTGAGGTCGCTGAGCTTCATGTTTGGCTCATCAACAAGGTATAGTTCACTCTGGTAGATCTTCTCTGCAGCAGAATTGATATGTGCGATATCCGCCTGAGTAAGGTTTCCTGTGAAGAGTTTTGAGAGCTCGACCCTACTTGTACAGGAAAGAAGACGGGTGATGATCTGTGAGCCGGGCATTTCAAGGGAGAAGAAGGCTATCCTCATGCTCTTTCTTATCATGTTCCTGATAAGAGAGACTGCGAATGCCGTCTTACCGACACTTGGACGTGCGGCGACGATTATATAGTCGCTCTTCTGGAAACCACCATTTGTGAATTTGTCCAGAAGATCGATTCCCGTCTCCACATTCTCACTGACATATGTACCGTCAAGCTTTTCGAGCATGACGTTGATGACATCTGTCAGGCTATTGCCCACGCGGTAGTTCTCAGCAGTGTTGGGATTTGAATTTATGCTGATCTCACTGAGCTTCCTCTCGCTGGACTCAAGAAGGTCGAAGACATCAACCCCCTCGTTGAAAGCATCATTTGAGATATTGCTGCTCGTCTGGATGAGAGCTCTTCTGACGCTCGTCTCCTTTATGAGCTTCGCATAATACTCGATATTAGAATAGATTGTATAAGCGTCACTTAATTCTGCAAGATAGGAGGCCCCTCCCGCCTTATCGGAAAGGTTCTTCTTCTGCAGATAATCATATAGGGTAAGCTGGTCGACAGCGACAGTGTTCATCATCTTCATGTCGCTGATCGCAGAGTATAGGACCCTGTTTGCAGGATGATAAAAATCGGAAGCACTTATGATAGAGCTTATCCTATCAAAGGCTTCCTGATTCATCATAAGGGCACTGAGGACAGCTCTCTCCGCCTCATCATTGTGTGGTAGTGTCTTTCTATCCCCAGTTTTCGCCATTTATTCCTCTTTAGCTTCTTCTACTTCAGCTTCACTAGGAGCAGCATCCTCGCTTGGCGTCTCCTCTGCTTCAGCCTTTGCAGCAGCTTCAGCCTCGGCTTCCGCCTTAGCCTGGGCTTCAGCTTCCGCCTTTGCCTTTGCTTCTTCCTCTGCAGCCTTTCTAGCCCTCTCCTTGACATCTGCGTCACTGAGGACGACAAGCTTGATCTGGCTGGACTCGTTCTCATAAAGATGAACTGTCACAGTGTATGTTCCTGTCATCTTGATAGCATGAGTCTGAACTTCGATCTTCTTCCTCTCAATCTCGAAACCGAGCTTGTTGAGGGCATCCTGCACCATGATGGAGGTAACAGAACCGAAGAGCTTTCCAGACTCACCAGCTGGAACGACAAGTTCAAGTGTAACAGCATCGAGCTTCTCCTTAAGGCTTGCAGCCTCAGCTCTCTTAGCAACCTTTCTCTTCTCGATAGCCTCTGCACGGCTTGCGAACAATGCAGCATTTGTCTTGTTGTAGATTACAGCTGCGCCTGTAGGAAGAAGGTAGTTCCTGGCATATCCGTCTTTTACGACGCATACATCTCCCTCTTCTCCGAGATTAACGACATCCTGGTTAAGAATAATCTTCATCTTTCTCTCCTATTTCCTTAGTTCGAAAAACGTCTCAAGAACTCCGACAAGCGGAAGTCCAAGGACGACTATTATATTCACCCCCGGAGCCAGCAATGCTATAGCAAGCAGAATCAGGAAGAGCGTATAGCTCTTGAATCTTCTTCTCTTACACAGGTTGTAATACAGTACGGAGAACCCCTGTATTGCATATACGACCGTGAAAGAAAGTGTTACGTTGAATAGAGCGATACCGGCTATAGTCGGTATGGAAATAAAGCGTGAAAGGAGTACCAACAGCCAAAGAGCCAGAAAGATCCAGATAGCCCTCCCGTCCAACTCGAGACGGGCCACCCTCTCCTCCCAATCGCTTTCTCTTGAATGCAGCACACTCTCATATGAGAAGCATGTCACACAGACGAAGCAGAGCACAACCGGGATTATCATGGAGACGACAATCAGAAGAATCGTAGTGCAGAACACACTCCAGAATTCCTCTCCCATCGCCCCGACATTGATAAACGGGCTGAGCAGAGCTTCAAACGCATTCTCGGTGATTTCAAGATACTCTCCGAGAAGCGCCGGTTCCTGCTCTAGAAACACATAAATGATGGCAAAAAAGACGAGCGATGGAAGCAGTGCAATAAAAAGCCTTGTTCCAATTCCCCTCTTCTCGGTTGCCAGCCATGTTGCTCCCGCCGCTAACAGCGACAAAGGGATAAAAAGTTCAAAACACATAAGAAGAAAGCCCAAGAGCCCATCCACTCTTGTAAAGAAACTGTATGAAACAACTAAAACAGCTTCCACAAGGATGGATAATGCACTTACCTTCTTCTTATAGCGGCTTGCCAAGAGAAGGAGTGGAAAAACAAAGATGAATTCACCGAAGCCGAAATAGAACAATAAAAAAGAAACCACTACGGCTAATGCTGAATCCCTCAGTGCCGGACAAGCACCCCTATATTCTTCCACTCTCTACTCCTTTAAAGCCTCATTTCTTCTCAAATGGAAGATATGCAAGGACTCTTGCCCTCTTGATCTCCCTGTTAAGAGCTCTCTGGTGCTTTGCACATGTACCTGTGATGCGGGCAGGAAGAATCTTACCGCGCTCTGTGATATAGCGCTTTAAAGCATCCGGGTTCTTGTAATCTGCAGGAGCTGCGCCCTGGCAGAACTTGCAGACCTTCTTCTTGAAGCTCTGCTTCCTAGCTCCCAGCTTTCTGTCCTTGAGAGCATTCTTATCCATCTCGTTGAAATCTTTATCTTCACGCATTTTCTTTTCTCCTATTAAAATGGAATGTCATCATCCTGGAAGTCCTCAGGTCCGTTTGCAAGCGGCATCTGAGGCTGGCTTCTTCTTTCGTCGTTTCTGGAACCGTAGCTCTGATTATTGAAGGAAGGCTGCTGCGGTCTTGAAATCTGCGGAGCAGATGAATCCCTGTTAGCTCCTCCAAGAAGGCTAAGCCCGGTAACGAAAATCTCAACCCTGCTTCTCGTCTGCCCTTCCTGGTCAGTCCAGCGGTTCTGCCTCAACTCACCTTGGATTGCAACCTGTCTGCCTCTGTCAAGATACTGACTTACATTCTCTGCGCTCTTTCCAGCAAATAGACAGTCGAAATAGCTCGCCTCATCTGTCCATGAGCCGTCAGATGCTTTCCTGCTGCGGTTTACAGCAATGGAAAAGCGGACCATTGCACTTCCTGAATTCGAATACTTTACCTCTGCTTCCCTTACAAGGCGTCCGACGAGTGCGACAACGTTAAGATCGTTTGCCATAAATCCTTCCTCAGTTTATTTTTCCGGGTTAACGAAAAGGAACTTAAGGACGAGTGTACTCAGCTGGAATGCCCTTGAGAGCTTTACAATGCTCTGTGTGTCGGCACTGAGCTCGAAGTAGACATAATGTCCCTTGTTCTGCTTTGCGATTTCGTATGCGAGTGTCTTGACTCCCAAATCTTCCTGCTTGGTGATTGTAGCACCAGCCTTCTCAAGCTCGGCATTTACAAATGCGAGAGCTTCTTTCATCTTCTCCTCATCAGAAGGGAGGATGACGGTGAACTCATAATTTGCGATCATGGTTCCTCCTTATGGTCTTAGATTTTTTACATCTTTTGATCCGATGACATCGGATAAAGAGGCTTAACTAATATAGCATTTTTAAAGCTTCTGAGTCTAGGTCTTTTCTCGTTTTTCCATCAGAAAGAAAGAAGTCCAAGATGCTCGAGCAAAATCTTGAGTCCAATGAGGATAAGTATGACTCCACCGATGAGCTCCGCTCTGCTCCTGCTCTTCGAGCCGAGTCTGCATCCGGCTTTGACTCCGAAGGCACTGAGACAGAATGTGATCAGTCCGATTAGAGCGGAGGAAGTCAGGATATCCACATCCAATATGGCAAAGGAAATGCCGACGGCAAGGGCATCGATGCTCGTTGCGATCGCAAGGAGGATCATCGTCTTGAAATCATAGCTGTCATCGCCCTCATCATCATCCCTTGATTCCTTTATCATGCTCATTCCTATCAGGGAAAGGAGGATGAAGGCGATCCAATGGTCTATTGAGGATATCGCATCCTGGAAGTTCACTCCCAGGAAATATCCAAGCATCGGCATCAAAGCCTGGAAAAGACCGAAATACAGTCCGGTGACCAGTGAATGCCTTGGTTTTACATCTTTTGTCGAAAGTCCCTTGCATATGCTTACTGCAAATGCATCCATGCTCAGTCCGATTGCTGTCAGGATTATCTCAATCAAGCCCATATCCAAATTCTCCCTCTTCAAGATGGGCATGAAAAAAGACCCATCCGATTTCTCAGATAAGTCTCGTCTATTAAGTCTTGGCCAGGATTGAATCCAGTCTGTTGACCAAGTCACGCATCTAGTGCGCCGACTACTCCCTTATTCCATGCATACTTAAGCTTAAAAACCTTAAAAAGTCAACATGATACGGTTATAATGAACTCATGTTCGACTTCCATGCACATCCCGGAACGGATGACAAAGACGCATTCATAACAATACTTCAAGAGAGAGAGCTCGATCACATCTCAAAGACTTCATCCATAGGACTTCTTCCATGGCTTGAGGGAATCGAGAAAGAGAGAATAGAGGCCCTGATAAAGGAGAACAATCTCCTCATGGTCGGGGAATTCGGTCTTGACAGGATAAGGGGTGATGTTAAGAGGGACACGGACGCCTTCCTCTTCATGGCTGAACTTGCGCATGACTACGACAGATGGGCTGTAGTCCACTCCGTCAGATGCAACCAGCTGATAATCAAGCACTTCAAAAAGCTGAAGATAAAAAAGGCGATCTTCCACTCTTTCACCGGCAGCTATGAGGAGGCAAAGGAGATAGAGAGATGCGGATACCTCATAAGCCTCTCTCCACGCTCTTTCAGGACAAGGGACATAGGGCGCCTGCTGCAGTTCGATTTCCTCCTTGAAAGCGACATGGAGACAGGCGGGGAACAAAAGAAAGTGATTGAAAACCTTTATCAAATGGCGTATGAAAGAACAGGTAGGTGCGTCGTAGAGCGGCTGGAGATGATGAAGAGGATGATATGGAAAGACAATTCCTGCGTTTAGAGCGTTTTATCGGAAGAGAGAACATAGAGCTTCTGAAGAAAAAGAGAGTGGCCCTTGTAGGCCTAGGCGCAGTGGGCGGCTATGCACTTGAGGCCCTTGCGCGGAGTGCAATAGGCTCTTTCACTCTTGTGGACTTTGATATAATCAGTGAGACTAATATCAACAGGCAGATCCTCGCACTTCACTCCACCATCGGAAAGAAGAAGACCGAGATTGCAGAGCACCGCGTGCTGGATATAAATCCAGAGGCAGAGGTCAAGGTGATGAACATCTTCGCAGAAGAAGGAAGATACGAGGAGATCTTTAGAGGTGCGGATATCGTGCTTGATGCAATCGACAGCCTAGGTCCGAAGGTCGGACTGCTTGAGAGCGCATATAAGTCAGATGTCAGGATAATCTCATCCATGGGAGCTGCACTGAGAAGGGACCCCACACTCATAAGGACTTGCGACCTATTCGACACATGGGGCTGTCCGCTTGCCAGGGAAGTCAGAAGCCATCTTAGACGCAGAGGTGTATCAAGGGGGATCGATGTCGTATTCTCACCAGAGAAGGTCAACTTCAAATACATTCCTCCAGAAGAGGATGACGAGATTGAATTTGATGACAAAATCCTGAACCGAGGAAGGAAACGTGTGATGCTGGGCTCACTGCCGACAGTGACAGCCATCTTTGGAGAGATGCTTGCCCATCTTGCACTCAAGAAGCTCCTTCCCGAAGGGACACTCGAAGGAGAGGCCGAATGGAGGCCGGAAAGCCGCTAAGTGATGGAAACCACCCTGTCGAAGGTGATGGTCAGAGCAAAGCGTGTACGTTTGTTCGTATTCTCATAGAGCTTCAAAGATACAGAAGCAAAAGGGCAATCGGTCTTTAAAGCGGTAAAAAAATATTCCTTTCCATCGACATTGAGGATAGTCCTGTAATCCCTCTCATCACCCATCCTGTAGAAAAGAGCACATTCATCCTCTATACTGACGATCGTTCTCCCGTTTTCTTCTTCAACTTTCATCTTCATGATGCCAGTTTCACATTTTTTCCGCTTTTTTTCCATAATCCCATTTACATTTTTACACCTTTGGGAATTAAGAAGTAAGGAGTTAAGTGATGAAGAAGATAATAACAGCCGTTACGATTTTTGCCATCGTGCTCACATCGTGTGTGAGGATGGGATGCACCTTGAGCATCGGATTGCCAGATAAGGGATCTTTTTCCTTGATTCTTGAAGGTAAGAACGGATTTGAGCGGAAAATTGTGAATGCAAAAGGTGAATGTACTTTCTCAGACCTTGAGGAAGGGATATACACACTGATATGCTTTCGTGAAAAAGACGGAGAGGTTTTCAAGATCAATGAGTTCACTATCAGATTGAACGAAGGCCCCAACCATCTCGCCATAGGAGAGGATGGCCTCATCGAGTCAGGGATAACAATCTCCGACGGATCCTCCTCCCCTGTAGAAGGAAGAATAGAGATCTGCGAAATCGATAAGCAGAAGAACGAGATAATCCTCTCATTCAGAATCGATACATTGGGCTCTGGGATAGATGAAGAGAGCCTTGAGTATCTTTGGTATGAGGATGGAGTATTCATTGAGGAAGGAAGATATCTATCACTGGATCTGGGCAGATCGTTCAAAAGGATTGATGTTGTGATCCTCTCCCCTCTTCTCGGCTCGATCGGATCGGAATCACTAGTGTTCCAGACAAAATGAAAACCTGTCACAATGTGTGACAGGAAAAAAAGGGAGGTCTTTTTTTACACGATTTATAAAAGGGAGATTGCCATATTGATTGCATTAATCAAGCTCTCTGCACTGCTTTCACCTTTGCCTGCAAGTGCAAATCCTGTCCCGTGGTCGACACTTGTCCTGATTATCGGAAGACCTAATGTGATGTTCACTCCTTCCACGGCTTTCCAGCATTTGTTATTTCTGTCATAGACAAAACCGACAGTCTTAAGAGGGATATGCCCCTGGTCATGATACATTGCGACAACGGCATCATAGATACCACCTAATGCTTCACTGAAAACGGAATCAGGAGGGACAGGGCCGACGCAATCGACACCTTTGCTCCTAGAAGCTTCTATTGCAGGAATTATCTCCTCTATTTCCTCAGTACCGAAAAGACCATGCTCTCCGGCATGAGGATTCAATCCAGCAACAGCGATATGTGGTTTTTCAATACCCATGCGTTTCAGACTATTATCTGTAAGGGTGATCACTTCCTCCACCCTTTTTCTCTTGACCCTGTCACAAGCCTCTCTCAATGAACAGTGCGTGGAAACGTGCGACACACGCAGATCCTTATGAGACAGCATCATGCAATAGCTTTTAGTCTTTGTGTAATACGCATAGATCTCAGTATGTCCGTCAAAATGTGTCTTTGCATCAGAATACTTTCCATCCGTTTCCTTCAAAGCCTTGTTCATCGCTTCCTTGTTCAACGCATTTGTAACAGTTGCATCGACTTTCCCCTCCATGGCAAGTTCAATCGCCTTCTTGACGGAAAGAAATGCTGCAAGGCCGGAAAGTGCATCCACTTTTCCAATCTTCAGGTTACCTATATCAGAGAAAATACCTAAATCATATACATCTATGACATCCTTTTCGAACAATGCATCGTCAATGTCCGAAATCCTGTTGAATTTCAGCTTCGGCATGTTTGGAAAAGACAATGCATTATCCAAAACATTGTAATCACCGATGACTACAACATCCGCCTTATCATAGAAGCGGTTATCATAAAGTGCTTTTATGCATAGCTCCGGACCATTGCCGCTTGGATCCCCCATTGTAA
>DVIF01000029.1 GCA_018711525.1 Candidatus Ornithospirochaeta stercorigallinarum
CCTGTAAAGGAGATTCATCAGTCCTGCGTTATCAGGAATACCTTCCTCTCCGGTATATACATAATTGAGGAAGCTTACATACTGGCTGAAAGAAAGGGACTGTACGATATCCGTACAGGATGACATGGCAGTCTCCTCAAACTCATATATCTTCTTAAGGTTCTCTGGTTTCAAAAAGAAGCCTTTCTCTCCCTCAGGAGCCCTTATAGTCATGTAATATGGGGAGGTTCCTCCCATTGTGCGTGCAAAATAGAGAGCATCATTTACAAAAGCATCCTCGGAGGGAAAGTACTCCATATAGTTCGCATTGAAATCCACCCTGTCCTTCGCATAGAAGAATCCAGCAAGAATCAAGGCAACGACTATCAAGACAACGACCCAGTACTTCAGGACAACCTTTATTATGAAATCCACGATCCTCAATACCACGCTGTGCTCAATCATCTTGACCTTGCGCTCTGAAGGGAACTTCTGAATCGAGAAGACAGCCGGCAGATATACGATAGCAAGGAGAGCACAGTACGCAACACCGATTGAGACTGATATACCGAACTCCTGCAATAGTGTGGTTCTACATACAAGCATCGAGATAAAGCCGACAATCGTTGTCAGGGATGCTGAGAGAATTGTCTTAGTGATGCGTGCGAATGCTACATTCATCCTGTCCCTGTCACGGTATTTGGCTTCCCAGAAGTACTCACTCATCATGTGTATCGAATATGAGGAGCCAAGCGTCAGCACAAGGCACGGGGTGAGTATCGTGATTATCGTAAGGTCATAGCCCATCATCGCCATCGTTCCAAGCGTCCAGATTATTCCCATCAGGGACATTGAAGCTGGAACAAGCACACTGCGCTTGCTTCTGAATGAAAGATAGTATGTGATAAGTATGATTATGAAGCATAGGACAAGAAGCACCCCGAGGTCCCTGCCGACATAATACGATACTCTTTCTGCGATGACACCGTTTCCTATTATGCAGACCCTTCCATAATCACGAAGAGGATCCACAATCGCATTTAGAAGCTCTATTTCTTCTGTTGAATACGTATCAGTGCGCCAATAAAGGAGCATGGATGTACCATCATCGCTATAAAGGTATCCTCTTGCGACCATATCGCTCATGAGACGCTCATAGAAGACCTCTGCACTCTCGTCATCCCACACCTCTCCCTCGTGCAGCGGACTCATAGGAACGACGGCAATCCTCGAACCGGTCTTCTCTACGGTTACAAAATCGAATGCAGAAAGGCAGGGGCCGACAAAATCGAGTGATGAGATCTGGTCTTTTATAGACTCAATGAGATTGAGAACCTCAGGAGTATATATAAGGTCAGATGTGAAAAGCAGTGCATACTCATCCGGATAGCTTTCGGGTTTTATCCCTGTCTGTGGAGGAACCGAGGCATGAAGCTTCTCATCCTCGCTTCGGTCAGTATAGCTGTAATGAAGCTCCCCTTCCTTATCGCCAGTTGTCGTAATGAAAGTCAAAGGCTCCCCTTCCGGCTTTTCAAGCGGTGTTTCAACGTATTTGTTAGGCTCCACCCCGGCAGCAAAGGAATTTACATCAGAATCAATCTGAAGAGATAGCATCTGATAAGCAAAAAAGAGCGTCAATGCGATGATCATCACAAGGATGGGGATGCTGAATTTTGTAATGAACCTCATCATGTGATAAAAAACCTTAGTGAATAAAGGTAGATTTTCTTTCTCGTCAATCATAGCGGAAAGTAAGTATATATTAAATTACAGCTAATGATAAGTCATTTAATATATAGTAATTATGTATTTCTTGCCATGTAAATGAATTTCTTTTACAGTTATCTAGATTTTTGCTACAATTACAGAACGTGGGATAAGGAGAGATAAGGTTTTACCATGGTGGGGGTATGTGTTTATGTCGATGGCGGAATGGGACATTTCATTCCTGCCAGGACCATACAGAATGAACTTGAGAAAATGGGGCATGAAGCCCATCTGGAGGAATTCTTCAATCTGCTGGAGATTGAGTGGATTGGGAAACTCAACAAGATGTTCTGGCGGGCAATGCTGAAGAATTCTAAAATGGAGAATACAATCAGCAGGCATAACGACAAATCCAACGCCATGGATTTAGCCGTAAAATACGGCATATGGCATTGTTCCAAAACCCTTATGGAATACATAAGGAAAACAAAGCCGGACTTCTTCTTCACCACCCACCCTTATGCAGGTACGATAATCTCTGCTATATTGAAAGCAAAAGAGATAAGAATACCTGTATACTACTTTGCCACGGATGTGTTCTCCGCACCTATTGCCGCTATATCAAACGACTTGAGAAGATTCTATATCGCAACGGAAGAAGGCAGGGATATAGTAGTCGGCATGGGAATGCAACCGGAGAAGGTAACCATATCGCCATTCCCTCTTCAGCAATGTGTACAGAATGTCAGGAACCTCGACAAGAAAGAAACAAGGAGAAAGCTGAACCTTGAAGAGGATGTATTTACTATGCAGTTCAACCTCGGAGGAGAAGGCCTCGGTTCTCTGGAGATACTGAAAGAACTTAGAAAATGCCAGGAGAAGGCCCAGGTCATAGTCGTCGGAGGAATAGACGATGAGATGCGTAAGAGAATAGAGGCGATTGAGAGAAGCCTTCCAGACAATGTAGCACTCAAATGTGTGGGGTTCATAAAGAATGTCAACGAATACCTCGCAGCTTCAGATATCCTTGTAGGAAGGGCTGGAATCAACACGCTTCTTGAAGCATTCTATGCGAGAAAACCATTCCTTATCACAGAACTCGTATATACGGTAATGAGTTCTGCCGATTATGTTGAGAAATACAAGCTGGGATGGAACTGCAACAGGAATCCTGAAAAACAGGTTGATATAATAATAGATCTCATAGAGCACCCTGGAAAGCTGAAAGAGATGGATAGGAATTTTGATAACATCCCTATCGAATTCAGTGCGTCCCGTCTTACTGATATGATTCTAAAGGATACTGAAGATTATCAAAAAGAAAACCATTGAAGACTTTTGCAATCTATGATAGATTTTATCAGAGCAAATGATTCGGGCAGTAGCGCAGGGGCTAGCGCGTCTGGTTCGGGACCAGAAGGTCGCGGGTTCAATTCCCGCTTGCCCGATACGGAAATCATGTAGTAATTCGTTAAATCGTAAGGAGTTGCTACATGATTTTTTATTGGTATCACCAAAACAAAATCAACTAAATGAACGACATCTTTACCCTGAACTCTATTATGTTAACTATGGAAAAATAGCGAATTTCTCATAATTTCTTTTGTTTCAATGAAATCATAATGCATTTCCAGTTGAAAGTTCTTTGTTTTCATAGTAATATTAATAACTATGAAGAAGGATGAGAAGACCGGCTATTACATCAACGAGGTGAACGGCCGGAAATATGCATATATTCAGAAGTCCCATGTCTGGAACAAGGAGAAGAAGCAGGCTGAGACGTCGCTCGAATATGTCGGCAAGATCGATGATGAAGGGAACTTCATTCCAAAGAGAAAGCACCTGGTGAAAGCAGAGATAACAGAGGATTGCCAGCTGAGCATGCTCGATGAGAAGAGGATTGGGATAGTCAGGGTGCTATGGAGTATCTCGGAGGATATAAAGCTCACTGAGACGCTGAAGGAGTCATTCCCGAAGACATGGAGAGCGATCCTTGCAGTCGCATTCTATTATGTGTCATCAGGAAGGAATGCGGCGTATCTCTTCCCTTCATGGTCGGAGGATCATGAGAGCCCTCTTCTTGGCAGGGAGCTTACGGATCCGGACATCTCGCTTCTCTTCTCGGGGATGGAGGAAGCGAGGAGGAAGGAGTTCCTGAAGGCCTGGAGGGATGTGGCATCATCAGGCAAGGCATGCTTCAATGACATAACATCGATCTCCTCATACTCAAAGGAGAATGAGATGGTTGAGTTCGGGTACAACAGGGACCACGAGGATCTTCCGCAGGTGAATCTCGGACTCATAGTGGACAGCGGTTCGAAGCTGCCTCTCTATTACCATGTGCATGATGGGAGCATACATGACGTGTCCACGCTTGAGCATGTGATGAGGGAAGGGTTCGCATTCAACATGCATAAGCTGATGTTCGTGATGGACAAGGACTTCTACAGCAGGCAGAACGTAAGTCTCATGTACAGCAATAAATACGGCTTCATCATCGCGATGACGCTCTCATCGGGGAGTGCGAAGAAGGCAATAGATGAGGTGCGTTCCGCGATAAGGCATCCGATGAACATAATCATGACAGACATTGGTGAAGCCATATATGCGAAGACAATCGATTCGCACTGGGGAAGCGAGAGCTGTCACTGGCCGTGCCGCTTCCATGTGTATACATCGGAGAACGAAGACATCGGAAAAAGAGGCATAAGGCTGGACATCAAGCTCCAGGAATGCTTTCAGGAGCTCAATGCAGGAGAATGGGTTGAGGCGCATGTCCCGCTATATGCGAAGTACTTCGAAATGAATGAGTGCGAGAACGGCGTGAAGAAGTATGACTACAAGGAGGAAGCCCTCGTGAAAGCGGAGAGCCGCTACTCAGGCTATCTCGTCCTTGTCACGGACCAGATGGAACTCTCTGCGAAGGAAGCATTGGACATCTACCGCTCGAAGGATGCCGTGGAGAAGGCGTTCTATGATCTGAAGAACGAGCAGGATGCGAGGAGGCTCGGAACTCATGGTGTTGCAGCGATGGACGGCAAGCTCTTCACTCTCTTCATCTCCGCGATCCTCATCTGCGAGATAAGAAGGAGGATGTCAGGTCTGAAAGAGGAATGGACACTGAACAAGATACGCTCTGCACTGGACAAGATAACATTCTCGAAGGTGAAGGTCGAGCACCTGAAGAAAGCGAAGAATCTCAGAGGGATAGTCTCTGCACGCCAACGCTCTTATCTTGCGAAACTCCTGGATTGCCCTGAGAAAGAAGCCGTAGATAAGCTCTTCAGCATCGATATTTCATAGTTATTAAAATAGAATTCAGGCTTTACGCTATGAATGACAACTTTAGTATTTGTAGCATTGGCTTTAAAATGGTTTTCTTTGAAAATCTTGAGTAGGAGGTGTTTAAATGCGGTTTCGCTTCCCCTACACTTTTTTCAAAAGAAAAGCCAAAAACGGCAAAAACATATACTATTTCCGTATCTGGGATGATACCAGGCATGTAAGGGTCTCAAAAAAACAGCCGACTGGATTATTCCAATCGGCTGTGCAGCATATCGTTTATTTATAATGGTATATAGTAGGTGCCTCTGCCTTTTCCATTCTGCTTTAGCAGATTGTTTTTTACCAGCTTTTTCAGTACTCTGGCAGCAGTGGAGATACTCACTTCGAGCAGTCCTATGACTTCATTTCTTGTAACAGCACCATGTGTCCGGGCATATTCCAGCACTTTTTCTTCTCCGGCACTTAATGGCGTGCCAACAGGAGTATGTGCGGATGGCTCTGCTGGAAGAACAGATTCAGCGCCTTTTTCATATTTGGCGTTAATATTCGGCAGTATGATCTTAAAGGCGTTTTTTGTGGTTTCAATCACAGGCTTTTCCACCATGCCTTCGTATGCCTTCATAATTTTTCCCATTCCGGTACCATAAGCCTCAATCAAATGTAAACGATAAAACACATTCGCAAGGTCCTGGTTCCGGCATACGGAAATACCTACCATAATATCTTCCAGGTCAATTCCCGGCATCAATCCGCCAATGGACACAAATTCAATCCTGTCCGCATAAATACTGATAAGTGCGCTAGCACTAAAGGAATAATCCCGGTGGACCAGCAGATTCAGCAATGCTTCCCGGACAGCGATTTCAGGGTAATCCCGGACATCGATCCTTAGCAGTTTTTCTATGGTTGCACGGGTCTGATTGCGGAAGTCAATAAAATCATACACTTCGTTCATCTGGCGCAGCAGCGATCCGCGAAATTCCCGGCGGTCTTTAAATACCGTCTGGTCTGTGCCCTGAAAAACTGCGACCTTAATCGTATGGACGCATTGGTCGGACAGAAGAAGCCCTAAGTTGCTATAAAGGTTATCCTGATCGACCAGCTTCAAAGTACGCATTTGCTGCGGACCAAATTCTACATTCCGAAGGTCAAATTCTTTTTTCGCAGCTTCAAATGTGAGTTCCTGGTTCAGAGAGCGCATGGCTTCAAAGCGGTCCCCATCCGTTTCTTTAATCATACGGCGGATTGCCGTATCCGTAGCAGGAACCGAAGAATAACCCTGCCTGACATAGACGCCTTCTGGCCGCATCCCTTTTTTTGCAAGATAATAAGGCCGGTCTGTTCCGCGCTGAATATCTACAGCAACAATGTCTTTTCCATTTTCTTCAATCGTCTTGTAATGCACGAACATTGTTATATCCGGCTTGATGGCATCCCGTACCATATTGCTGATTTGCAAAGATACACCGTCCGGGTCATCCACTCCGACTACCGTGCCGTCATCCTGGACGCCAATGTAAAGTTGTCCGCCGTCACAGTTAGCAAAAGCAATGATCTCTTTTTTGATTTCGTCCACAACAACTTCTTTCAGTTCTATGGTCTCACTTTCCCGAAAAAGCATACTGCCATCTCCTTCATTCTTATTAACGCTCCTATTATAGCAAATCGGTTCAATCGTATCAACGAATCTGAACCGATTATGAACCGATTGTGAGTCGATTATGAACCGATACTTTTATGAGGTTCACAAAAACGGGTGCATTGCAGCAACCTTTTAACACAGAAAAGGTGCTTTTCCACTCATTAATATTGCCATATCCAATCGTTTCTATCAGAGAATCGGCAAGAGGACTCCATTCTCTTCAGGGTGAAGTTTTCCCTCATAAGTCTGGGGAGTGTTTGACAAAATTCCTCTCTGATGCGATATTATCTATAGAAGGGTGCCGCCGATGAACGGTAGCATCACAAAGTTTTAAGCGGAAACCGCCCTTGCTCTGCAATAGCTAATGGGCGGTTTATCTTTTGAAAACAGCTATCAGAAGTCCCAAGACCGTAAAAACGACCATGAGAACATAATACGTCTCTGAATCCATAGACAT
>DVIF01000030.1 GCA_018711525.1 Candidatus Ornithospirochaeta stercorigallinarum
GCCTCCGGAGAAACCCTCTGTGGACGAAAGCAGGGTTTGCACCTGCATAAGAAGCATGGTTTCCGTGAACGAGGAAAAAGAACCGGGATGCACCCGGGAAGCCCCTAAGCTTGCTTAGGTGGTACGGTCACTGTTGTAATCTTTAATTAAATCTCATATGTATATTAACGATACATCATTGCCTAGCTGCTATTTGTAGGATTTTCCATAAGACGTAAGAATTATTTTCTTGACTTTACCTTCCTCTCAGGTAGCATGTTAGATGTATTAGTTTGTTCAATCAGGGAGGAAATATGTTCAGTAACATACCAGAAGTGAAACTTGGAATGATTGCAGTAAGCAGGGACTGTTTCGTCATCTCCATTTCAGAAAATAGAAGAAAGAAGATAGCAGAGGAATGCGGGAATATCGGTATATCAATCTATGAAGCACCTACTGTGGTCGAGACGGAGAAGGATGCACTTAAAGCTGTTGAGGAAATCAAGAAGGCAGGTTGTAATGCTCTTGTCGTCTTCTTAGGCAATTTCGGACCAGAGACTCCTGAGACAATCATAGCTCAGCACTTTGATGGTCCTGTCATGTTCATTGCCGCAGCAGAGGAACGAGGAGACAACCTCTTGAACGGCAGGGGTGATGCATACTGCGGAATGCTCAACTGCTCATACAATCTTAATTTGAGGAAAATAAAAGCATACATCCCAGCCTACCCCGTCGGAGATGCCAGGGAATGTGCCATCATGATAAAGGATTTCATCCCTGTTGCAAGGGGAATCCTTGGAATCAAAGGGCTTAAAATAATCACATTCGGTCCTCGTCCTCAGGATTTCTTCGCATGCAACGCACCTATCAAGGCACTATATGACTTAGGAGTTGAGATTGAAGAGAACAGCGAGCTGGATCTTCTTGTATCCTATCATCAGCATAAGAATGACAAGAGGATAAAGGATGTCGTCTCCGATATGGAGAAGGAGCTTGGAAAGGGAAACAGCTATCCGGACCTGCTTGAAAGGATGGCTCAGTTCGAGCTCACACTCCTGGACTGGGCGGAGAGCCACAAAGGGGCAAGGGATTATGTCGTATTTGCAGACAAATGCTGGCCTGCATTCCCTGAGCAATTCGGATTCGAGCCATGCTATGTGAACAGCCGTCTGGCATCACGAGGCATTCCTGTTGCATGTGAGGTGGATATCTACGGTGCATTCTCCGAATATATCGGAACATGCATCTCAGGGGAGCCTGTAACGCTTCTCGATATCAACAACACAGTTCCACGGGACATGTTCGAAAATAGCATCAAGGGGAGATATGACTATACCCTACAGGATACATTCATGGGATTCCATTGCGGCAACACCCCACTCTGCTGCCTGAGTGAAGGGGCGGTGAAGTACCAGATGATACAGAACAGGCTTCTTGAAAACGGAAACACACCCGACTTCACAAGGGGGACCCTCGAGGGGGATATCAAAGCCGGAGAAATCACATTCTTCCGCATCCATTCAAATGCGGACACATCCATCCAGGCATATATCTGCCATGGAGAGGTTCTCCCTGTTCCTACAAAGTCATTTGGGGGGATCGGAGTCTTTGCAATCCCTGAGATGGGAAGGTTCTACCGCCACGTCCTGATTGGAAAGCATTACCCGCACCATGGAGCGGTTGCATTCTCTCATATAGGTAAGCCCCTTTTCGCAGTCCTCTCATATTTCGGAATCACAGACATATCATTCAACCAGCCGAAAGGCATGCTCTATAAGGGCGAGTGTCCGTTCTAAAGAGAGGCTTCCATGATAGCAGCAGGAATAGATGCAGGTACACAAAGCATAAAAGTACTGGTCTATGATTCAGACAAGCATGAAATCATAGCCCTGACATCCTCCCCTCTTCCCCTCATTGAAGAAGAGGGAGGAATAAGAGAGCAGAAGGCTTCATGGTGGATTGAAGCCTTGAGGAAGTGTTTCTCCTGCATCCCCAGGGAGATAAGGGAGAGAATTGAAACCATCGCAGTCTCAGGACAGCAGCACGGATTCGTCCCTTTCTCAAAGAGGAAAGGAGTGCTGCATAATGTAAAACTCTGGTGTGATACCTCAACTGCCACTGAATGCATGGAACTTGAAGAAAAAGCAGGAGGAAGGGAGGCTTTGGCAAAGAAACTCGGGAACCCGATCCTTCCAGGCTATACGGCAAGCAAGATCCTCTGGCTCTATAAGAGGCACAGGGGAATCTATGATGAGATGGACTGTGTACTCCTTCCTCATGACTATCTGAACTGGTATCTTACCGGAGAGATAACCATGGAAAGAGGGGATGCATCAGGAACGGGATTGATGAATGTTTTCTCTTCTGACTGGGATGAGGAGACATTATCTCTGATTGCACCTGATCTAATCTATAAGATGCCGAAGATCTCCCAAGAACCGACAATCATCGGGAACATCAGGAAAAGCACCGCAGAAGAGCTAGGACTTGCCACTTCATGCCTTGTCTCATCAGGAGGTGGGGATAACATGATGAGTGCGATAGGAACGGGAAGCGTCTCAGACGGGATCCTGACGATGAGCCTAGGAACATCCGGCACCCTCTTTGCATCCTCATCAAAGGCTTTCTATGACGAAGGACACCGCCTTGCCTCCTTCTGCTCCTCTACGGGCACATATCTTCCTCTGCTGTGCACAATGAACTGCACTGTAGCGACGGAAACGATACGAAAGCTGTTCAAAGTTGAAGTGAAAGATATAGACGCCATCGCATCAGACGCAAAACCTGGGTCGGATGGTATGATGATGCTTCCATTCTTCAATGGAGAAAGGGTTCCTGATTATCCTCACGGAGAAGGCGTCCTCTTTGGAATGAGACAATCCAATGTGAAAAAAGAGAACATCATGCGTGCCGCAATGGAGGGAGTGAGCTATGAGTTCCTGCTCGGAATCGATGCCTTCAAAGAAAACGGAATCGATGTGAAAGAACTGATACTCACAGGAGGGGGCTCGAAAAGCAGGCTTTGGAGGAAAATCGTCTCAGATATGACACTCTGCCCTGTAAATGTTCCCAGGATAGCTGAATCTGCAGCATTTGGATCTGCTCTTCATGCACTATGGTGCAAAGAGGGAGGATGTATCGAAGATGTTGTAAGGGAACATGTGGAATATGACAGTGGAAAAGCTGTAAGCCCGGATTTGAAAGACAGGAGAACTTATGAACAGGGCTATGCGAAATGGCTTGAATATTCAAAGGCCCTTGCAGATTTGTTCCACTGAAAACAAAATCACCAGGAAAAACAATGTTTGGTAAAAAACTATTTTCATCTCTATATTTCGAGAAGGCCTTGTCCTTGCTCAGAGCTGTCTGTCCTATTCCAGCCCCTTCCTTGAACGAGGATGAAAGAGTCGACTTCATTTTAAGTTTTCTCAGAGCAGAGGGTATAGCATCTGCATTTGAAGATGAAGCGAAGAATGTCATCATCCCGTATAACGACACTGGGGACAATGAACTGGATGTCTTCGCAGCTCATACAGATGTAGTATTTCCAGACACATCCCCTCTTCCTTTTAGGGAGGAAGGGGATTTC
This sequence comes from Candidatus Ornithospirochaeta stercorigallinarum, assembly GCA_018711525.1. Taxonomy (GTDB): domain Bacteria; phylum Spirochaetota; class Spirochaetia; order Sphaerochaetales; family Sphaerochaetaceae; genus Ornithospirochaeta; species Ornithospirochaeta stercorigallinarum. The sequence continues at coordinate 3,569 of DVIF01000030.1, forward strand.
ATACACTCCCCCGGATGCGGTGACGATACTGCATCATTCGTAGCTCTATTGATGTATGCCGTCCATTTCTTTAAAGAGAAGCCGAAAACAGAAAGAGGCGTACTGTTTGTCTGCAATGCGGCAGAAGAAGGGCTTGGAAACCTGAAAGGCACAAGAAAGCTTTTCGATACATATAGAGGTAGGATAAGGAGTTTTACAACCTTTGATGAGTGTCTTGGAAAAGGTATTGTAGATACGGCTGTCGGCAGTGAAAGATATCTGATCAAGGTCAAGACAAAAGGTGGGCACTCATTCAAGGATTTCGGAAACAGGAATGCAATTGCAGCTATATCTGAGATCATAGCAAAGTTCTATGAGCAGGATGTTTCCCTAGAGGGAAGGACGACATACAACGTAGGAACAATCTCGGGAGGGACAAGCGTCAATACTATCGCAGAATATGCGGAGTGCACATATGAATTCAGGTCGACAAGCAAAGCCGCTCTTGAGAAAATGCACTCATCATTTGAAAGCATAATCAACTCATTCTCTTCGGAAAATGATGTCTCAATCAACTATGACTGCATCGGTATAAGGCCATGCGGGTCTGATGTGGATATATCATGGATGGAAGATATCGCCGAAAACCTTATGAGGGACTATGGCCTCAGTACAGAGAGACGGGCCTCCAGTACGGATGCCAACATCCCTCTTTCACTGGGTATTCCCGCCATATGCATCGGAATTGTGGAAATGCACGGACAGCATACACGAGAGGAGTACATGAGGATATCGAACTACAGGACAGGGCTTGACCTGGGGTATGACTATATCTTGAAAACAACAGGCCTAGCTTGATTACATGAAAGCAAAGACCAGGGGGCATTTTGCATAAAGCCCCCTGGAAACAGTCAAACAATTATGAATCCCTACATCAAACCATTTTACTTGATGAATTTCACATGCTTGCAGATCTCTTCATATGCCTCATCCTTCCTCTTGTTGTACTCAATCTTCTTCTCTTCGAACATATTGCGTCCATCGGTGTCGATTGATACGATAAGAGGACCGAACTCCTTTACACGGCATACCCATAGGGTTTCCGGCATTCCGAGATCCCTCCACTGCGCATCCTCTATTTCCTCAACCTCTGTTGCGGCAAGTACTGCACATCCTGCAGGGAATACACAATGGAGAGCCTTGAACTCCTTGCATCCTCTCTGCGTTCCCTCACCCATTCCACCTTTTCCGACAACGAGTTTCACCCCTGTTTCCTTGATGAACTCATATTCGAACTTTTCCATCCTCATGCTTGTGGTCGGACCGACTGAAACCATCTGGAACTTATCGTTTTCAAGTGGTTTGATGATTGGACCGGCATGCAATATAGCTCCGCCCCTGATATCTACAGGAAGAGGCATCTTCTCTTCAATGAGTCGGCGGTGAGCTACATCACGACAGGTGACGATATGTCCTGTAAGATATATGATATCCCCGACATGGATATCCTTCAGATCTTCATCTTTGATTGGTGTTGTTAATATTTTCTTCTCGCTCATAATGTAACTCCTGAATGTGTGGTAATCTCATAGTTGAGATTCTTATCGAAAATGATATGACCACGGCGATGTGACCAACAACCGACATTTACAGCGACTCCTATTGTAGAAGGATGACGTGCTGTATTTTCGATATTGACACCCATCACGGACATCTTTCCACCCATACCCTGAGGGCCAAGGCCGATCGAGTTGATACCATCTTCAAGAAGTTTCTCCATAGCTGCGGCACGCTCATTGCTGTTATGGCTTCCGATAGGCCTCATAAGAGCCTTCTTGGAAAGGAGAGCAGCAGTCTCCACGCTTGTAGCAACTCCTACTCCGACAAGAAGTGGAGGACATGCGTTAAGCCCATAGCTCGTCATTACATCAAGAACGAACTTCGTAACCCCTTCATAACCCATTCCCGGCATCAGGACTCCAGCCTTTCCTGGGAGAGTGCATCCACCACCAGCCATATAGGTGTAGATTTCGACCTTGTCGGAATTCGGAACTATATCCCAGAAAACGGTCGGAGTACCCTTTCCGACATTGCGTCCAGTATTATACTCATCGAAAGTCTCGACACTGTTATGCCTGAGAGGCATTGAGAACGTAGATTCTACAACAGCATCCTTCAGAAGGCTCTCCAATTCATCTATAAGAGGGAATCTTGTGCCGCACTTGACCCAGAACTGCAGGACACCTGTATCCTGACAGCATGGACGGTTCAGATCCCATGCAAGACTCTGGTTCTTAGCCATTGTGTCATAGATGGTGCTCGCCAGATCACCTGTCTCGATCTTCCTGAGCTCTGCGAGCTTATTCTCTACATCATCAGGAAGTTTCTTCGAGACATATGAGATGAATGATGCCATAAGATGAGTCATCTTTTCTCTTTCTGTTTTGTTTTCCATATTTAACCTCACTTATATTCAATCAACCCGGGAAGAACGGGAAGAAGATAGGAAGAAGAATCATATTCACTACTATAGCAATCACAATCAGAGGAAGACCCGCCTTGACGTAATCCATGAAGCGGTATCCACCTGCACCGATTACCATTGTGTTTGCAGGCATTCCTATAGGTGTTGCATATGCACAGCTTCCTCCGATTACCGTTGCCATGAGAACTGCCTTCGGATCGGCTCCAAGCTCTGTAGCAATGCTTAGTGCAATAGGAACAAGGAGAGCTGTTGTTGCCGTATTACTCATGAAGTTTGTAAGGACACAGGCAATCATGAAGATAACGAATGTAAGTATGAACGGGGAAGGATTGGATCCACAGAGCCCTATGACGGCATCAGCGACCATCGCACCGGCACCACTTGTCTCAAGAGCCTCTGCAAGGGCGAGAGTACCGCCGAAGAGGAAGATTGTCTGCATGTCGATGCTCTTGTATGCCTGCTTCTCAGTCATGACTCCTGTAAGGACAAGGAGAATAGCCCCGATACATCCTGAAACATAGAGTGGGATCCCGATGAAATCCTCAAATATCATGGCAAGAACCGTGAGGACAAGGATTATAAGACTCGCCCACTGCTTCCACTCAGGGACATCCTTTGCCTGGGGTTTCTCATCGAAAATCGTGTCGGTTGGAACACATTTCGATGCATCTGGCAGGAGTTTGTATCCGAAAAGAGCGAAATATACGATACCACAAATCAGGAGTGGAAGACCTGTAAAAGCATATTCAAAGAATCCGAACTTAAGTCCTACATCCTGAAGGGCACTCTGTGCAATCATGTTTCCAGGTGCTCCGATAAGAGAAAGATTACCTCCCATGGCCGCGGCGAATACAAGAGGAAGAAGCAGTCTCGACCTCGAATATCCTGACTTTGATGCGATTCCAATAACGACAGGAATCAATACAGCAGCAGTCCCTGTGTTTGAAAGGAAACCGCTCATAAGACCGGTGACAAGCATTACAGCTACGATGGTCTGTCTCTCAGTCTTTGCGAACCTTGTCACAAGCCCTCCTACCCTGTCGGCCATGCCTGTCTCAAAAAAGGCACCTCCAACGATGAACATAGCGACAAACAGAATTACGTTCGTGTCCACGAATCCAGAGAAAGCAGCAGCAGGCTCAAGAACTCCTGTAAGCACAAGACCAATACATACAATCATGCTGGTCAGGGCAAGCGGAAGCTTTTCCCATACGAACATCACTACTGCAAAAACCAGAAATAAAAGTGTGATAACAGCAGAACTCATATATCCCTCCTTAAATTCAATATCTGATTTTTGATATTGTATCCATTTATTTACGATAATATACTATTATTCCAGGTTGTCAAGAAAAAATTTAATTTCCGCTCTCTTCTTCTGAAAGATGAGTGAGCATGCTCTCCATGCTTCTGATTATATGCTTGTACATGAGCCTGTAAGCTCCATCCCCATCCTTCTCTTCTATCCTATGAAAAATCTCGATATGCTCTGTTATTGATATCCTTGCATAATCCTCAACGGTCACTCTCGCACCGAGGGAAAGTCCGTTCCACAGGTTTGATACCATTGATTTCAGTTTCTCATTGCCGCATAGATTCCATATTGCAAGATGAAACGCCTGATTCAAATCGGCATATGAGGAGTAGTCCCCATCTTCAATAAGATTTCCAGATTTTGTAACTATCTGTTCAAGACTTGATATGTCTGTCGCCCTTATTGCAGTAAGGCGTGCGGCTTCCGCCTCAAGGACGGCACGCACTCCGAAATGGTCACGAACCCATTTCTCGTTCATTCCGATAACGATTGCCCCTTTATTTGGTCTAAGCTTTATAAGTCCTTCTGAGGAAAGTATTTGATAGGCTTCCCTCACGGGAGTTGCAGATACCCCGAGCATTGCGGCGACCTTGTCTATGCTAAGCTCCTCCCCTTTTCTAAAATACTGGCTCATAATGGCTTTTCTAAGGGCTGATGCAACACGCTCTCTTGCAGGAAGCATCTCGATGGGTCTAAGACTTTTAAGCAAATTCCACCTCCAACTGGGAGATTATCATATCAAGGTACTCCCCTTTCAAACTCTTTTTCGCACCTTCCATGTCCCCAGAGATAAGGGACTCTCCTATTCCTGTTAAAATGGATAGTCTCTTCTCATCATGTTTCTTAGAGAAAAAATACTCGGTGTATCCTCTGAGAGCTGCTGTGCAGATTGATGATATCAAAGCATCAGAGCTTGCAGAGAGAAGATTTCTATGCCAAAGAATCTCATCTGATATATTTTCAAAGCTCTTCATGTAGTCAATTGCAATGCAGTCAGAAGCAATAAGCTGTTTAAAATACGCTGCGGCGCGGGGAAAGGTCATCCCGTTTACAGCGATATGACGATTCGGAAGTCTCGTAAGAAGACCTTCTTCCGTCAAAAGAAGGAACGCTTCACGCACCGGCATCCTAGATAGCTCCAGGCTCTCAGCAACCTCGTTCTGCGTAATCTCCTCACCATCTTCAAGCTCTCCGGAGAAAATCAGAGTCCTTAGCTGGGATGCTATCGATTCCTTGGTTGTCCTACTTTCAAGCTTTTCCATCTTCCACCTTCAATCTATCTTTGAAATATCCTTCACTGTTATATATTGCCGCAAGCGGGTTATGCCCTGTCACCCTATCCTTTACAGCTAGAACGGTTGCAAGAGTATGGCTGTATTTGAAGAACATACTGTCATGCCCTACACAAAGGCCAAGAACAATATTGAACTCAGTTTCCGCCTTCTCAAGGAACCTAGCCTGAGCTATTGGATTGCACATCGGCTCATACTCACACGGATGGACCTTATGGGCGATACCTATGGCATCCTTATCGATGCCGCCTGTCTTGCATATTACGCTTATGACATCAAACCCGTTTTCCCTGAGGATCCTGGAGGTTATGCGGGCCTCGTTCCTCAGGCCTCTGCAGAAAGCAAGACCAAGCCTATGGTAGTCCATTCTTTTGGCAAACTCCATAAT
>DVIF01000031.1 GCA_018711525.1 Candidatus Ornithospirochaeta stercorigallinarum
ACAGGAACGGCACAGACATTCCAGCAACCGGCAAGCGAGGTCGCCACCACCCTCGTCACACCTGAGGACAAGTACCAGAAAGCAGGAAGCCTCAATGCACTTGCATACAGCGTGATAAACATGGCCTCCCCTGTAATCGCAACGGCGCTGTATTCCGTTGGAGGGCTGACTCTTGTAATCATCGTCGATCTCTCCACATTCACTGTGGCTTTCCTCTCGCTTCTGTTATTCGTAAGGATTCCGGAAATGAAGAGTGAGAAACGTGAAGACAGTCATATCATGATAGATCTGAAGGAAGCATTAAGTTTCCTCAGAACAAACATGGGGATACTCCAGGTGATACTCTTCCTTGCTGCGATCAACTTCATAGCCTCGATCTATAATGCGGCTCTTCCCGCCATGATTCTCAGCTTTGAGAATGAAAGCGTACTGGCTGCAGTACAGTCCACGGCAGGAATAGCGATGATTATCGGTAGTGCAATCGCAGCAATGCTGCCAACACCCAAAAGCAGGGTGAGAATGATAATCCTCTCGCTCTTCATCTCGATGAGCACCGAGAACTTCATGCTTGCCTTCTTCCGGAATCCTATCATGTGGTGTGTAGGAGCATTCCTCGGATGGCTCTGCATCCCTGTGATGAACACCAATCTGGATGCTTTGATGAGAAGCCAGATCCCATCTAGCATCCAGGGTCGAGTGTATTCAGCAAGGAACATGCTCCAGTTCTTCACCATACCACTGGGTTATCTTGCAGGAGGCTTCCTGGTAGATGAGGTGTTTGAACCTTTCATGACTGATAAATCAAACACTGTTCTCAATCAGCTGTTCGGGACAGGAAAAGGCTCAGGGGCAGCATTCCTCTTCGCTGTAATCGGTGTAATGGGAGTACTTGTATGTGTGATTTTCTCAAAGCTTAAAGCTATGAGAAATCTGGAAAGATAAGATCTTTTGCTTTGTCATCCACTCAAACGGATGACAAAGCGTATTGATAGTTTTTTGACAAGAACTGACGATACTGAAGTATAGGAATTCCTGACACTATGATTAAGATATAATTTAAAGAACTAAGAGTATTTTTGCATGACAACTGAATTCAGGGTTTCATCCATTTGAAAAGATAGATAGGCCAATAAACTAAATCCTTTAGTCATAAAAGATAAAAATAGGACTTAGATAATACAGATAATATGTATACCAGTTTTAAAGGTTTTCAGCTGGTAGGAATTTGGCAGGAAAAATCTGAAATAATAGTGATAACTGACATAAAACAGAAAATCGTCATAATACAACTCGTTGTATTACAACGATTTTCTTATTATAGACAAATTGGAATCACTCCCATTCTATCGTTCCTGGCGGCTTACTCGTAATATCATAAAGTACTCTGTTTACACCTTTGACTTCGTTACAAATGCGGGATGCACATCTCTGCATCACATCATATGGCATTCTGTACCAGTCTGCTGTCATTGCATCCTCACTTGTTACAGCACGGAGCGTACATACCTCACGGTATGTTCTCTCATCCCCCTGCACTCCTACACTCTTTACAGGCAGAAGATCTGCGAGGGCCTGCCATATCTTATCGTATAATCCGGCTTTCCTTATCTCTTCTATGAAGATTGCATCCACGTCACGAAGTGTATCAAGGCGTTCCTTAGTAACCTCACCGATACATCTCACCCCGAGTCCAGGACCTGGGAATGGATGACGATTGACAAGTTCATCAGGGAGTCCAAGCTCTTTTCCAAGTGCCCTGACTTCATCTTTGAAGAGTTCTTTGAGCGGTTCAAGAAGCTGCCATTTGAGGTCTTCTGGGAGGCCTCCTACGTTATGATGGCTCTTGATTGTGCTGGAAGGGCCACCGAAAGCACTTCTTGATTCAATCACATCCGGATACAGTGTTCCTTGGGCTAGGAAAGATATCTCTCCGCATTTTCTTGCCTCCGAGTAGAAAGTATCGACAAAGAGCCTTCCTATTATCTTCCTCTTTGTCTCCGGCTCCGTCACCCCTTTCAATGCATCAAGGAAATCCTTTTCTGCATCAGCATAATGGAGATTCATATTGAAGTTCTTCCCAAAGAGTTCAAGCACACTCTCTGCTTCATTCTTCCTGAGCATGCCATTATTTACAAAGACACATACGAGCTGGTCTCCTATCGCCCTATGGATGAGTACTGCGGCAACGGATGAGTCGACTCCTCCGGAAAGACCACAAAGGACTCTTCTGTCACCTACCGTCTTCCTTATATCTTCAATTGCATCATTTATGAATGAGCCCATGTTCCAATCTGCTTTGCATCCACAGATGTCGAGGACGAAGTTTCTTATCATCCTTGTTCCGTCAAGAGAATGCACCACCTCAGGATGGAACTGCACCCCATAGAACTTCCTATGAGCGTCTTCGACAACCGTATAAGGGCAGTTAGGAGTATCTGCAACCAACATAAAACCGGGAGCCATGGACGAAACCGAATCCCCGTGGCTCATCCAGACCTGACTGTTCTGAGGGACCCCCTTCAGGAGCGCAGAAGCCTTCTCTATGTTGATATTCGCAAGCCCGTACTCCTTCTTCTCCGGGCAATCCACTGCTCCGCCCAGCATCAGCGACATGACCTGAAGGCCATAGCATATTCCCAATACAGGTACGCCAAGGGAAAATATCTTCTCATCGGGACGAGGAGAGCCCAGGGTCTTAACAGAAGCGGGACCGCCTGAAAAGATTATTCCTTTTACATTCATTCTCCTTATCTCTTCGGCCGGGGTATTGAAAGGAACTATCTGCGAGTACACCCCGCACTCCCTGACACGCCGGGCAATGAGCTGACTGTACTGTGCACCGAAATCAAGTACTACCACTAAATCATGATTAGCTAGCGCCACTATCATCCTCCAATGATTTTGATACTCAACTATACAAATTTTGAAAGAGAAAAAACAGTCCCCTCGAAACATTCGAGGGGAGAAAAAGACTAATCTTCGCTGATACCCAACAGCCTTACCCTTCCAGGATCGAAGTCCACAGAGACATCCTCTCCTTCGCCATAGACCTTCTTGACCTTCGGATCGTCTATTTCCACAAGGACTTCACCGAAATCTGTTTCCAGGAATGTCTCGATACTGTTTCCCAGATATACATTGAGCTTCACTTTGGCATCAAACTTCCCTTCACCCCTATCCACAAGCCTGAGACTTTCAGGACGTGCCATTATCACAGCATCATCTCCTATTTTGACATCCGGAGCCGCACTATGGACATCGACCTCCCTTCCGTCCAGAAGCGTCTTGAACCTGCCATTGTCCTCGCTTGTCACCTTCACTGGGAAGAATGCGGCTTTTCCTACAAACCCTGCGACAAAACGTGAATTCGGTTCTTCATATATCTCGCTAGGCTTTCCTATCTGGCGTACGAATCCATCCTTCATCACGATGACCCTGTCCGAAAGGCTCATAGCCTCAACCCTGTCATGTGTGACGTATATAGCAGTTATTCCGAGACTCTTCTGAATCTTCTTTATCTCGACCCTCATCTGCTCCCTTAAAAGGGCATCAAGATTTGATAGCGGTTCATCAAACAAGAGGACCTGAGGGGCTACAATAAGGGTACGGGCAAGAGCGACCCTCTGCTGCTGACCTCCGGAAAGCTTACTTGGGGCTCTGTCTCCATAGCCTTCGAGCCCAAGGAGTTTAAGCATCTCCTCCACCCTCTCCTTGATCTCCTTCTCATCGACTTTCCGCAGTCTCAGCCCATATGCGACATTATCGAATACTGTCATATGCGGAAAGAGTCCATAAGACTGGAACATCGTGGCCGTGTTCCTCTTGTTCGGAGGAAGCATCGTGACATCCTCATTGCCGATATAAATCTTTCCTTCTGTCGGAAGCTCGAATCCTGCGACCATCCTCAGCGTTGTGGTCTTACCACATCCAGAAGGGCCTAAGAGGGTTACAAGCTCTCCCGGTTCGATGACGAAATTAGAATCATTTACAGCAATTACATCCGCCTTGCCTTTAACGTTTTTAAATCTTTTCGTAACGTGTTCAAGCGTTACAGCAACACTTTTATTTTCCATTTTCACCTCGGAGATATCGTCTTTTGAGTAAGCTTATCGTCCTTTACGAGTGCATTCATCAGGAAGAAGACACCCAGGACTATCACAATAAGAACTGTAGAGAGAACACTTGCAAGAGAGAAGCGAAGATTCTCACTGAAGTTGAATATGAGCACGGTAAGATGGTTCCAGCGTGCACTGATGAGGAATATGATCGCACTTACTGCCGTCATTGAGCGCACGAACGTATAACTCATTGAAGAGATGAACGCGGGACGCACAAGAGGAAGTACAATCGTCCTGAACACAGTAGTAACATCCGCACCAAGGTCGGAGGCAGCCTCTTCGATTGCCGGATCTATCTGATGCAGTGCTGTGATACCGTTTTCAACACCTACAGGAAGCTCCCTTATGACATAGTTGATTACAATAATAGCACCGGTTCCCACAAGAAGGATCGGTGGTTTGTTGAATGCAAGTATGTAGGCGATGCCTATGAGAGTTCCAGGAATCGCATACGGTGTCATTATGAGCATCTCCAGGATTCTCTTTCCTGGGAACTTCTTTCTTACAATCAACATTGCAGCGATCATCGCAAGGATTCCAGCAATCGGAGTCGCAATGCCTGCAAGGAGCACGGTATCCCTGATGCTGGTCCACCCACGACTCAGAGCCTCTCCCCAGTTGTCGAGGGTGAAGGAGTAGTCGATACCCCAGTTGCGAACAAAGCATCCTGCGAAAATCGTAAGATACAGACAGAGGATGAATCCCATAATCGCCCATGCAAGAGCTGTAAGGGTTCTTCTGACCGGAGCATTCGTAAGTTCTGTGAGATTTGTATTCGGTTTTCCTGTTACCGTCACAAAGCTCTTCTTCGACACCCAGAAACGCTGGGCAAGGAATGCTGTAAGGGTTGGAAGAAGAAGGAGGAAGGAAAGAGCCGAACCTGCACCAAGATTGTTTCTTCCCGTTACAATCATGTATGCCTCAGTTGAAAGAACCCTGTAGTCTCCGGAAAGGAGGAGAGGGTTTGCAAAATCTGCAAGGGAATTAGTGAACACCAGCAGCCAGGCAGATAGGATTCCCGGCATTGCAAGAGGTAACGTGATTGTCCTGAATGTCTGGAATCTTGTAGCACTGAGGTCCAGTGCGACCTCCTCCACCGTTGAATCTATCTGCTTAAGTACTCCGCTTATGGTCATGAATGCTATCGGGAACATGCCGATCGTCTCAACAATTACAAGGCCTCCAAGACCATAGATTGAAGTATTCAGGTGCAGCAGCTGCTTTGTAATAAGTCCATTGTTTCCGAAAAGAAGAATGATGGAAAGAGAGAGCGAGAACGGAGGAGAAATCATCGGCATGGTCGCCAACGTCGTCATCAGCCTCTTCTGCTTGAAGCTTGTCCTCTCTATGAGGAAAGCAAAGAGGAAACCGACCAGAGTCGAACTCGTCGCGGTCAGGATTCCCAGTTTCAAAGAACCCCATAGAGCCTGCAGATATGTTGGAGAAAGACATGCCTTCCATGTCTCGAAACTCAGATGCCCGTTCACAAGGAACGAAAGCCTCACCGCCTCGAAAAGAGGGAATGCCACAAAAAGCGCTACGATGACGAACAGGGCGAGAACAAGGAACCCTGTCATCGGGTCTCGTGTGAACATTATTATGAAACTGATTATTATGAATGCCGCCGAGAGCATTATCAGAAGTGTTTTCAGAAGGCTTTCAAACCCGGTTGCCGCAATCTCAGGAACAGCAATCATGATCGCCCCCGATGCCTGATAGCCCGTCTCGTCCACTATAGGGATGAAATACAGGATGCTGTTTTCAACTGTTGAAACCGTATCATCAGGATCGAGTGAATAATCCACCTGATATGTTGTATTCATCCTCATTGGAACAAGATAGTAGCAGCTGTCCGTAGCTTCAATGAAAGCAGGTGTCGCCGCATTGGCATTGAACAGGTCAAGCAGAGGCTGGCTGCCAAGGGAGGCAACGAAATTGAAGGTATCGAAATCATATTCCAGATAGGCGCTTCTCGCACCTGGTATCATCTCAGACACACTTTTAAGCCATGTGCTCAGCTCTTCATCACTTGCCCCGTCCTCTGGATTCGTCTGGGCGAAAAGTTCTATCTCATTGAAATTCCGCTCTTCCACATATTCTTCGAAACTCGAAGAAAGCTGGCTGTAGATCCAGATGATTGCGGCAAGGAATGTGACGGCAAGAGCCAAGAACTGTATGATTCTTTTTTTCGTAAACATCTAATTTCCTTGTCTTCGTTTTACTTAAAAGAAGGCCTGCCCTTCAGGAACAGGCCTTTTGATATTAAAGTTCCGAACCTTAATTACCGCGCTTGTTTCCAATCTCGGTTGTCCACCAGTCGAGGAGCCTTTCCTTGTTGGCAGCATCTCCATCCCATGCGAAATCCTGCTTCACAGTCTTGATTTCATCGATTGAAAGGGCATCTGGATGCTTTGCAGCACCTTCTGCTACGAGAACCACATACCACTGTGTGAAGATTTCCTGGGCATCGGCATCGCTGATGATCCAGTCATAAAGTCTTCTTGCATTTACAGCATCAGGACCGCCCTTTACGAGAGACATTGAAGCAAGCTCGTATCCTGTTCCCTCACTTGGAGCTGTGATTTCAACATTGGCGCCCTCGACTTTCAGTTTGACCTGGTCATGAGCGTATCCGATGGCGATTGGGATTTCTCCTGTCGCTACACTCTTTCCAGGAGCAGAACCGCTTCTTGTGTACTGGTCGATATTCGCATCCAGTCTCTTCATGTAATCCATCATCGCATCCTCATCCTCATTGAAGATATAACGGATCGTCGTAATTACATTGTATGCGGTTCCAGATGAATTCGGGTTCGCCATGCGGATGTAACCCTTGTACTCAGGTTTCGTAAGGTCTTCCCATGAGTGAGGAACTTCAAGTCCAAGCTCAGCAGCTCTGTCAAGATTTGTTACGAACGTAAGAGGACCTACATAAAGTCCGATCCAGTAGTTGTCAGGATCCTTGAATTCCGCTGGTGTCTTTGAGCTGTAGCGTGAGATATAAGGTGTTGTAAGTCCCTTGCTCTTTGCTGTGATATGATCAAGCCCTACACCTCCGACCCAGATGGATGCCTGAGGATTTGCACTCTCAGCTTCAAGACGGGCAACACACTCGCCACCTGAAAGCCTGACAAAGTTGACATGGATGCCGGTCTCCTCTTCAAAGCGTGCAAAGAGTGCCGCCGCAAGAGGCTCTTCAAGTGTCGTATATGCATTTACACTTCTTGTTGCTGCGAAAACCAATGATGCCGAAAGAAGCACCATTACCAGAACTAAAAGTTTTTTCATAGTCCTTTCTACTCCTTTTGTATATTTTCATAACCATTCTACCCCGCGTTGAATACTCCCGTAAAGAAAATTTTGCATCAAATCAAACCATTTATATTACAAACTACCTATTAACAAAACATACATTTTCGTTTATATTTGATTTAACGCGCAGCAGTCATATAGTGGTTATTATCCGAGCTTCCCAAGCTCGTGATGGGGGTTCGATTCCCCTCTGCTGCTCTCAAGGCACCTCATGATGCGGGGTGCCTTTTCATTTTCCATACCACAGCGTATCTCTTGACTGAATATAATTCGATACTATATATTTTTAATATCTTTTTACCGCACAGAGATCAGTGCAAGGAATAAAACAGAAAGTGGACGAAGGCCCTGGTAGTAATACCAAAGTAAACGATTCTGACGTACCTTATCACTTGCGTAGATTCGTTAATGCAAAACTACTCCTCTGATTCCTGATTCTAGGACAGGACGGAAAACTAAGAAAATTCAGAGGAGATAAAATGGAAACGGTTGTATCAATACCTAGACAGATACTAGTACAGGCAATACTTATTTTATTAAATGCATTTTTCGCATCAGCGGAGATTGCCGTAATTTCACTTAATCACAACAAGCTCAAGAAGCAGGCGGAGGAAGGGGATAAGAAATCCAACATACTTCTTAAGATGGTGGAAAACCCATCGAACTTCCTCTCTACAATCCAGATAGGAATCACGCTTGCAGGATTCCTGGGTTCTGCACTTGCTGCGGACACGCTTGCAGAAGAACTGACAAAGGTCTTCATCTCATGGGGTGCCACGATACCTTATAATACCCTCAATACGATTTCCGTATTCATAATCACTATTATAATATCGTTCTTCACCCTCATATTCGGAGAGCTCGTTCCAAAGCGTATCGCACAGCAGAAAGCCGAAGGGGTTGCACGTTTCTGCTGCAGTGTACTGAACGTACTTGCAAAGATAATGCGCCCTGTCATCTGGCTTCTTTCGTTCTGCACGAACTCAGTGCTCAGAATCTTCAGATTCAAGGCCAATGCAGAAGAAGAGACTGCGACAGAGGAGGATATCCGCCTCATGGTTGATGCAAGCGGCGAGTCCGGCTCAATCGAGGAAGATGAGAAGGAGTGGATTCAGAACGTGTTCGAACTGAACGACACACTTGTATCGGAAATCATGACACGTGTCAGCGACATCTGGGCTGTGCAGATTGGAATGACGAATGCGGAAATACTCTCACTCATCAAGGAAAGCGGACGTTCCAGATTCCCTGTCTACGACGAGGATCTGAACGATATCAAAGGCATCCTCAATGTAAGGGATTTCCTTCTTTCTCTCACAGATGACAATGTGAAGAAGGTTTCAGACCTCATGAGGCCTGCATATTTCGTTCCTGACACGATAAGGGCGGATAAGCTCTTTTCAGATATGCAGGGGAAGAAGCAGCATATCGCAATCTGCGTAGATGAATACGGACAGACAAGCGGCCTTATTTCCCTGGAGGACCTACTTGAAGAAGTCGTAGGGAACATCTATGACGAGTTCGACGAGCAGGAGGAGGAAGAGCTTGTTAAGCTCGGAGACAACCTCTGGAAGGTTTCAGGCACACTTCCTGTAGAAGACCTTGAAGAGGCTCTGGACATGGATCTTCCAAATGAGGAGCTCGACTTCGACACTGTCGGCGGCATGGTGTTCTCATGCCTCAATGAGATCCCGAAAGACGGGTCTGAAATCGAAGTCGAAGTATTCGGCCTCAAGGTACATGTAACAAAGATTGAAGACAAGAGGATAGTCGAAGCCCTTGTAAGCAAACTCGAGCCGGAAGAGGTCAAGGAAAAGGAAGAAGACGGCAGAAAAGACAGGGAAAAGGAGAAGAAGGAAGACTGACCTTCCCTATTCCACCAATTGAAGTACAAGCCCTCGGATAAGTGTTCTGAGGGCTTTTTCAAAATCTTTTATCTCGTCATCATGCAGCATAAGGTAGAATACTGAATTGAAAGCAGAACTGAATGCGGATATGTCGTCCTCATCATCGATCGAGAAGTAATCCAATATCTTTGTAATGAAGGATGTCCTGGATGTTTCAAATCTGACTTTATCAGTCTCATCAAGGTTCCTCATCACGATTGCCAGCTGGTTATCATCAAGGAAACGATACAGACCGCTGTTGTAAAAAGAGATTGCCATTTCAAAGAACACCGTAGTAAGGCTTGTCACTATATGGTTCTCATCGAGCTCCTCAAGGAGTTCAAGGTACTTTCCTTCCTCCTCTTTCGTAAAAGTCACAAGAGCATCCAAGAAGAGGCTTTCCTTATTCGGATAGAAGAGATAGAAAGTGCCTTTTGGAATGTTCACCATATGCACCAGTTCATCCACAGTAGTATGTCTGACCCCATATTTCCTCAGGCATAAGGAAGCGGCTTTCCTGAGGTCCCTGCGTATGTTATCCCTCTCCGTCTCCGTATATGTTTTCGGCATATTACCTCTTTTTGACTAAAAATGATTATATAGTCAACAAAAGGGCGTTTTCAATAGTTTTTTCATAAATTTTCTCCTTTTTTTCCGTAAATTTTGTTTGACGGGATGGAAAATGAGGGCATAGACTAAATGCATAGCAAAATAAGGAGAGACAAATGAGTGCAGTTGTATTGAAAAATATCTGCAAGATCTATGATGGCGGTGTTAAGGCTGTAGACAACGTTAATATCGACATTGAAGATCAGGAATTCGTCGTTCTCGTAGGACCTTCAGGATGTGGAAAGTCAACAACCCTCAGAATGGTTGCCGGCCTTGAAGACATCTCTTCTGGAGAGCTCTACATTGATGGAAAGCTCATGAACGACGTTCCACCAAAAGATAGAGATATTGCTATGGTATTCCAGAACTATGCTCTCTATCCTCACATGACCGTTTACGATAACATGGCATTCGGTCTTAAGATCCGCAAGTTCCCTAAGGACCAGATTGACCAGCGCGTTAGGGAAGCTGCTAAGATTCTCGACATCGAGATGCTCCTCGACAGAAAGCCAAAGGCTCTTTCTGGCGGACAGAGACAGCGTGTTGCTGTAGGAAGAGCTATCGTTCGTCAGCCGAAGGTATTCCTCTTCGACGAGCCTCTTTCAAACCTCGATGCTAAGCTCCGTGTTCAGATGAGAGCTGAGATTTCCGCACTTCACCACCGCTTGAAGGCTACAATGATCTACGTTACACACGACCAGGTCGAAGCTCTTACAATGGCAGACAAGATCGTTGTTATGAAGCTTGGTGTAATCCAGCAGATCGGAGGACCACTCGAACTCTACAATGAGCCCGATAACAAGTTCGTTGCAGGATTCATCGGATCCCCTCCAATGAACTTCCTTACAATGACTGTAAAGAAGGAAGCAGACGGCACATATGTTGAGGAGGGAACATTCCGCCTCAAGGTAACTGATGCACAGGCTAACTTCCTCAAGCCATACGAAGGCAAGGATATTACATTCGGTATCAGACCGGAAGATGTTGAGTTCTCTCACACACCTGTTGATGGAAAGACTATTGATGGCGCTGTAAACGTTGTTGAGCCACTTGGATCCGAGACTCAGGTCCACGTTGCTACAAGCAAGGCAAACGTTGTAGGTAAGATTGAGCCATCAATCACACCGAAAGTCGGCGAAAAGGTATCTCTCGTTGTCGATATGGAGAAGGCAAGATTCTTCGACGCAGAGACAGAGATGAGAATCCGCTAAGATTTATAAATCATCCATTGAGGACGGATAGGATTTCTCCTATCCGTTTTCTTTTTCTAAAAAAAGGCAGGAGTAGTACCTGCCTCCAAGTAATGATGATAATTTTTCACCTGAAAAGAGCGTCGTATACGACACGTACAGCCCTCATCCTATCTTCATCCCTTATACCAAATGAATAAGAGACATCGCTTGCTCCATAGTTGAGGAAGCTGACCTTCACGGAAGAATCACTGAGTGCCTTTGCAGCCTTTATGTAAGTGCCATCCTTAAGAACAGAAGAACCGACCACACCGAGTATCGCATGTCCATGGTCGACAGTCACCTCATCTAGTTCGAATTCACTCTTAAGACGCTCACACATAGCATCGAGAATACTCTCAGATGCCATCTTCGTGTCATAGAACCATACAATGGAGTCTATGCCGAAAAGAGAGAAGGAAGGACGGATTCCAAAAATGTGGAGCATCGTCAGCAACGCATGACGCATCCCCTGCTTCTTGAAAAGCATGAGCTTCCTGATTTTGATTCTCGAAAGTCCACCCTTTGCGGAAACTCCAGCAAGCTTTTCCGCCTCTGCTGTCGGCGTGATAAGCGTCCCTTTGTCCTCTGGGCGGTTGGTATTCTTGATATTAATAGGAATCCCGACTTTCACAACCGGGGCGATGGCTTCCTCATGGAAGACAGATGCACCATAATCGGAAAGCTCCCTGACTTCATTATAACTGATCGTCTCTATTGTCTTTGCATCTTCGACGATACGGGGATCGGCACTTAAGAAGCCTGATACATCGGTCCAGTTCTCATAAAGCTCTGCATTCACCGCACGTGCGACCACACTTCCTGTGATATCCGAACCGCCTCGCGTGAAAGTCTTAATGATTCCATCTTTCGTAGACCCGTAGAATCCGGGGAAGACAAATCCCCTTTTGTTGGAGTTGTCCACCAGCATGTGGATTTTATCATAACTGAACGGATTGACGGTACCATCGGAGTTGATGACGATGCAATCCGCAGCATCTATGAATTCGAAATCAAGATACTGGCTGATAATGAAAGCAGAAAGGTATTCCCCCCTGCTTGCAGCATAATCAGCACCGCGCCCGGCATCGATATGCTGCCTTATCTCTTCAAGCTGCATCAAAAGTGCCTTGCTGTCTATCTTCAGCTCATCAGCGATGGAAAGAAAACGTTTCTGAATGGATGAAAAGACACCCTTGCAGCTCTCACCTTTCTGAACCATCTCATTGCATCTGTACAGCAAGTCCGTAATCTTCTCATCCTCCTTGTTCCTTTTTCCAGGAGCGGAGACTACCAGGACATTCCTGTTCTTATCACTATCTATGATTGCCTTTACTTTCTTTATCTGTGCGGCATCAGCAACACTGGAGCCGCCGAACTTACATACTATCATTCAATAATCCCTCAACTTGGTTGATTCTATTTAATTTCCCCAATCGATTTCAAGTATATCATATTTAGCGGCATGTTAACTATTTACATGAAAATCAACTTCCTATTATATTGACAGTTTCCTCTGGCTCGGACAAAATATGCTGTTATGTCAGAAAAGGAAGAAACAGAGTTAAAAGGTAATATAATGGGTTATGAGCCTATCGGAAAGCTCATAATGAAAATCAGTCTTCCAATCATGATCAGCATGCTTGTCCAGGCACTTTACAACATCGTAGACAGCATATTCGTATCATGGCTCAGTGAAGAGGCACTCACAGCAGTAACTCTTGCATACCCCCTGCAGAACCTTATGATTGCGTTCTCTGTAGGAACAGCAGTAGGTGTAAACAGCCTCTTAAGCAGAAGACTCGGAGAAGGTAAAGAGGATGAAGCGGACAAGGCAGGAAAGAACGGAGTATTCCTGGCATTCATGACATGGCTGGGATTCGCACTTTTTGCATTCCTTTTTGCAAAACCATTCCTCGCCCTCTTCACAGAAGATCCAGAACTCCTATCCATGTCGGTCGTATATGCCAGGATCTGTCTCATCGCATCGGGAGGAATCTTCATAGAAGTCACATGTGAGAGAATCATGCAGGCAACCGGCGACTCATTCCATCCGATGATCACACAGACGGTAGGTGCGATTGCAAACATAATCCTGGATCCGATATTCATATTCACTTTCAGAATGGGTGTAGCTGGTGCGGCTATTGCGACAGTAATCGGTCAGATCCTCGCAGCATTGCTTGCCGTCTACTACATCAAGAAAGGTAAGCATATCGATCTGAAGATGAAAGGTTTCAGACCCGAGGGCTACGTAATCAAGGAAATCTATGCAGTCGGGGTCCCTACCATCATCACAAACAGCATATCAACAATAATGGTTAGTGCACTGAATGGTATTTTGATAGCCCTCAGCACAACCGCAATCTCTGTTTTTGGTATATACTTCAAGCTTCAGAGCTTCGTTTTCATGCCGATATTCGGACTTTCAGCAGGTATGATACCTATCATAGGATTCAATTACGGGGCTAAGAACCGCCACAGGATAACAGAGACAGTCAGAAAAGGTGCGATAATCTCATTCAGCATAATGTTCTGTGGTTTCCTTATCTTCCAGTTCCTGCCACAGGTGCTGCTTGGCATGTTCAACTCATCTAAGGAGATGAATGCAATCGGAATTCCTGCACTGAGGATCATCTCCTACTGCTTCCTTCCTGCAAGCATCTCAATCGCCCTTGGAGCTGCATTCCAGGGAACAGGAATCGGAGTATACACCATGATCACTTCGATTCTCAGACAGCTTGGAATCCTAGTACCTGCAGCATTCGTAATGAGTAAGATCTGGGGGATAAACGGAGCATGGGGTTCATTCGTCGTAGCAGATATCGTCGGTATCGCATTATCATTCGTCTTCTATCTCAGGGTATATGAGAGGAATATAAAACCACTTGAGGCAAAATAATTCCTTCACGTTTTATGAAAACTTCCCTTAAGATTTTCTTAGGGGGAGTTTTTATGAAGAAGATAGCAGCTGTTTTACTATTGTTACTGATCACACTTTCCTCCATGGGAGCAAAAAGCTATGTCGGACTCTCCCTCTCTCCTTATTTTGAGTTCGGATCTGGATCATGGATGGGAGCAGATGGGGATTCAGATGCTGCCATCAATGTCACCCATGATGAAAAACTATTTGTTTTCGGAGCTGAATTCAGATTAGACCTGGGGCTGTATAAGACATGGGGAAAGCATTCCCTCGGTGTGGAGGTTGGAACAGGCATCGCACTACCAGTCATACATAAGAATGATGTGGGCAATGCAGCTCTTCAAGTCAACGACCTTCAGGACAAGCCTGAAGGCTTGGACGTGAGTGTTTTATCCACAGATTCCGTCTCCGGTTTACCTATGGCACTCCATCCATACGGCTGATTGACTGCAGCCTGCCTAGGCTTCTGGGCCCGGGTAATGTAGTTGTCGCGGATGTTGATGGCGGCATTCGTGTCGGCATGCATTCTGCTTCCGCAATGCCTGCATACGTATCTGTTTCCCTTCCTCGAAGCCTTGTCTATCGTCTTGCACACCGAGCACTTCCGGCTCGTATTGCGTGCATCCACAAATTCCACCCTTATGCCGTTCATCTGGCACTTGTAGCTGAGCTTTGCCTCGAGATCGGAGTATGACCAGTTGGATATCCATTTCCTCATGGTCTTGTTGCTCTTACCCTTGAGTCTCTGCATGTTCATGGATGACAGGTCTTCAAGGACGTATACGGACACATCCTCATCAGTGTTGGCAAGCTTCTTGGAAATGCAGTGGTTCTGGTCTTGGACAAACCGCTTCTCGCAGCCGGAGATGGCCATCAGCCTTCTCTTCGCGCTGCGGGTGCCTTTCTCCTGCAGCTCAGAGCGCACATGGTTGTATCTCCTCTTCACCCGCCTTGCATCCTTCGCTCCATAGTGGACTCCCTCAGAGTTCGTAACAATATTGTAGACACCCCTGTCCAGTCCAACTATCTTCCCATCATTGTTCTCTTCAATTACAGGATCTGGGCATTCATAGATGAGATTGACGAACACCCTTCCTTTCCTGTCCATCCCTATGTTCGCTCCCTTGAGCTTCCATCCTTCCGTTTCAGGATAACGTTCAGAGAAGAACTCAG
>DVIF01000032.1 GCA_018711525.1 Candidatus Ornithospirochaeta stercorigallinarum
TATGTAACATAGCTCGATTCAAAAAGTTTTTTTCAAAAAAAGCATAATTCTGTCTCTGCCTTGCAGTACCATATCGTCTGCGGCACGAAGTACAGGCATCCTATGCTCACCGGAGCAGTGGATGTGGAGACCAAGACCATATTGGCACAGACCTGTACAAAGTATGGCTGGACACTCAAGGCTATGGAGGTCATGCCTGAGCATGTCCAACTCTTCATTGAAGCCTCTCCCGATAATACGCCCTCTTCAATAGCAAGTACTCTTAAATTAATCTCTGCGGTACACATCTTCACATCCTTTCCGAAACTGAAAGAGCGCAGGTTCTGGGGAGCATGCCTATGGTCCCGGGGATGCTATTACGGGAGTGTCGGTGCAATCACAGAGGAAAGCGTGGAAAAGTACATAGAGAACCAGAAGTCGAACATCGGAGGTACAGAATGATTGGAAAGCGAAAAGTTGCAGGCCTGATTGCCATTGCTACCATCATATTGTTCATCGTTGCCGATATATTCTTCGCCCTCAATCTACCAAGACAGAACTTCTTTACCCACCTGATTGCCTTCGTCTGCATTCTGTTCATGAAAATGGATTTGAGAGAATAGGGAAGGGTATATATTTAGAGAGGATGCTCTGATTGATGAACTCAATGGAGATAAAGTAGTTCAGCTCTGTCATGAAAGCATATATCGCCCGAAAAGAAAGAGAAAATCTTAATCTTCTCATGGAATATGCGGAGAAATTCCAAATAGCGAACATCCTTCGCAGATACATGGAGCTTCTGCTTTGAATGACACTCACTCCAGAACAGAAATCCATACCTGCAGCAAGAACAAAGCTCTGCTCGCTTTCTGCAGAAAGTTTTGCTAAAAAACTAGGAATTCCAAAACTCGATATAGAGCATCTCTCTTACCTTGGCTTTCTTTCAAAAAGAGAATAAATATAAAGAGAAAAAGATGTGAAACCACAAAGTTAAAACTGAGGGAATTCTCGGAAAAGATTTCCTTTGGTAAAAGTTTTCTTCATTTTGAATTTGAAATCGCATGGAGCTTCCCTCATCAATGTATTCCTACATGAATCTGATTACAGACCATAGTGTTTGGAATCACATATCTTATGACATATATGGCTCTGAAAACCATTTTCAATATTTTTTAATGAAAAATTAAGAAAATGATGTATTACCTTTGAAAATAAATAATTATTCGAAAAAAACAAGATTCTTCAATAAATGTAAAAATCTCAATTTCTTTAAAAAACTTATGACATAAGTTGCTAAAATACAGCTTTTTTGTTGTAAGTTTATGTCATTATTAAAGGAAGTTTCAAAACTATTAAAAAATTTTTAAAAAAAGTTTTTTCCAGCTAATTCTTTGTTCTATATAGATAAATTAGAATAATTGAAAAATCAAATGGGGGGGGGTATACATTGGCTGTTAGAGTACTTTTCTGTTTACATATAAAAATTTCTTTTGGAACATAAGAATAGATATTGATAATTTGATTTTCGACCTTGGTCATATATAAGGGGGATTTGTGAAGAAGGTTATTTTTCTCATCTCTATATTGATGGTTTTCTCCGCAGCGCTTTTTGCATATCAGCTGTCACCTTTAAGTGCTACCTATGATCCGACAGGGGCAGGTTCCGCGCGCGTGTACACGATAACCAATGATTCGGACAGCCCGATAGCTATAGAGATCAATGCATACTCAAGGAACATAGATTTGGATGGAAATGAATATACGGAGGATGCCTCCGCATATTTCCAGATCCAGCCCAGGCGTATGATAATCCGTCCACAGTCCTCACAGCTGGTACGTGTCCAGTACAGGGGACCTCAGACGGTTACAAGGGAGATGGCATATAGGATCATATCCGAGCAGATTCCTTATTCTGTAGGTGCAAGTGAAGAGGAGTCAGGACAGATGATCTCTTTCCTCTTTGTCTATTCAACGAGTGCATATGTACGACCTTCACGTGTTGTCGAGAGGGTGAGCGCAAGTGCAGGTGTGAATGAAGAGGGAAAGCTTGAAATCAGGATTGAAAATACTGGAAGCGTCCATCAGATGCTCAACAGCCTTAGTGTGACTGTAACAGGTGACAATGGCGCTTCATATGCCCTCAGTGAGGAAGAGATGGGAACAATCAACGGGCAGAACCTCCTTGCCGGAAGTACGCTCAGGATTGTCATTGACATACCGGAGGCGTTAAGCGGCGCTTCCAGCTACACAGCTGAAGTAGGATACGATTATTCATACTCAGCATAGTTGATAGATGGGGTAGAGGATGAATAGGAGGAAGCTTGCGCTCCTCATAGCCCTTTCCGTGCTGCTCATAGTTCTGGCTGCTGTGACAGCCACGACTGCATGGGAGGTGCTCGGAGCAGGTTATGAGGTTGCAGGGGATGGTGTGTCCCTTGTGATGCTTCTATTGTTCCTCACCTATGCGGATGCCGAACTCGTACTTTTCCTCAGGGAGAAGTTCGAGGGGGAGAAGAAAGGTAGCATAAGCAGGAAGGTCGTTCTTCTGTATCTTCTGATGCTTCTTCTTCTCATCTTCATCGGTATTGCATACTTCGGTGCCCATAGAGGCACCACCGAGACTGTTGATTCCCTGAGGGATGGAGATGTTTCTTCCATACCCCCTGAAATGGAAGAGGAGATCCTCCCTCAGGATTTGATTGAAGAAGAAAAGACAGGGGAAGAAGAGAGCTCTGAAGAGACTCTGATCGGGGAAGGGACGCCCTATGAAGAGCCTGAGGAGCAAGAGGAAACCGTAGTAGAAGAAGAGGAGGAGACTCTGTCTGTAGTCTCTGATGATGCAGAGCAGGTTGAAGAGGAAAAAGACACGATACCTGCAGGGGAAGAGAGTATGGAGGAAGAAGGAAAGACCATCACGCCAGGTGATATGGAAGAGATCAGAGTTCCATCAACGCCTGAAATCCTATATTACATCCCACGCCTCTATGAGGTGGTACCTCCTTCTGTGCCAGAGCTCAGCGTTTCTTCATCAGAACTGGTTGATATCCCGGTCCCTGAAGTCCCAAGCATAAGCGTTGCATCTTCTGAAGTAAGGGAAATCCCCGTGCCTTCTGTTCCATCATTCAGCTTGGAGCCATCTGCAGTACTTACAGAAAAAAGTGCAAGGGAGCAGGCAGAAGAAGACTTCTGGGCTACATTCTATATCGCAGGAGAGGATGAACTCCTTCTGGCAGATGGCATCTATTACATGGATCTCTATCTCAACGACAACTATGCAGGTGTTGTCACAACGATGATTGAAAATGAGAAACCTTCAATCCTGAAGAATGAAGTGATGGGATATGTCGACGGCCTTCTTACTGATGAGGCTTTCAACCGCCTCGATGGATATAAAGGTGATTATTTCACTCTCGATTATCTTGAAGAGATGGATGTCGATACCGAGTTCGATAGTGCTGAATATAGGATAGACCTCTATTTCAATCCATCCGATATGCCGATTCAGACAATCAGCATAAGAGGTTCAGGCTTCAGAATGACAAGACGCCCGATATCAGGAGCTCCGACTCTTGATCCTGCTACATTTGTCCTGAGAAGCAGATATAACCTTAATGCAAGTTTCGACATATATCCAACAGAGGATTTCCTGCCTTCGCTTTATTTCACATTCAATTCCTACAATGAAGCAAGGCTCAAGGATGTGTATTTCGTATTCAACTACAATATGAATTTCACACCGGATTACTTCAGGTTTTCTCTTGGAAACTATTATTTCTATCATGACTTCGAAGATTCCATGATAAGACTTGCAGTTGGCAATGTATCAGGAAATCTTCTTTCCCTTCCAGGAACTAATATCGGAATAAGATTCGACAAGGCATACCAGTATGGACCGAACGGCGCAAGAAGAAGCGGAAATATCGAGAGGATGCTCTATGTTGAGAAGGAAAGTGATGTCAGAATCTACAACGAGGGTAGGGAGATATTCCGTCGCACCCTTGATGCTGGAAGCTACAGACTTACAGATTTCCTCCTTTATAGCGGTGCAAACCATGTTCTTGTCGTCATCAGCCCTCTTGATGGATCTGCCCCGACTGAGATCGAGATGGATATCAACTACGCATCCTCTCTTCTTTCTGTAGGAGAGATCTACTATGGAGCATCTCTCACAACAGCAAGGAACATGGTCTCTTCTTTCAGTACAAAGACTGAGGGTGCATTCCGTATTCCGCTCTTCAATGGAAGGTCTGCAGAATATGATTTGAGAGACCTTGTTCTCTCTGGATATATCGAGGCGGGAGTTACTGAGAACCTCACTCTTGATTTGACCCTCGCTGCAATGAACAATGCAACTAACAACAGTGCTTTCAATCCATCACTGAGTGCTGCTCTTGCAATGACACATGCCAATGTCCTTGGTACTACAAGGTACAATATAAACGCCTCTTCAATAGCTGATGGATTTGGCAATATGACATTCAATGAGCTTTATCTGAGGGCGTCACATCAGGTTGCTACAAGGATGAGGGCCCTCAGTGGTGTCAACCTCTCTCTTACCTACCGCCTGAACAGTGAGTTTGAGAACAGGCTCTCAGGCTCCATCAACCTCTCGGGAGCATTCAGCATCTTCTCCTGGAGCCTCGGGCTTTCCGGGACATATGCGCCTGGAAGTACATCTTCATGGACGACTTCCGGGTCCTTGAGCCTCAACCCTGCAAGAGGATTGAGATTCTCAGCCAGTGTCAATGCCAGCGGCACATTCGATGGCAATCCCAACGTCTATGGAAGAGTCTATGGCTCCTACAGCTTCGGCGGTGCGAATATCAACGCAAATGCAAGCACAAAGGATGTCTCTGTTGCCGCTTCCTACTATAACGACAGACACTCTGTCTATACAAGGATGTACTCCAACAATTACCTTGATAGTGGCATATACTCACTCAATGCGGATTACTCATACAGAGGAAACATCTTCGATTTCTCTGCTGCATTCAATGCATATGATTTGTTTAATCAGACAGGATACATGAACAGAGGATCTGGAAGCCTTTCCCTCTCGACATCGAGTGTGTTTGCAGACGGACTTATCGCATTCTCTTCTTCTATTCCTTCTGATTTCATCCTTGTAAAGCAGAAGGGAGCACTAAAAGGCAACACCCTTACTGTAGGTTCTGTGGGATCATCTGTGAGCCAGGAGATAAAGACGGTGTTCAATACTGGAATGTATACTGGAATTTCATCTAATTCTGCTCTTACATTCTATAGTCAGGATGAGGACTCGCTTCTTGGTGGAGAATCATTTGACTACGTGATCCCTGATACAAAACATGGTGGCTATGCTCTCCGCTTGGAGGCTGAGAAGAAGTTCTCAAGTGCTGTATTTGCAACCCTTCCTGATGGAACACCTTGGATCAATGAATCTTCACCACTTTCCAAGGTTACGATTACAGATGAAGGAATTGATGTAGAACTTACAGAAGATTACGTATTCAGTGATGGTATGGGAATCATAATAAACAACTCCCTTGAGCCTGGACTCTATGGTTTTGATGTCAGAGTCGATGGAGAGTGGTATCTCTATATCTTCAGTGTCGAGGATATGCCGGATGAGGATGCTTCCCTTGTACAGATGAAGGAGAACATAACACCTTCAGATCTCACAGTACTATCTGATGCATACTCAGGTGCATATATCATTGAAAGCACTGAGGCAATCACAGCAGAGGCATTCTGGAACATCCTCTATCCGATGGAGGTGGCTGTATGAAGAAGATAATGCTTTTTGTCTTAATACTTCTAATGGCTTTATCTGGAACATATAGCAACACTCCTGTAAGTGATACTGCTACGTTCTATTTGAAGGCATATAAGAACAACGTCACTGATGATAACCCTACATTGCTTTACATAACTGATGCCATTACAACAGATTCTTCAAGTTATGAAACAAATCTCGGATATCTCGGTGATGAGAGGAAGGAACTGAATCTGACATCAGATTTATCAGAGCTACTGGGGGATTTGACTAGAGAGGATCCTGAAATCGTTGTTTTCTCATATCGCGTGGAATCTAAGCAAGCTGGGAGTTTTGAATTAGGCCTTTCCGCAGATGGTCCTTTTACAAATGACACAACAAATGCATCCATCGATTTTGAATGGGCATTGAAAAATGTGACCTTCAGTACAAACGGCTTGGCAGTTTTAAAAGAACAGTGGTATTACCAAGAAGGTGAATGGATTAAAACGTACGATGCTGAGACTTTGGATGCCGGACCAAAACAGAATGGAGCAGAACTGAAAAATACCTGGTATGTCGAGAACACTAATAATGATATCTGGTACAAAAGGGGCGGTGTTGCCTTGTTGATAGATCGTTCAGGCTATGAGAATTCTAAGACATATGGAAGATATCAAACAAATGTAACGGTAACTTTGACAAAGAATTAAGGAGGATGGAGTGAAAAGGTTTATTATTCTTACTTTATTAGTCTTACTTGTCTCTTCTGTCCTTTTTGGTGTTGCGAATTCCGTACAATCCAAGAGAATAGGTGTCCAGGCTGGTGTTGGAACTACTTTGTTTGTCAATGTTTCTCCAATCGCATCCCAGTCTCAGGCATATATCATGGGAATGCCTTTCAATGTTGATGATACTCTTGTCAGCTATGGTTATAACAGAAATGGAAGACAGGTCGCATCATGGTCTCTTCTGACAAATGTACCTTTCTCAATAAAAGTTGAAGCATCTGATTTGAAACATGGTACAGGAGATACCCTTCCTTATTATTTATGCTTTGTTTATTCCCTTTCATATTATGCCGTAGATGCTGCAAATCCAACGGCAAGGGAAAGAGCTTTTGTAATAAAGTCCGAAGGAAATACAGATACAGCAACACCTCCTGCATATTCAAATGTTTTATCTGATGAAGAGTATTATTCAATTCATAATTCTGGAGTCTCTTTCAATCTAATTTCTGATGTAAGTTATGAAAGCCGTTTCGTTGGAACTCTGGATGGTTTAATTTACTTTAAATTTGGTTCTGCTACTCAGTCTAGTTCTTCTGGTGGGCAAGGTCTTCTTGATAAGGCTCCAGGAGGAGAGTATTCAGCACTTGTTACAGTAACTGTGGAGGCTGAAGTATGAAAAGGATTACTTTATTTACCATATTGCTAATTGTTTTGGCTTTCTCTTGTTTTGCTGCAACTGATTTGGCCCTAGCTCCAGTAAAAGGGATGATGAGGACTCATTATCTTCTTTCGACAGATAATATGTATAAACATCTAATTAATGGAAATGCAAT
>DVIF01000033.1 GCA_018711525.1 Candidatus Ornithospirochaeta stercorigallinarum
CTCATAAAGGTGAAAGAGATAAAGAAGACATATTCGAACGTGGCAGGTGTCACCGTTCCTGTCTTCGACTCCCTTACCTTCGAGGATATAAGATATTCCCTTGATGAATATCCACTCTGGGTCGATGGGGCAATCTTCTCTCTTTGCGACATAGCAAAGTACGATGCTCTGATTGCAACGCTGAAGGAGGAGGTCATGCTTCTTGAGAAGGAGCTGAGAGTGACTACGCAGAGGGTCAATCTTTTTGAAAAGGTGAAGATCCCAGAGGCGAAGGAGAATATCAGGGTTATCGGCATTTATCTGCAGGATCAGCAGACTCAGGCCGTAGTGCGTGGTAAGATCGCCAAGAGAAAGCTTACCAAGGTGGGTTGATATGATTGAACCGATGAAGAAAGTGACTATTTTCTCTTTGAAGGAGAGAAGGCAATCCACCACAGAGGAGCTTAGGCGCCTGGGACTGATGCATATTGAATCCATGACGCTAAAAAGCGAAGGTGCCGTTTTAGAAGAGGCGAAGAAAGCAGAGCTTGAGAAGGTCCTTGCGGAACTTGAAGAGGTCAAGGAAAAGAAAGAGAAGGTCGACTCTCTTGAGCTCAAAGTCTCTTTTGATGAGACTGAGAAGGCGCTTCTGGCACTCTCTGAGGAGAAGAAGGCCCTCTCTGAGGAGATAAGCCGTCTTACCGTGGAGAAGGAGAGGCTTGAGGCTTTCGGCAATCTCGAGCCATCTCTGGTGGAATCCCTGAGGAAAGAGGACATCGACCTCCATTTCTACACTATCTCAGACAAGGACTACAGGAAGATAAAGGATAGTGATGAGTTCACATCCATCGTACTCAAAAGAGGAAAGCAGTCGATTGTCATGACTGTAAACAGCGAGATGAGGGGCTCGGGGGCAATTGAATTCCTCCTTGGTTCCATGAGCCTTGAAGAGGTTTCCAGGAAGCTCGATCTTGATGACATCAGGCTTGCCGAGATTAAAAAGACTTTCCGCTCCTATCTTCCGTATGAGCATGAATGGATTAAGAGGATAAGGGAGAGGGAGGAGAACATCAGGTTTGAGAATGTCAAGAGTTCTGCATTCGAGGAGGGGGATGTCATCTACATCACAGGATACATTCCTGCAAAACGGATAGATGACTTCAAGAAAGAGGCTCTCTCTTTTTCCTGGGCGTATCTGATTGATGATATCAAGGATGAGGACAATCCTCCGACCCTTGTGACCTATCCAGGATTTGTGAGGATAATAAAACCTGTTTTCGACATCCTTGGCGTCGTACCGGGCTACAGGGAATATGATATCTCGACATACTTCCTTCTCTTTTTCTCACTGTTCTTCGCAATGATAATAGGAGATGCAGGATATGGTATAGTCTTCCTCATCGCGGCAATTGTCATGCACATAAAAAACAGGAAAGCAAGTGATATCAACATACTGCTGTATGTACTCAGTTTCACAACGATCATCTGGGGTGCTCTCACCGGTACGTATTTCGGCTCTGAGGCAATCCTCTTGAAGTTCCCGTTTCTGCAGAAGCTCATACTTCCTGCTGTGACGAACTTCCCTGATGTCGTCGGAGTCGATTCCGACTGGGCCCAGAACATGCTTATGAAGTTCTGTTTCATCCTTGGTGCTGTTCAGCTCTCGCTTGCATGCGTCCTGAATATAATCCACAAGGTACCTCGGAAGGACTTGTCGTGGGTTGCCGACCTGGGTTGGCTGATAGACATCGTATTGCTCTATCTCCTGGTGCTCTATCTTGTAATAGGGGCTGCATGTCCGTTCCGTCTTGTCGTGATCGGAGTCGCTACGGGATTTCTCCTCGTATGCTGCTTCTCAGGTCAAGCTCCGGGGATACCTTTTGTAAAGGGTCTTCTTGCCGGGCTTGGAGGGTTCTTCACGACCTTCCTCAATACTGTTTCATGCATGTCTAATATAATGAGCTATATAAGACTCTTTGCAGTCGGAATGGCGAGCCTTGCTATAGCTCAGAGTTTCAATGACATGGGTGCGGGTTTCATGCCCATAGGAGTTGTTGTTATAATCCTTGGACATGTGCTCAATATAGTTATGGGACTGCTTTCTGTGATAGTCCATGGTGTAAGACTTAACTTACTCGAATTCTCCGGTCAGCTCGGCATAGAGTGGTCCGGATACGAATACGACCCTTTTAGAAAGGTTGAAGAAAAATAATTTAGGTAGAAAGGAGTTTTAAATGATTTACCTAGCTTATATCGGAATGGCATGTGCTCTTTGTTTCTCTGCTATCGGATCCGGATTTGGTGCCGGAATCGCATCTCAGGCAGCTGTCGGTGCCTGGAAGAAGTGCTATGCACAGGGAAAGCCCGCACCGTTCATCATGGTCGCTTTCGCTGGTGCCCCTTTGACCCAGACCATCTACGGCTTCCTCCTGATGAACTTCATCAGAAGTGCTATTGAAGGTGGTACGAATCCGATGCTCTGTTTCTTCGTCGGACTTCTCGGCGGAACATCAATGGGTCTTTCAGCATTCTTCCAGGGAAAGGTATCTGCATGCTCGGCAGACAGCCTCGGAGAGACTGGAAAGGGTACGGCGAACTACTTCATCGTAATCGGACTTGTTGAGACCGTCGCACTCTTTACACTTGTTTTCTCTCTTCTTGCCCTTTAAGGACATTCTTATTTTCCAAAACCGGGTGCTGTGTTCATCAGCACCTTTTTTTGTCTGCTGGGACAAGTCCATCCTGCTGGAGGAAGAATGGAAAGCTTCTTATCATAATGCATCCCGTATTTAAATTTTATCGCTTTTCGTATACGATATTGCACATGGTTAAAGCTAGAAGTAAGGAGCTTGTGAAAATGACTTTTCTCGATGAGCAGCTTGCCTCTCTTCCATCGATGGAAGGTAGGAGTGCAGAAGAGAGCAGGTCCTTCATGGTGGATGGGAAGTGCTCCCGTTTTTTTGAAGTTCTCTCAGGCTCATGTTTGATTGCAACCACATGGAGGGAGCTTCCTTCCTCCGATGAGGTCACAGGGGTTGTAAGTTTAAGTGCGGGGGATGGATGCCTTGTCCTTCCCGGAGAACCATATCTGTTGAAGACAGCACCTGGAAGCGAGGTGAGTGAATTCGTTTTGGGTAACTATGTTCAGTAAGAAGATTTGTCATGTCAGGAACCTTGCAATCGGAGGTGGAAATCCTGTAAGGGTTCAGACGATGTATGATTCGTCGATTGTAGATGCGGATATAGACAGCCTCGTCTCACGTATCGGAAGACTGAGTGCAATGGGCTGTGACCTGATAAGGTTCAGCTACTCAAGCGAGGATGATGCACTTCCGTTTTCCATGATTGCAAAGCGCAGCGTCATGCCTGTGGTCGCAGATATCCATTTTGACTATAAGCTTGCACTCAGCGCCCTTGAGCATGGTGCAGACAAGATAAGGATCAACCCGGGCAACATCGGTGCTAGATGGAAGACAAAAGAGGTCGTCCTTGCCGCAAAAGACAAGGGGCGGGCGATCAGGATAGGGCTTAACTCCGGCTCACTTCCTAAAAATGAGAAAGGGTTGGATAAGGCGCGCCTGATGGTGGAGACCGCACTGGAGTACATCAATGATTTCGAGTCCTGGGGTTTTGAGAACACAGTGGTATCATTGAAAGCAAGTGACATAGATGTGACGATGGATGCTGCAAGAAGATTTACATCCATCTCGGACTATCCGATCCATCTCGGCGTTACAGAGGCAGGAAGTGCCATCGTCTCCTCAGTACGCTCATCATGGGCACTCGGATGCCTCCTTAGTGAGCATATCGGGGACACGATAAGGGTCTCGATAACAGGGGAGATCGAGGATGAGGTCGTCGCAGCAAACGAAATACTTAGGACGCAGGGGCTGAAGAAAGGTGGGGTCCGTCTTGTCTCCTGTCCGCGATGCGGCAGGCATACGTTCGACTCAAGAAGGATGGTCGAGCTCCTTCAGCCAAGGCTCATGGCTCTTGATGATGATATCACAGTTGCGGTGATGGGCTGCCAGGTGAACGGGCCGGGAGAGGCCAAGGATGCCGACTATGCCCTGACAGGAATCGGAAGGAAGGCGTTTCTGTATGCTAAGGGTGTCTTAGTCAAGGAAGTTACAATCGAGAATGCAGAGGATGCTCTCTTTGAGGCGATAGAGAATGGCAGAAAGTAATTATCTTGTCATAAAAGGTGCAAGGGAGCATAACCTGAAGAACATCTCCCTTACGATTCCAAAGAACTCCCTTGTCGTACTATCAGGTCTTTCAGGCTCAGGAAAGAGCAGCCTGGCATTCGATACGATTTTCGCAGAAGGACAGCGTCGTTACATGGAGTCCCTCTCCAGTTATGCACGTCAGTTCCTTGGAAGGATGGAAAAACCCGATGTGGATATCATAGAAGGGCTTAGCCCTGCGATTGCAATAGAGCAGAAATCGACCAACCGCAACCCGCGCTCCACTGTCGGAACCGTTACCGAGGTCTACGACTACTACCGGCTCTTATGGGCGAGGATAGGTGAAAAGCACTGTCCCAGATGCGGGCGTCTCATTTCTGAGATGTCCATAGATCAGATCATAGATATCATATTCTCCCATAAGGAGAACGGTAGGCTCATGATATCCAGCCCCATAGCACGGGGAAAGAAGGGAGAATTCAAGAAGATCATCGAGGATGCTGTCAAGCTCGGCTACACCAGAGCACTTATCGACAAGCACATCTATAGCATAGACGAGGGGATTCCCGACCTGGATAAGAATGTGAAACATAACATCTCTATCCTTGTCGACAGAATCAGGAACAACTTCGAGCACAGGATGAGGCTCAGCGAGGCCATTGAGAAAGCCTGTCAGATGTCCGATGGCCTTGTCGAGGTGTACTACGTAGATGAGGATGACCTTGTAGAGATCTACAGTGAGAAGAATTCATGTCCTGATTGCGGAATCACGATTGCAGAGGTTGAACCCCGTCTCTTCTCATTCAATAATCCTTTTGGAGCATGTCCTGAGTGCAACGGCCTTGGATTCAACAAGACCTTCGATGTCGATAAGATAATCCCCGACAGGAGCAAGTCATATAACCAGGGTGCGATTGCGACAAGTGGAAACGGCACATTTGAGAAAAGCAAGTTCAAAGCATTCTTCGAATTCTATGGCTACTCGCTCGACACCCCGTTCAATGAACTCAGTCCCGATGTTTTCAATAAGCTTCTATACGGGACAAAGGACAGGATAAGCTATAAGGTCGAGCACAAGACCAGAAGCGGACATGTAGAATACTCCGAGGAGTTCAAAGGGGTTCTGAACGACCTTGAGAGAAGGCTGAGGGAATCATTCTCAATGAATATAAGGATGTGGCTTGAAAGCTTCCAGAGCGTCTCTGTCTGTAAGAAATGCCATGGCAACAGGCTGCGTCCTGATGCACTTGCCATCACGGTAGGTGGACTGAATATCATGGAAATCACAAAACTCAGTGTCAGAAGAAGTCTTGAGTTCTTTGATAATCTTAAGCTCAATGAGACTGAAGCGGAGATAGCCCGCCAGATATTGAAGGAGATCAGGAACAGGCTTAGGTTCCTCTATGATGTCGGACTGGGATATCTCACACTGCACAGGGCTGCTGCAACTCTTTCAGGAGGAGAGGCCCAGAGAATAAGGCTGGCAACCCAGATAGGAAGTGCCCTCACAGGTGTCATGTATGTCCTCGACGAGCCCTCGATCGGTCTGCATCAGAGAGATAACACGAAGCTTATAAGGACACTGGAGCACCTGAGGGACCTGGGGAACACCGTCATTGTCGTCGAGCATGATGAAGACACCCTCAGGGCTGCGGACTATCTTGTCGATATTGGTCCTGGGGCGGGAAGTCTTGGAGGGGAGGTTGTAGCTGCAGGAACACCTGAAGAGGTTGCAAAAGTAGACTCATCCGTCACTGGACAGTATCTTGCGGGAAAACTTACAATCGCTGTGCCAAGAGAAAGAAGGAAGGGCAACGGGCACTTCATAGAAATCGACGGATGCGAGAAGAACAATCTCAAAGACATAAATGTCAAGATCCCTCTTGGATGCATGAATGTCATAACAGGCGTATCTGGAAGCGGTAAGTCGACACTTTTAAATGAGATTCTCCTGCCGGCACTTCAGGACAAGCTTAATAAGAGAAGTGAGAAGTTCGATGGATATAAGAGACTTACAGGGCTTGAGAACATTGATAAGGTGATAAACATCGACCAGAGTCCGATAGGACGCACACCGAGAAGCAATCCGGCAACATATGTCGACCTCTTCACCCCCATACGTAATCTCTATGCTTCGATGAGCGAGGCAAAGGCGAGAGGATATACTGCATCGAGGTTTTCATTCAACGTCCCAGGGGGCAGATGTGAGAACTGCCAGGGGGACGGACAGCTGAAGATAGAGATGCATTTCCTTCCCGATGTCTTTGTCAAATGCGATGTCTGCGACGGCAAGCGCTATAACAAGGAGACATTGCAGGTCGAATACAAGGGGAAGAACATATCGGATGTTCTTGACCTCACGGTACGTGAAGCCCTTGAGCACTTTGAGGCGATTCCTCAGATAAGAAGGAAGCTTGAGACCCTTATGGATGTCGGACTGGACTACATCAAGCTCGGACAGAGCGCACTCACGCTCTCGGGAGGGGAAGCCCAGAGGGTGAAGCTTGCTCTTGAGCTTTCAAAGAAAAGCACAGGCAAGACCCTCTACATACTTGATGAGCCTACGACGGGACTTCACTTTGCAGATGTGAAGAAACTTCTGGAGACTTTGAACAAGCTCGTAGAGCAGGGTAACACCATCATTCTTATCGAGCATAACCTTGATGTCATAAAGACTTGTGATTATGTAATCGACCTCGGCCCCGAAGGAGGGGATGAGGGAGGAGAGGTTGTTGCAACCGGTACCCCTGAGGAGATTTCGAAAGTCGAGAAAAGCTATACAGGACAGTTCCTGAAGAGGTATCTTGTTTGAAAAAGGTCATATTCCTACTCATCTATCTATCAGCGGTAATGAATGCAGTATCTGCACTGAGTGTGCATGATATCTTTCATGCTGATTCAGAGAGTCTGAGGAATATGGCTGCCTTGAGAGGCATTGCTACCTCCCTTTCCGATGATATGATTAGAAATGAGCTCTATAAGGCAGAAGGGCTTGAGACTGTAAGTGAGAAAGAGGAAGAGGAGGGTACATATTCTGTCCTTATAGAGGGAGCAGACTACCTTTCCTCAAGTCAGGGTGTCATCACGCTCAGAGGCAATGTAAAACTCTCGTTCTCAAAAGGGAATGATGAGACGCTGATGAGCAGTGATGAGGTTGTAATAGACACATCATCCTCTTTAATAGTTGCACTTGGAAACGTTAATTTCTCTTCCCTGGGTGAGAACAACGCCCAGAGGATCGATGCCGACATAGTCTCATTCTATTGGGAGAAGGGGAACCTCGTCGTTGAGAACGCATCGACTTTGAATGAGAGGAAGAACAGCGAAGGGGAGGATGTGAACGTATACTCGGTAGGAGAGCGGCTCACATATTTCGACAACGGTTCTGCGATCTATGAGGATGGATATATCGCGAGCAGCGATGACGACCCGCTCTCAAGCATTTCCGCCAGCAGGATTACGATGCTTCCCGGTTCGGATATGCTTATCGAGAATGCAGTGCTTAATATCGGGCGTGTGCCGATATTCTATTTCCCGTTCTTTTTCTTTCCCGGCTCCAGGATAACAGGAAACCCTTCCTTCGGTTTCACATCAACGCGGGGTGCGTTCCTCAATACTACATTCGAGATCTTCGGACACTCGCAGCTCATAGACAATTCCGATTCATCTTCTTTCGCTTCGATATTCTCTGATGTGGATGAATCCGACGACCTCTTGCCAAGGGGGGCCTACTATACTGCGGACCAGGATTTAAGTGCACTCGAGTCCTGGGCTGATGCCTCTGAGAGCCATATGGCCGTCATGGCCGATGCCTACCAGGAGACAGGGCTTCATCTCGGTCTTGATACAAAGATAAACCTATTCGACAAAAGCCTTGGCTTCGACAGCTTCTCAGGTGTTGCCCTTACCTATACGAATAATGCCAATGAAAGTAATTTCAGGTATTACAGCGAGAACAGCCTCTCGTATACATTCAGCGGGCTTTCCCTCCTTCTTTCGTATCCTATCTACTCAGACAGCAACGTACTTGTTGATTTCGGCAACAGGATAACATCTTTCTCAATCGAATCACTTTTCTTCCAGTCCCCGTCCTTTCCAAGTACGTACTCTTCGGCGATAACATCATTCTCAAGGATTGCAGAACTAAAGTACTCCCTTCCATCCTCTCTTAGAAGTGATTACCTCTCTTCATTATCGATATCGAGGCTTAGAGCTGAAAGCCGCTATTCCTGGGACAGCAGGAACCATAAGTATGTAATCGACTACATCGACCTGCCAAATCTGACGGCAAGTGCATCAGGCTCGTTCTTCAATTTTGAATATGAGGATAAGGGGGGAAAAGAGGAGGAGCTGGATGAGGCTGAGCTTTTTCTTTTAAGCGATCCGCTTCTCTATGATGTCTTTCATGAGGACCTGATAAGAGAGGGGCATACAGGTGCCGCCTATTCCATCGGCATGGGATATTCAATCAACCAGGACCTAGAAAACAACCTGGAGTATTCAGACGGAGAGCAGTCATCATCCTCCCTCTCATCGACATCATCCTTAAGACTTACGACAGAGCTCGACCTGGGGGACTATTTCCTCCTTAGAAGTATAATCACCCCTTTATACACCTATGAAAAAGAAGAGGATGATGAGGATCTCTCCTGGTCTGATGAATTCCTCCTTACCAACACAATAGAGGCGGAGATTCCATATATAGGGCTGAAGTACAGCCTTACGAACAGGGCTTATGAGCATGAGCGTATGTTTTCAGATGAGATGCTTGAGACTACAGATAGCCTCTGGAGATTCGATAAGGATCATGTAAGTACGCATTCAATCTCACTTTCAAAGACGTTCAGCACTACAGCAGGTGATTTCACACCTTCGATAAGCTACACGCTCTATCCTCTCACTGGAAGCCTCACCCCTTCACTCAGCTATAGATACGGGGATTTCGCCACATCCTTCTCATACAGGTTCCAGAATGATGAAGAGAACGACGGGGCATTCCTTTCGGATCTCATCAAGCTTTCATTGGCATACAACGGGACCAACATCATCGCCTCTTCATCTTTTTCCTACCAGAGTGCGGATTATGATGGAAATGCATTCTTCAGACCCCTCGAGATATCCTCACAGTTTTCACTGAGAACGAGTGACAAGGCATACAGCATCACAGAGCAGCTGGAGTGGAAAGGCTATGATTCTGCAAGCGGGCTTGAGAACTATGTCTCTTCTTTGAAGACGATCCTGAGTGTTCCTTATTTCACATGCTATGTGGATTTCACAGGTCCTTTCTCCTCCCTTTCCCTCGATACTGTCAATGCGAGTATCAAGGCTGATGACATCCTGATCAGAGGTTGGAAGAACAGGATATATCTTTCCCTGGGGCTTTCATCGACATTGAATCTCGACATACAGAACATTGCGGCCTCAAGCTTCACAATCACCCCTTCGATCATCTTCTCCATCGCCGAGTTCCTCGATTTCCGTCTGAGCTTCACAAGTTCAAACAACAATTTCGCATCCTATCAGGATGAGAGAGGGAAGTTCAGCCTTTCAGAACTTTTCAACGACCTTGTCAGGAGCTTTGATTTCTTCGGAGAGGGAAGATACAATACGAATTTCAACATGTCGCAGATCAATCTCGAGGTCGTGCATTACATGCAGGACTGGGCTCTGCATTGCAATTACTCCTCTTCGGTTGTATTATCGGATGATGTATACCGTTTCGTACCTCAGTTCAGTATTTATCTGAGCTGGAATACCTTCCCTGACCTGAAGATTGATGAAAGCTGGGAGATGGACGGGGACGATTGGATAAGGAGTAATTGATTTTGGTTGTATCCTATGCGTTTTCCAGCCAGGACAGGGCTGAGAAGATTCTTGGCCCCAATGACAGGAATCTTTCATACATCGAACTGCTTTTAGGTCTCGAATTGTCTCTCAAAGGCAATGTCGTCTCCTCCAATATTGAAAATCCTGTCTTCATCCCTCTTTTCAGACATCTTGAGAAGGACGCCTCATTGAAAGGAAGCCTCTCAGAGGCCGATATCTTCATGGCATATGAGGATCTAAGGGAGAACTATACGGGAGAGGTCAATTCGATATCCGTCCTTCAGAAATCAGTATGGCCGAAGAGCATCATGCAGAGGGTCTACATAAACACCTTATACGAAAACGAGGTCGTGTTCGCTTCAGGACCTGCGGGGACGGGTAAGACGTTCTTAGCGATCGCATATGCGCTCTCCGAGGTACTGAGCGGGCGAAAGAAGAAGATCGTCCTCACCCGTCCTGTAGTTGAGGCAGGTGAGTCGCTAGGTTTCCTTCCCGGGGACTTGATGGCAAAACTCTCCCCGTATCTTCGGCCGCTGTATGATGCGATGGAGGTGTTCATTCCTCTTGCCCAGATAAGGAGGATGGAGGAGCTTGGTGAGATAGAGATAAGCCCATTGGCATACATGAGGGGCAGAAGCATCAGGGAGAGCATAGTAATCCTTGATGAGGCTCAGAATGCCACCATATCCCAGATGAAGATGTTCCTTACCCGCCTGGGAGAAGGAAGCAAGGCGATTGTAACAGGGGACCCCACACAGATCGATCTTCCCTTCAAGGAGAAGTCGGGACTTGTCGATGCTGTAAAAAAACTTTCTGGAATAAACGGGCTCAGCATTGTAGAATTTACAAGTAAGGACACACAGCGAAGCAGGATTGTCAGGGACATTGTCAATGCTTACCAGAAGGAGGACGGGCTTGATAAATCAGATGATTAAAGATGTATGGGCATATTTTACAAATGCACAGAAGATAGCATTCATCGCCCTTTTCGTCCTCAGCATCATACTTGGACTGCTCATCCCTGTGCTTCTTCCAAATTCCTCAATGAGGCAGATCGAGTTGAGCCGCTCATATGTTCCCGGGGAGCTCAGTGATGAGGATGTATATTCCCCCCAGAGTGTCACTTTCATAGATGAGATCGCCACAGAGAGGGTGAGGAGGGATGCCAGCCAGGCCGTGCTGCCATACTTCTCTGTGAATCTGCTTTCAACACTGCAGACTGTGAATCTGACAAGAAGCTATGTCCAGGCATTGAATATGAACAGTGCCACAAGCCCCTATGCCGTACTGCGTGATGCGGGTATAGACGATACTGATATAACAAACCGCATCCTTAATCTGAGCACTCAGGACAGGAACCTTGTGACAGGTCTGCTTGAAGATGTGGTCAAGATCATACTGACTGAAGGTGTATACGATTCCTCCGAGCTCGATTCTGTGATGGACGACGGCTACATGGAGATAACAACCGAAAGGATCGATCCCCATTACGATGTCTATGTCGATAATGTTTCGATATCATCACTATTGATGATCGAGGATATCTACGAATACATAATAAACTACGGCTTCGACAACTACAGGGAGATAGGGGATTCGAACATAATCCTGATAGCCCAGGCCGTGAGGATGCTCTCTAAGGCGAACGTCAGCTACGATGCCCTTGAGACCGAGCAGATGAGGGAGAATGCGGCGATTTCAACACCTCCTGTATCAATCAGGCTCAGGGAAGGGGACCTCATAATCGCAAGGGATACGATAATCACGGAGCAGGATTTGAGGATAATCGACCAGATAAACAACATGAGGGTCTACATACCTCTTGCAACATTGCTCTGCGATGCAATCCTCCTTTTCACGATACTTGCATTTGCAATCGTATATTTCATCTCATGCAT
This sequence comes from Candidatus Ornithospirochaeta stercorigallinarum, assembly GCA_018711525.1. Classification (GTDB taxonomy): domain Bacteria; phylum Spirochaetota; class Spirochaetia; order Sphaerochaetales; family Sphaerochaetaceae; genus Ornithospirochaeta; species Ornithospirochaeta stercorigallinarum. The sequence continues at coordinate 11,891 of DVIF01000033.1, forward strand.
CCAGTACAAGTACCGCATACCGCTTTATTCGATCCTTTTCCTCTCAGGTTTGATATTCATACTCGTATTGAGCTATCTTCTGATGAGATGGATACTCTCTACATCCGACAGCATCACGATAGATCCACTTCTTCCATTCCTATTCCTTCCTGTCATTTTCACCTGTATCACGAATAAGAGGAGGATAGGTTTCGCCGTAGGGTTCGTAACAGCCGGTTTTGCTGTGCTCTTCCCGACTTCGGGCAAGTACACATTCTTCCTTCTTCTTGTTGTAATCGAGGCGTCGGTGCTCTTTGTTCGAAGGGGTACGAACAGGATCGATGTGATATATGAGGCATTCTATTCTGCTCTCATTGCTGCATTTGCCACAGCTGTCTTCTCCCTTATAAACGGATACAGTTATGCAACGTTTGCTTCGAACATCGTATTCATAATCCTCAATGTGCTTTTAACATACATCGCAGTCTCTGTCATCCTTCCGCTTCTTGAGAAGTTCTTCAACCTCCCGACACAGTTCCGTCTCCATGAGCTCTCATATACCGATTCTCCTACGCTGAACCGTCTCAGCCAGGTGGCACAGGGTACATTCAACCATGTAAGGAATGTCGCGGATATGAGTTATTCTGCTGCAAAAGCAATCGGTGCGGATGCAGAGCTCACAAGGGTGGGTGCCCTCTATCATGACATCGGAAAGTCGGAGCATCCCGAGTATTTCATCGAAAACCAGAGTGGAAAGGGCAATGCACATGATGATTTGAACAACAACCTCTCGGCTGCAATCATAAAAAGCCATGTGAAACTGGGTGTTGAGAAAGGCAGGGAGATAGGCCTGCCGCAGGAAGTCCTGGATATAATCAGCCAGCATCATGGAAACGATATCATCACATATTTCTTCAATGAGGCGAAGAAGAACAATCCTGATGGAGCCAGTCTGGTCCATGAGGAGGATTTCAGATACAACAGCGACATCCCTCAGACACCTGAAGCGGCGATTGTGATGCTCGCAGACTGCACGGAGGCGGCAAGCCGCACACTTAAGAATCCGAATACACAGAAGTACGACAGGCTCATAATGAGCATAATCATAAGCAAGATAAACCATAACCAGCTCTCTGCAAGCAAGCTTACGCTTACCGACCTTGTGAAGATCAAGGATACGTTCATCCGCTCCTTGATCGGCAGGGACCATCAGAGGATCGAATACGATAAGGACTGAGGATGTACGAGATAGATTTTACAGAAAGTGAAAAGGGAAGACTGGATGATATAAGCCTTTATACAACGCGTCTGGAGCGTATGATAGAGGAGCTTGAGGTGGAGGGGGATTTCTCCATCACATATCTCAGCGATGATGAGATACGCAGACTTAATGCCGAGTACAGGGACAAGGATGAGGCTACCGATGTGCTTACATTCAGACTTAAAGATGATGATACCTTCCCTGATTTCGGGCTTTCCAATGAGCTGGGGGATGTCTTTATCAGCCTCGATGCTGTCGCTCGCAATGCTGCAGAATTCTCCGTCCCGTTCGAAGAGGAACTTACTCGTGTGATGCTGCACGGCCTTATGCATCTGATGGGATATGACCACCAGAGCAATGATTTCAAGAGTGAGCAAATGCTTATAAAACAAGAAGAAATCCTCAGGAAACTGGGCTATGCCGGATGAGTTCTTATTAATATAAGAAAAAAACTTTACTCTTTTTGGAAAAAGTGCTATCAATAACTAGGAAATCAGATATAATATTATCGATTGGAAAACAATCTATAGAAGGAGAAAAATAATGAAAATCGGTATCAATGGATTCGGAAGAATCGGACGCTTTGTGTTCCGCGCAGCAATGTCCCGCCCAGAGGTTGAAGTAGTTGGAATCAACGACCTTTGCCCGGTGGACTATCTTGCATACATGCTCAAGTATGATACAATGCACGGTCATTTCGAGGGAACAATCGAGGCTGATGTTGAGAAGTCACTTCTTATCGTTAATGGAAAGAAAATCCGCGTAACAGCATGCAAGGATCCTAACGAGCTCAAGTGGGACGAGGTAGGAGCAGAGTATGTTGTCGAGTCAACAGGTCTCTTCCTCACAAAAGAGAAGGCACAGGCACATATCAACGCTGGTGCAAAATATGTCGTAATGTCAGCTCCTTCAAAGGACGATACACCGATGTTCGTAGTAGGTGTAAACGAGAAGACATATGTAAAGGGAACACAGTTCGTTTCTAACGCATCATGCACAACAAACTGTCTTGCTCCTATTGCAAAGGTTCTCAACGACAAGTTCGGTATTGTCGATGGTCTTATGACAACAGTCCATTCAACAACTGCAACACAGAAGACAGTCGATGGACCAAGCATGAAGGACTGGAGAGGTGGTAGAGCTGCAAGCGGCAACATCATCCCATCCTCAACAGGTGCTGCAAAGGCTGTTGGAAAGGTCATTCCTTCCCTCAACGGAAAGCTCACAGGTATGTCCATGAGAGTTCCTACTCTTGATGTTTCTGTAGTAGACCTCACAGTAAATCTTGCAAAGCCAGCAAAGTATGATGAGATCTGTGCAGCAATGAAGGAAGCAAGTGAAGGCGAGCTCAAGGGTATCCTCGGATACACAGAAGATGCTGTTGTTTCTTCAGACTTCCTCGGAGACACAAGGACATCAATCTTCGATGCAAAGGCCGGTATCGCACTTACCGACACATTCGTAAAGGTCGTTTCATGGTATGACAACGAAATCGGATACTCCAACAAGGTTCTCGATCTCATTGCTTACATGAAGAAGGTAAACGGTTGATCTACCAATGACTGAAATCCGGCTTATGCCCGGAATTTGGGCCTGCCGTACGGCAGGCTTTATTTTTAAATAAAGGGTTATCAGATATGCAGTTGAATACTATTAATGAAGCAGATTTGAAAGGTAAGAGAGTTCTTATCCGTGTTGATTTCAATGTTCCTCTCAAAGAGGGAAAGGTTACTGACAATACAAGAATCAAGGCAGCTCTTCCTACTGTAAAGTATATCCTGGAGCAGGGTGCATCACTTGTTGTAATGAGCCACTTCGGACGTCCAAAGGGACAGAAGAACCCTGACTTCTCAATGGCTCCGATTGCAAAGGAGTTCGAGGCACTCCTCGGTTCACCTGTCAAACTTGCTCCAGATGTAATCGGACCAGAGGTGGAGAAGGAAGTGAAGGCACTCAAGCCGGGTGAGGTGCTTCTTCTTGAGAATGTAAGATTCTACAAGGAAGAGGAAGCAAACGACCCGGAGTTCGCAAAGACACTTGCAAGCTATGGAGACATCTACTGCAACGATGCATTCGGTACAGCTCACAGGGCACATGCCTCCACAGAGGGAGTATCACACTACCTTCCATCATATGCGGGTTTCCTCATTGAGAAGGAAGTGAAGTTCATGGCACCGCTCCTTGAGAATCCTGAGCAGCCGTTTGTAGCAGTAATCGGAGGAAGCAAGGTCTCCAGCAAGATCACTGTCCTCGAGTCTCTCGTAAAGACATGTTCCACTGTTGTCATCGGTGGCGGAATGGCATATACATTCCTCAAGGTTGAAGGTCACAGCATCGGAAAGAGCCTCTTTGAGCCTGACTATCAGGATACGGCAAAGGCATTCCTTGCAAAGGCGAAGGAAAAGGGTGTCAAGGTCATCCTTCCTGTCGATCACGTATGTGCAGAGGAGTTCAATGAGAACGCTTCTCCTGTAGCAGTCAATGGGGTGGATATCCCTGACAACCTCATGGGAATGGATATCGGACCGAAGACAGTGGCTTTAATCGTTGATGAAATCAAGAAGGCTAAGAGTGTCGTGTGGAACGGACCTATGGGCGTATTCGAGTTCGAAGCATTCAGCAAGGGAACAGGCGAGGTTGCAAAGGCTCTTGCAGATAGTGACGCTACAAGTGTAGTTGGTGGTGGTGACAGCGTCGCAGCTATCAACAAGTTCGGCCTTGCATCAAAGATCAGCCATGTTTCAACCGGTGGTGGCGCATCTCTCGAGTTCCTTGAGGGAAAGACACTTCCTGGTATCAAGGCATTGGAGAAATAAGATGAGAAGACCATACATCGCAGGAAACTGGAAGATGAACATGGCGCCAAGCGAGGGCAGGGCTTATGCCAAGGCCCTCCTTGATGCTGTAAAGGAAAGCGGTGCTGACGTGAAGATGATGGTAGCACCACCGTTTGTCACCATCCCGGCAGTTCTGGAAGTGCTTAAGGACAGTCCTATCATCGTTGCCGCGCAGAACATGGCGGATCACGACAAGGGAGCATATACAGGAGAGGTATCTCCTCTCTTTTTGCTCGATCTCGGAATTAATACTGTAATTCTCGGTCACAGTGAGAGAAGACAGTATTATGGAGAGACGAATGAAAGTATAAATAAGAAAATCCTTCTTGCTCTTTCCCACTCAATGGATGTCGTATACTGCATCGGAGAGACACTTGAAGAAAGGGAAGGTGGAAAGCTTGAAGAGGTTCTCTCAGCTCAGATTGAAGTCGGCCTTAAGGATGTCAGCCCATCCGATATGGAGCATATAACAATCGCATATGAGCCTGTCTGGGCGATAGGAACAGGAAAGACTGCAACACCAGAGGACGCAGAGAGCGCACATGAGTTTATTAGAAAAACTGTTGCGTCTTTGTATTCAAAAGATATTGCAGAAAAACTCATTATACAGTATGGTGGTTCTGTTAAGGCTAACAACGTTAAAGCATTGATGGAAAAGGAAGACATTGATGGTGCGTTAGTAGGAGGTGCAAGCCTCTCTGTCGCCGACTTCCTTCCTATCTTGACTTTTGACAAATAACTTTCGGAGTAGAGAAAGAATGGGTGTTTTGAGTATTATCCTTTTGGTTCTTTTCATCGTTGTTGCATTGCTTCTGATTTTCCTAGTGGCAATCCAGGATGAGAAGAGCACTGGACTTGGAGGAATCTTTGGTGGTTCAAGTGAATCTGCTTTCGGCAGTTCATCATCAACATTCCTGACGAAGGCGACTACGATATTGGCTGTTGCTTTCATGGTGCTTGCTTTATTGGTTGCGCTTTTCAACAGGGGAAGCGACAATGTTGTTGCATTTGCAGAACAGCAGACAACGACTGAAGCTGGAACTACATGGCTTGAAAGTGATAGCGCTTCTTCCGATGCAGTAGCAGTGGAAGAGGCTGAGACAGTCGAAGCAGCTAATTAAGTTCAGAAATCCTTGAGCCGACCTTGATTATCTCCTGAGGTCGGCTTATTCTTTTATTTAAGGAGAAAAATTTGAATATAGCAATCATTTATGGCGGTAGAAGCTCATCTTGTCCAAAGCTTGAAAAGCTTTCAAAGGCACTTGCAAAAGGACTTGAGGAGCAGTCTCATATGGTTAAGGTCCTTAACGCATATGTCGATACCGACCAGAGACTTTCCTATTTTGATTTCATAATCGTAGGCTCCGAACCAATGGGGCTGTTGAGTGCTAAAGTCCCTGAGCAGATTAGGAACTTTCTGCGTGTCGTACCAGGTGCTGGCGGAAAGAGATGTCTTTCCTTCATCTCAGGTGGATTGAGAGCCAACGGGACTCTGCAGAACCTGATGAAGATCATGGAGACAGAGGGGATGTTCCTCACAGTCAGTGAGGTCATCGGTAAGGAAGGAGAGGCATACGCCCTCGGAAAACATCTTAAATTAGAAAGGTATTGAAATGAGAAATAAAAGACTTACTCTTATACTCATAGTTTTATTCATATTTGCTATTAATCTCTTTGCAGCCCCTCTTGGAGGCTCGACCCTCCTTGGTACCCCTGCAGCGACAGTGAACCTCATCCGTAATCGTGCAATTACGAACGAGGAGGTCGATGAGACACTCAGAGAGTATCAGGAAGCAGGTGTGCAGGCTGATAGGACGCAGATTCTCAACGTCATGATAAACGATGAGGTCTTCCTTCAGGGAGCAGAGCGTGATGGAGTCGTGATAAGCGACCAGATGCTCGATCAGGTGATGGCTCAGCAGAGGGCAAGCATCGAAGCACAGGTAGGGCAGAGCCTTACTGATGAGGAGTATGAACAGATTCTCTTATCCCAGGCTGGAATCACATATCAAGAGTACAGGGAGGATATCCGCGAACAGCTGTTGGTGAATCAGTATCTTTCAATGAAGAAGGGCTCTGAGATACAGGATCAGGCTGCAAACATCCAGATCAGTGAAAGCACCATCGACACTTTTTATCGTAGGAACAGGCAGAACTTCTACAGCCCGGAGAACGTCCGTCTTGCACATATCTTCATCCCATATACCGATGATGATGCTGAGAATGAGGCGAATGCCGCACTTCTTATCGATGTTGCAGAGCAGATAAAGAACGGCACTATCACATTCGAACAGGCAGTCCAGGATTACAGCAAGGATGATGAGTCCAAGAGCATCGGCGGTGATATCGGATGGCTTACAATGGATAACACATCCGCCCGTACCGGACTTGGTGATGCATTTGTAGATACTGTGGTCATGATGCGTCCTGGTGAGGTTTCCGGAATGCTTGAATCAAATCTCGGCTATCATATTGTGAAGGTGTCTGTTCATAATGACGGCAGGATCCTTGGTCTTGATGATACCATCAGTCCTGAGGATTCAATGACAGTCAGGGACTACATCAGACAGGTTCTGAGCCAGCAGGAGGCGAACAACATCATGGCGAACGCCCTCAATGACCTTATCAACGAGCTCAGAAATGAAGCAAGAGTGAGGATCTACTGATGCTTAGTGGAAGAAGCCTTGCTCGACAGATTGCAGTCTCTACGCTCTATTGCCTCGATTTCAACAATGAGTTGGATAGAGCAGAAGAGATCGACCTCTCCATCTTCCCTGGAATGACGGAGGAGGAGATGAACGCTCTTGATGATGAGGTTGTCATTTTTGCAAGATACCTCATCTCAGGAACGCTTGAGAATCTTGAACATCTGGACAAGCTTATAAGCACATATTCGATTAAAAGACCTATTGAGAAGATCAACATCGTCGATAGGAATATTCTCAGGATCTCATTCTTCCAGATTGAAAATCTCAAGGATACACATCCGACAATCATAATCGATCAGGCAGTCAAGCTTTCCCAGAGTCTTTCAAATGATGTGTCATATAAATTCATCAACGGTATCCTAGATACCTTCGTAAAGGATTTTGCATCATGATAGAGCTTAAAAACAGAGAAGAGATAGAGGGGATAAGGAAGAGCGGACATCTTCTTGCAGACCTCTTCAGACATCTTGATACCCAGATTGCAGAAGGGATGAGCACATATGATGTCGACAGGATCTGTCTTGATTTCATAAAAAGACATCATGCTGTCGCATCCTGCCTCGGCTATATGGGTTATCCGAATGCGACATGCATCTCTGTAAACGATACTGTAATCCACGGCATTCCCTCTAAGAGATTGATTTTGAAGGACGGAGACCTTGTTTCCGTGGATATAACCCTAGAACTCGATGGTTTTGTTTCCGACAGTACACACACATATGAAATCGGGAAGGTATCGGATGAGGTACATCAGCTCAACATTGTAACGGAGAAATCCCTTTACAATGCAATCGATGCTGCAGGGAAAAAGGGTGCACGCCTTCATGATATTGCAAAGGCTGTAGAGGATACATGCAGACCATACGGATACGGTATTGTAAGAGACTACTGCGGTCATGGGGTTGGTTTTTCAATCCATGAAGACCCATGTGTCTTCAATTATGTCTCCATGCGCAATCCGAACAACAAGCTCAGGGAAGGGATGGTCATTGCAATCGAGCCGATGATCAACATGGGTTCATGGAGGATAAAGGATCTTGAGGATGGCTGGACAGTAAAGACAGTCGATGGTTCTGTTGCATGCCATTGGGAGCATACAGTCGCCATTACGGAAAACGGCGCGGAGATAATGACGATTTAAGGAGTTAAGATGAGCAGTAAGGAATTCATTACATGTGACATGATCAGAGATGCGGCATTGAAACTGGTTCATAAGATGCATAAGGAGGATGGTTTCGTTCCTGATATCATCTATGATTCACTTCGTGGTGGTGCATATATGGCGAATGTCATGAGTGAGTATTACAAG
>DVIF01000005.1 GCA_018711525.1 Candidatus Ornithospirochaeta stercorigallinarum
TATTGAATAATCCGGCTTAGCTCAGGCAGGCAGAGTGCCGCTGTTTTTAATGTCTATTCACACAGCGAAGATACAGATATACGCTTTCAAGTCCCGCAGCCTGGCTTTTATGGCACTTAAGTGCTTCAAACTGCTTCTTGATATTCCCCCCTGTCTTCACATAGACATTAGGTTTTGCAGTCATATAGAAGGCGATGGCTTTCACATCAGCTTTATTGCATCCATATTGCTCCATAATGGAAGAAAAAGGTGCAAAACAAGCAAGGTTCCTTGCTGCATCTCCTACATTCAAGTGGTCCCTATGACATTCATTTGAGACAAATGGATCGGGGGCGAATATGATATCAGGATTGAAATCTGAAACCGCACGAGCCATAGCATTGAAAAGTTCTTCTTCCTTGTAGAACGCCCCATCACTGAGATTCAGGAACACGACATCATCCACGCCAAGCTTTGAAGCGGAAGCAATGGCCTCTTCCCGCCTTATCCCGCTCAGATCATCAGGTGTTATCACATCTGAACCATAACGTCCGTCAGTGCATATTACGAACCTTATCTTCTTTCCCAATGCAGAGAGCTTTGCTATCGTAGCACCTGCTCCGATCTCTATATCATCAGGATGTGGGCCGAAGAAAAGAAAGCTCTCATAAGAGAGGATATCAGGACGCTTAAGAGCAAAATGCATCGCTACCTTAGTAAAACTCATCTCTTCTCCTCTAAGGATGCACAGATATCATCATAATGCTTCTCATCCAGTTTATATTTCCTAAGATAGAGCCAGCTTGAAATGATGAGAAGGATTGCAGGTAGAACACACATGGTTATCAAAAGGGCATCAGCCTCACCGCTTGTCGCACTCCTTATGACGCTCTCGATTCCCATAAGCTTCTCCTCCTCTCCTATAAGGCCTCTTGTAGCAAGATTCTCATAGTCGGAGATGCTGTTCGTATACTCAAGGATGCCGAACAGGATATAGCTTCCTGTCGCGATGAGAACGGTAATGGCGGATGAAAGCTTTGTGAAGAATGGACGCATTGAAGCGATTATCGCCTCATCCCTTGTTCCATTCTTGTATTCATTATACTCAACAGTATTGAGAATCGAGATCATGGCAATCAGATAAAGTCCATACTGACCGAAATTGGATGCCATATAGCCAAGTGTCAGGATGATGAATTTGACACTTTCCGATGGCAAGGCGAGTCCGACAAGCAGGGAAAGAGCATAGCCGGACAAGGCTATGACGCTCAATGCCTTTACAAGGCTGCGCCTTCCCCATCTCCTGCTCAGGGCGGGATAGAATATCATGAGGAAAGCCGTAGGAAGCATTCCAAGTGTCGTATAGATCGAGAAGAGCCCGCCGCAGTATCCGAATTCGAAATAGATGTATGTTGCTGCGATTCCAGAGAGTGCAAGGCCATTTCCAATCTGCTGAAGCAGCAGGTACAGGCATCCCCATCTGAGCTGGTCGTTGTTCCTTACAGTGGAGATGATCTTCCTAAAGCTCACAGGAGGAACCTTCTCCTGCATGTAGTGCCTGTCCTCCCTTACCCCGGCTATCGTGAAAAGCAGGAAAACCGGAGCTATGAGGCAGACGATAAGGGCAATACGTCCGTATGCGATCTTCGCAGATCCTCCGATAGCAAACGCACCTGTCGTAAACATCGGAATCAGGATATTTGCAAGAGTTCCACCTATTCCTGCAATGAGGGTGGTACGTGATGTGAACTTGTTCCTCATCTCAGCATTCCTGCTGAGGGAAGGAATCATACCCCAGTATGATATGTCATGCATCGTGTAGGCGATGCTGTACATGAAATACAATATGGCGAATGTGATTACGAACGCCCATCCTTCAAAAGGATTGTTGAACATAGAGTAGACAACGAAGAATGTGAATAGTATGCCTGAGAGCAACCAGGGCTTGAACTTGCCCCACTTCGTCCTTGTCCGCTCTATTATGTTTCCCATCACAGGATCATTTAATGCGTCAAAGACCCGTGCGCCTATCATAATGAGGGTAATGGCTGCCAGCTGACGTGCATTCAGGTTCTGGGTGAACATTATGAAGGAAAGAAGGAAGTTCGTGACGAGAGCGTAAATCATATCCCGTCCGAATGTTCCAAGAGGAAAGAGTACAAGGTTTTTTCTATCAACAGCTTTATTGTCCATTCTCTGATTGTCCACCGAGACGATTCAAAAAACAATCAATATTTTCGCTAAAGCCGTTTATAATGGAGACATGACCTACTTCACATCAGATCTGCACCTCGGACATGAGAACATAATCAGATTCTCAAACCGCCCTTTCTCTACTCTGGATGAGATGAACAGGACATTAGTTGACAACTGGAACAGCAGGGTGACGGAACGAGATGATGTATTCGTCCTCGGGGACATGTTCTACCGCAAAAAGGAAGGTGTTGAAGAAATACTGAAGAAGCTGAAAGGCAGGAAACATCTGATTATAGGAAACCATGATTATTCATGGATGAAAAGCATCGAGCTTAGAAAGTATTTCGTGGAAACAGAGACCCTCCTTGTACTGAAGGAGGAAGGAAGGGTGATGACGCTATGCCACTATCCCATCATGTCATGGCCGCATATGTATCATGGCTCATACTGCATCTTCGGCCACATCCACAACAGTGCCAACAATGCAGACTACTGGCCTCTTATCGAGAGCAACCCCTATCTCTTGAATGCAGGAGTGGATGTCAACAACTTCTATCCTGTCACATTTGAAGAACTGAAAAGAAACAATGAAATCTTCAAAGAGAAGGCAAGGGAAACGAAACAAGAGATAATAACATGAACCTGCATGCATCATAATTGACTTTATTGTTTAAAACAAAAACAATTAGAAAAAAAAAGGAAGGGCTATGAAACATCTACTTATCGTCACAACTGTTCTAGCATCATTACTGCTGCCATCATGCACTCCACCCGCTAACGAAGAGACGGAAATAGAGAATGGAATCAAGTGGCAGGAAATAACAACAGATACGATTACTCTAAAAGATCTGGATCCTGATTCCATCTATTCAATCCAGATAAAAGACAACGGAAGCAGGAATATGGCATTAGAGTCAGAATCTTCAGCTTTGCATCCTACAAAAGTAGGAACTTCCCTGTTCTCATCTAAAGATGGGACCTTCTCTTTTTCTCTAAAAGATATAGGAGCTACAATCGGCGATGAGTATCACATAAGCAGACTCGGTGGCAAATATGCTGATATGAAGATAGATGTAAAAGAAGACAATTACATCCCCTACTGGAAAAATGGGAAATATGGGAAGCTCTATGAGGAGTTCTATGTCATAGATACAGAAGAACTAAAAAAAGATCTTGATATCAGCAACATCGTAATAAGCGATTCCAATGTTGGAGGAGGAGAAAAACATACAGATTACGGGTTTATTCTCAACTTAAAGGAGTTCAATCTGTCTCAGAACGCAAAAAGCTATGCGGTAACGGATTTGACAAAGTATGATCAGGTCGGCATATACAACAGTCTCTTCTTGATAGATTCAACCAATGGCAATGTCACAAAAGAGGTGAGACTCGTCAACCCTGTGACTTTAAAACTAAATAAAACAGAAGAAATCGGAGATAAGAACATGGTTTTCAGAGTCGATGTAAACTCCCTTGAAGGAGGAAAAGAATATGTATTGAAAGTAACACCTCTTGAAGGTATGCAAAGGAACAACTACGCAATAGCGACAGGAAATCCCAACCCAAGATATGCAGATAGCGGAATGCGGAGACCATATCTATTTCCTATCAACAACTCAGACGACTCAATACTCATTTACATCGGCACAATAGAGGAGACAGAAGGTGACTTCATCTTCAACTTCAATGTCAATGTAAATAATACTTTCAGCAGATATGGAAGTGTTGAAATAGTACCCCTCACTGATGATATGAAAAAGCCTGAAACAATTACACTTGAAAACAACAAAGGTGTGTTAGAAGAATTTTATGTAAAGAACGGAGAGAGGAAAATCATTCCATTCATTATCACAGCAGATAATGAAGAGCTTCTTTCCGCCTTCAATCTGTACTTCGAGTGTACAGATGCAAACTGCAATTTAGAAGAAGATGAAATCAGGATGGTTGTACTCTCTGCCCTTGACAAGGGATTCGGGTATGCACAGACTCCAGTCGGACACGAAAAGATTGCTGAAGTATGGGACACAGATATACTGGAATACATCTACTTTGAAATAGACGGGCCAAGTGAAGATCATCATATAGTGCTCAAGGGTAAAGAGTCTTCAAGATAGGGACCAACTGTCAGTTGCATTTAAAACTTCTGCGTCTTTCTTCACTTTAACAATGTAATCCCTGGAACAATCCAGGGATGTCCGTTAAAACATTTCTGTGAAATGATAGATCCTCACACACGATTTTATGATCTTCCCGATATCGAAATCATCCCTGGGTGTCCCATCGATACTGAGCTTAGGAGAGAAGCACATCGTGAATGGATCTGTGGAGCTCAGTCGGTAGTCATCGGATGCCATGATTATAAAGACAAGCGAATCTAGGATATCGAGCATGTTCCTCTTTTCCAAGGCAGAGACGATTTCGTCGAAATCCATATTTGTGATATCCACACCCGTGAAAACTGAAACGACCTCTGGAGAGAATTCCGTCATGAGCATCTCAAGAACATATGGCCTTAATTCGGAAAGGGTGAGACCGGATATCGAGAGATAGGAATCGAGTGTATCATAATCAAGGTAGACATCAAGGGAGATGCTGCCATTCCCCGATAAAGTAGTATTTGCATCCACAGTGAGCGTGAAGATGGAATCTCCGCTCCAGGAGAGCCTAGCTGTCGAGATACCATCGATGGAAGATGATTCGGTGTATCCTCCCGCCTGATACATCAGAGATACATCATCATATCTCAACGACACAGAAGCATTACCTTCTGCAATACTAGACATATCAGGGGCTATGGTGAGAGTCCCAGTTCCGCTTAATGGATAGAAGTCGCTGACAGAACTTGAAAGTACGATGATATCAAAGATGGCATTCCCGACCTTGAATGGATTATTCGAAATCAGGTCGTCAAATGAAAGACCTGAGTCCTTTACAAGGAATGGAACTATGACAGGAGTCCCGTAATACTCAGGATACATTGAGATATCATAGGACTCGTCCGCCATGCTTCCTGAGTAGAGTGCCAGAGGTGAGACTGTGGAAAGGACTACGAAAGGCTCCGCTGCAAAAACAGATACTGATAGGAATGAAATAATCAGCAGTAATGATAATATCTTTTTCATGTCCAAAGGATAACATTGAAAGAAGGCATCTACAAATCTTTCTTTCAAAAGAACACCCCTTGTCGCCAAGGGGTTGGAAAAGTCACTTAAGAATCTCCTCTATCGCAGAGCCATCTGCACCGGGGATTTCAAAACCAAGGATCCTCGCATAGGTCGGAGCCTCATTCACGATGTGGCTCTTCTCCACTACAGCACCTGCCTTTATATGAGGCCCCTTGGCCACCAGCAACGGCTGAGGCCCCTTTTCGGGAAGATAGCCATGTGTAGCAGCTCCGAAACGATAGTCCGAGTTATCAAGAGGTTTCACAAGTGGACGCTCATAGGAATCGGCGAACGCAGTATAGCCATCGGTCTCCAGTACAAACGAGAACGGACCTCCATATGTATAGAGCTTCATTGCCTCCTCTTCCTCGAAGATGCGAGAAAATCCATAGAGCCCCTCTTCAAGAAGACCATCAAGGAGGGAGCGGACCTCATCATGGAGGGCTTTGTCGTTCTTGTCCTTTAAAAACACGATTGCAGACATGCCGTTTGAAAGACACCATGCCTTCCAATCCCTGACATTCCCCTTCTCATCAACATCTATAAGACCATGCTCCCTGAATATGACATTGAGAGCGATGTTCCTTCTCACATCAAGCTGTCCATGATCGCTGACGAGGAAGATGTCCGTCTCCTCCAGGATTCCCCTGTCTTCAAGGGCAGATGCAATCATCAACATCCATCTGTCAAGGTCTTTGAGAGCTTCTTTGATATGAGGACCGAAGACACCCCACTTGTGTCTTACGTCATCTATGTTCGCAGGATGTACCAGAAGCAGATCAGGCGCATATTCCCTTATGATGTCTGCTGCACAGGCCATGCCGAAATCATCCCTGTATGGATGCACTCTCTCATTGCCCTCAAAGAGATGCATGTTCTTCTCTATTATCTTCACAACGCCATCATCGGCCCCGGCACGTCTGAAGGCATCTACTGTGGTCTCCTCGTCACTTTGAGCCCAGTAATCCGCAATATGGTAATCTATCGCAGGATTGAATGCGGTCACAGGCCAGAGGACGGCAGCTGTGGAGAGTCCTTTCTTCTTCGCTTCCTTGAAGATGTCCGTCGTATGGAGGAAATCACTGTTCCATTGCCATGGGGTCGGGTCGCTTCCTGGGATGAGCTGCATATTTGAGAAGATTCCATGATGACCGGGATAGAAGCCTGTCATCATCGTGGCATGAGCGGGGAAAGTCACTGTCGGATATATCGAAGAGACCTTCCTCACCATGGCACCACCTTCGAAAAGCCTCTTATAGCTCGGCATATCCTTATAGATTTCGAGGTCCTCTCCGACCATTGCGTCGGAAGAGACTACAACAACCTTTCTCATTCTTCCACCTCTAGGACTTTCTCCTCAGCGTTGTCAGAATAGATAATCCTGTACTCAAGACTCTTGAAGTTCGCATAGAGCTCGGAATACTCGACTCCATTCTGCCAGCGGATTCTGACTGAGTGCTCATCACTTGCAAGAAGAGCGAACGTTCCATTGAATGAAGGATGGTTGTTCCTGAAGAGCATGAGGCGCTTAAGGGCCTTCACAACAGGTCTCTCCATCTCCTTCTCGATATCATCAAGGGAATAGTAGTGCCTGTTCACGTTTCTAGGCTCCCCTGTCTTATGGAAAAGGTCGAAGTCGTTCCTGCTTGCAAAGAGTCCACAGTAATACACCTGGGGGATTCCCGGTGCGAAGAACTGTACGGCACGGGAAATCAGATACTTCCTCTCATCCTCCCCGAGTGCGGAGAAATAAGTACAGTTGATCTGATAGGTATCGAAAGATGAGAATGTGATGGCCCTGTTTGTCTTTGCATATACCTCCGTGATATTAGGATTGATTTCAAAGACATGCTGCTTTGTCTTCAAAAGCTCATCATCAGGAAGAAGATAACGCACATCGACAACTCCGATACCATCATGTGTATCCAGTGTGGTGAACTGTTTCCTCGGACAGAACGTCATCCAGTTCTTCAGGTACATGGTCCTACCTGTGAAGAATGCATTGATTATGAGCATCGGAAGCTGGAAGTCATAGGTCCAGTAGCCCCTCTCCTCAAGCTTCTTCTGGATGAAATAGTTCTCATGGATCTCGGGAAGAACCTCCACGCCATAAGGAGCGAGGAATTTCCTGCATTCATCAATCAGATCCCACACATCCGGCTCGACGAAGAAACAGTCGGTACCAGCCTTCTTTGTCGCATATGCAAACGCATCAAGACGGATCAAAGCGGCTCCGTGCTGTCCTAAAAAGCTCAGGTTCTCCTTCATGAAATCCTTGGCCACCTCAGAGCGCTGGATGTTGATGTCCATCTGATGGTCGCTGAAAGTACTCCATATCCTCTCCACGGACCCGTCTTCGAATCTGACATCGACATATGGATGCTCCTTCCTCTTATAAAGGATTGCATCCTCTTCTTTTGTAGGATTGCCGTTCTTCCAGAAATCCTTGTACTTGATGAAGAAATCCCAATACTTGGATTTATCCTTGTTCTTTACGAAATCCTTGAAAACCTCACTCTCATCCGATATGTGGTTGATCATGTAATCATACATCAGATAGTATTTTTGAGCGAAATTCATTATATCCTTCCAATCACCGAATGCCGAATCGACCTCCTTATATGTGATTGGAGAAAATCCACGATCTGCGGAAGATGGGAAGAAAGGCAGGATATGAAGCCCTCCAATCGCACCTTCGTAATAACGGGTAAGGAAATAATCCAGCTCATGGAAATCCTTTCCTATGCTGTCAGGATAGGTGATCAGCATTATCTTGTTTGCAACTTTCTGCTGCATTGAATCCTCCTAAGTACTTTTTCGTTCAATCAGGGATACCGGTAGTACCTGCTTCGCAGGAACCTCCTTCCCCTCTGCGATATCAAACAGCGTTTCTATCACACGCTCTGCCAGCTTATCCACATGCTGGTGGACAGTTGTTATCTGCGGATAGATCAGAGTACAGAAATATACGTCGTCATATCCGACAATCTTAATGTCTTCAGGAATCCTGTAGCCAAGGGAATACGCAATATGGATGCAGTTCGCAGCAAGAATGTCATTACTTGCGAAAATCCCATCCACATCGGTGTTCTCATAGAACAGCCTGCTTACAATCTGAGAGTAGTCAAGGTCGAGATTCTCCTTCTCCGTAACCTGATACACCTTGTAGCTGACTCCTGCCTTCCTGCATTCCTCTATGAATGCGAACGACCTTGCATTACCGGAACTGCGCCCTTTCAGGTTTCCTCCGACATGTATGAGGTTCCTGCATCCCTTGGCAATAAGATGCCTGGTGGCAAGAACCCCACCCTGATAGTCATCCGAAGAGACGGAGGGGCTGTAGTTGGTATTCGCCCATATCACCGTAGGAACAGAGGATTTCTGTATGAAGTCCTCTGTATCCGTAATATACGAGGTGATGATGCCAAGAGGTCTGCTCGCCTCAAGAGACTGGTACTTCTTCTTATATTCTGAAACATCATCTTCCGATACGGTTATCATCACCGTGTATCCGAGACTTGATGCAACACGCTCAAGTTCGTTTGCAACAAGCGCCCAATACGGCTGTCTTATGGAGGGAAGGATCACGCCTATGCAGGTTGAAAGCCCCTTCACAAGAGAACGCGCCAGGCTGTTGGGACTGTATCCCAGATCCTCCATGGCCTTGTTGACCTTGGCAATCGTCTTCCCGCTCAAGGAGCCTTTGTTGTTTATGACCCTTGATATCGTAGCAGTCGACACCCCTGCCTTTTTCGCGACGTCCTTTATCGTAACCATATCGGAATCCCCCTAGATCATGACTTTACAGCTCCTGATATTATACCCGCGGTAATGTGTTTCTGGAAGAAGATATAAATGACAATTATCGGGAATACAGACATGACAAGCCCTGCCATGATGTTTCCATAGTCATTCGAAAAACTTCCATAGAACGTCCTGATAGCTATCGGGAGGGTATAAAGCTCCTTGTGCGTAAGTACAAGGGATGGAAGGAGGTAATCGTTCCAAAGTCCCAGTATCTCAAGAATGGCGATAGTAGAGAGAATCGGCTTCATAAGAGGGAATACGATTCTGAAGAAGACCCCCATAGGAGAACTTCCATCTATACGTGCAGCCTCTTCTATCGCCATTGGGATGCTGCTCTTTATAAAGCCATGGCACATGAACGTACACATCGCGGTACCGAAACCGAAGTTCATGAGTATGAGCGTCGTCTTTGAATTGAGTATTCCGAACTTCGCACCGTAAATCGATACAAGAGGGATCATGATCACCTGGAACGGGATTACCATCGATGCGACCATCACAGCAAAGCTGACCTTACAGACCTTCCAGTCCGTCCTCACGAAAAGGTATGCAGCCATCGCCGAGAATACTATGAGCAGAAGGATGCTGAAGCCTGTGATGATGAAGCTGTTCATGAACGCCTTCGGAAACTCCATGTCCACCCATGCTGTCACATAGTTCCCCCACTGAGGCCCATTAGGATCGACAAGCTCCAGAGGATAACGTACGATGTTCACCTTGCTCTTGAGTGAGTTAATGAGAACCAGCACAAATGGAACCATATAGAGAATCAGGAGCAAGTATACGAAAACCGTCTTCACGATGGTCAATGTCTTTGTTTTTGTCATTTCTCTGTCCATATCACATCTCCACTTCTCTTTTCTTTCCGATATACGTCTGTGTCAGGGCAATCGCAGCGATTACGACAAAGAAGATAAGCGCTTCTGCCTGACCGATACCATAGCGGTATTCTTCAAAAGCCTTCGAGAAGATGTGCATTGAAGCCATCTTCGTCGTTCCATACGGTCCGCCCTCGGTAAGGGAGAGGTTGAGATCGTATACCTTGAATGTCCTGGTAATGGACAAAAAGAGACAGATTACGACCGACGGCATCATGAGAGGAAGACGGATCTTGCGTGTGATCGTACCCTCCTTCGCACCATCTATGCGGGCCGCCTCGATCATATCCTGAGGAATGCCTACGAACCCGGAGATGTATATGAGCATCATATACCCCGAATACTGCCATGTTGTGACTATCACAAGGGCTGCGAATGCAAGTCCTGTGGAAGAGAGCCACGAACGGCGGAATATCTCAAGGCCGATATAATCATACAGGTTTACAAGAACACGGCTGAAAAGGAACTGCCAGATGTATCCGAGTATGATTCCTCCAATCAGGTTTGGAGTGAAGAATCCTGCACGCAGAAGATTCTGCCCTTTTATCTTCGAAGTAAGAAGATAGGCAAGACCGAATGCGACAAGATTGGTAGTGACAACCGCAACAGCGGAATAAACGATGGTCAGACCGAGAGAACGCCAGAACACGGCATCATGGAAGACCTGTTTATAGTTCTCCAGTCCTATGAAATTCATATCCAGTGAAATTCCGTTCCAGTCTGTGAATGTAAGATAGACTCCATAAACCAGTGGAACAAGAACTACCATGATGAAGAAAAGCATTGCAGGCCCTGCAAAGCCAAGGAAATATATGGCTTTATGCTTTGCATCCAGTTTTCCCCACATAGCAACCTCCTTTTAAGAAAGATGAAGGATGCCATCCGGCATCCTTCTCTCTGGTTAGAGCTCTATCACTCTATAGGAAGATTCGCCTTCCAGTAGTCGTCGAGCGCTGTAGCGAGTTCAGCCCTTGTAACCTCTCCAGCAACGTATGCCTGCATGGTCGGGGCAAGAACAGTCCTGTGGTCTGATGGCATGTAGGAAGCTCCATCAACAGTAAGACCGGCATTGATATACTCCTGGAGTCCGAGGTTGAACGGGTTCGTAGGAGGAAGTGTGATGTTCGAGAATGCTGTAACAATCTGGCACTTGTTGATGAGGACATCCTGACCAGAAGGATCCATTACGAGCCAGTTGAGGAACATCTTTGCCGCCTGCTGCTGCTCTGCAGAAGCGTTGATGATGTCGACTACGATGTACTTTGTCGAATCTACAACAACCTTTCCCTGTCCAGGGTTGTCGTTGATCGGGAATGGAAGGATTCCATACTCAGATCCCTCTACTGCATATGGTTCGAAATCAGGCCATGCCCATGTTCCGTTCACCCAGAAAGCCGCATCTCCCTCTGCAAGGTAGCTTGCATTGAGGTCATAGTCTGCTGCCAGTGGATCATCGCGGTTGATGTTGTACTCGATGAAGAGGTCAAGTGTGTCATATACATCGTTGAATACCTTGTCATCTTCGAATGTGGTCACACCATTGTGGACATCCTTGAGGAATGCGATTGCACCTGCCTTTGTTCCATCCTGATAGTCATAGACGTACTGGATCGGCTTATGACCGACAGCCCAGTCCTCAGAGCATAGGATCACAGGTGTCTCCATACCGGCTGCTACGAGATCCTCTACAAGTGCTGTGAACTCATCAAGAGATGTGTAATCGGAAGGAACGAACTCTATTCCAAGAAGCTCCTCGATCACGCTCTTGTTATAGAGAAGACACATACTCTCGATTGTAAGAGGCATTCCATAGATCTTTCCATCAACCTTGTAGCCCATCACATCTCCACCTACAGCAACCCATGGCTCTGAAGAAAGATCTGCGATCCTCTGACCTGCGAGTTCCTTTACCTGGGCAGAGTCTACGATAGCGACTGTAGGAGCATCTCCGGATGCATAGCGCTGTGCGATTGTAAGTCCGGGATTATCCGTCTCCACGACTTCAATCTTAACATTGTAAGCACTTCCAAAGAGCGCAGCTCCTTCCTCTAAAGCGTCCGTGATTTCAGGCTTTGAGTTCATCAGTGTGATATTCACCGTCTGAGCAAAAGCTTCTCCGATCTCAGGATTCACAGCAACTGTGGCCTCAGCTGCGGCAGTTGCAGTCTCCTTGCTTCCGTTCGCAAAAAGCGAAAAACAGGAAAGAAGGACGATAAGAAATACTGCTAAGATTTTTTTCATGTAAAAACCTCCGTTTTTTATAGTCTTTCAAGACCTTACGTTTATAATCATAAACCCTGTTTTTAAGAATTGTCAAACATTTACATAAAATTTTTATCTGTCGAAAATTATTCCATTTTATACAGGTGGGTATTCTGTAAATAATTACTTATATTTAAATAAATTATATAAAACATTGAAACTCAGGTATTTTTATGAAAACGTTATCATTTTCTATATAAAACAAACATTCCTGGGCTTTAACGGAAAACAAAGCGGAAAAATAAGTGGAAAAATTTCCCGCATGGAACTATCATGCGTTTCAGTATGAGAGAGAAAACAAATGAAATAGACATGACGAGCGGGCCGCTGATTCCCAAAATCCTCGCCTTCTCCATCCCTTTGATGCTATCAGGAATCCTTCAGCTTCTGTTCAACGCTGCGGATATCATAGTCGTAGGACAGTTCACAAGCGCACAGGCCATGGCGGCTGTAGGCTCCACCAGTTCATTGAACAACCTGATCGTGAACATATTCGTGGGACTCTCCATAGGCTCGAATGTCCTCATGGCACGCTTTTACGGGGCTCACAACCAAGAGGGCATCCACACCCTTGTACATACATCCATCCTGCTTTCTCTCATCGCTGGACTCTTTCTTGTAGTTCTTGGCGTTGCTCTTGCAAATCCATTACTGACGCTGATGGGAACACCTGATGATGTCATAGACCAATCGGTACTTTACATGCGCATAGTGTTCCTGGGAATGCCTGCCCTCCTGACTTATGATTTCGGCGCAGGAATCCTCAGGGCCATAGGGGATACGAAAAGACCACTTCTATACCTGCTCATATCCGGGATAATAAACGTATGCCTGAACCTGTTCTTCGTAATAGTATTCGGCATGGGGGTCGCCGGAGTCGCAATAGCAACCGTAGTATCACAGTACGTATCAGCATTCCTTGTCATACGTTCCATGATGAAAACATCAAGCAGCTATAAGCTGAGGATAAAAGATCTCAGGATGGAAAAGGACATGCTGCTGCAGATTCTGAGAATCGGGCTTCCCGCAGGAATCCAGAGCGCACTATTCAACATCTCGAATGTTCTCATCCAGTCGTCGATAAACTCTTTCGGCTCCATTGCGATGGCAGGGAATACCGCAGCATCCAACATCGAAGGGTTCGTCTACACATCAATGAACGCCGTCTATCAGGCATCTATCAACTTCACAAGCCAGAATGTCGGAGCACATAATACAAAGAGGATAACACCGGTCCTTCTTTCATGCCTTATGATTGTCTCAATCGTCGGAATATCGCTGAGCACAATCGTGGAGTTTTTCGACTCCGAACTCCTTGGCATATACTCAAGCGATCCAACTGTCATTTCCTACGGGATATCCAGGCTGCATGTGGTATGCATGACATACTTCCTGTGCGGACTGATGGATACCGCCTGCGGCTCGATAAGAGGACTGGGGTACTCGATGGCTCCGACCATCGTATCCCTTACAGGAGCATGCGGCCTGAGGATACTCTGGATCTGTACTGCATTCCAGATCGACCGCACCCTCTTCACCCTTTATCTCTCTTACCCCGTTTCCTGGCTTGTCACTTTCATAGCCCACATGCTCTGCTATATGAAATTCTCCCGTGACTGGAAAAGGAAGATCGAGAAGCTTGAGGGCAAGGCACAGGCAATAGGAGCAAATCAAGCATAGGTGGTTCTTGGTTACGATACCCCGTGATGATAGAATATGAATATGCTTAGAAGGAAAAAGAAGATAAGTCTTCCCCAAGGAGCTGTCCCTGCAATCAGGAAAAGCATATGCACAGGCGAGGAGACATTCGGGTATATCAAAGACAACCATTTCACATCACTTCGCCTTATTCACAGCAGGGATGAAATATATGCAGAGTATGATGTGAAAAAAGAGAAGATAAGGGAAATCTATTGATTAATGATGCAGGCATCATCAGGATTCCAACATAAAAAAGCTCCCATGAAAAGATTCTGCTTTCATGAGAGCTTCGAACCGGGATGGGATGCATCTATGTCCTTATTTCCCTATTGAACGGTTTGCCGAGAGCTGCAGGACTTGTAGTCTGGTTGCGTGATGTAAATGCGAGAACTACAACTACTACAACATATGGCAGCATTACGAAGAATTCATACGGGATGTTTATTCCAAGTCCCTGGACGTTATACTGTATCGTCTGGGTAAATGAGAAGAGAAGCGCTCCTAGCATGATCCTCACAGGCTTCCAATGCCCGAAATAGACAAGTGCGACTGCGATGAATCCCCTTCCTGCGATAAGGTCATCAGAGAACATCTTTATCTGACAGACTGAAAGATATGCACCTGCAAGACCTGCAAGAGCCCCTCCGACGGCAAGAGCTTCATATCTGATCCTGTTTACGTTTATGCCCATGCTGTCCGCAGCCCTGGGGTACGTTCCTACAGCCCTCACCTCCAGCCCCCAGCTGGTCTTCATGAGGATATACCAAGCGATGGGAACGAACAGGAAGGCAAGATACACCACGAGGTTATGAGAGAAGAAGATCTCTCCTATCACCGGTATGTCGGAGAGCAGCGGTATGGGGTTTGAAGGAAGTCCCGGGATGGACTGCGTTCCACCGACAAAGTGCCTGAAGAGTGTTCCAGCCGTCCCCACTCCGAACATCTGAAGCCCGATTCCTGCGATTCCCTGGGGAGCGCGGAACGTGACGACTATCAGGCCGAAGAAAAGTCCCATCAATGCTCCGACGATGGTAGCCAGAAGCAGACCAAGGTAGTTCCAGCCGTTTGCGACAGCGCCACCGCCTCCGACAGCGAACGGGATGAGCATGCCGACAAAGGCACCCATCGCCATTATGCCTTCACATCCAAGATTGAATACACCACTTCTCTGATTGAACATCTCTCCTATGGAGGCAAGAAGGAGGGCAACCGAGAACGGTACGGTCATGGCAAGAATGTTTATGATGATGTTCATTTCTTCTCCTCCTTAATTCTTCTCTTCTGAGAGTACCAATGCCAGACCTTATCCTCCAGATATGTGTTCTGAAGCACCATCTGAGCTGTTACGATCACTATGATTATAAGCCCCTGCATCACATCGACGATGTTTGCAGGAACACCTACAGCCCGAGGTGTGAGAGTCGAGCCATATATCAAAAGTGCGAAGAAGAACGAGGCGGGAATGATTCCGAACGGATGAAGCATTCCGAAAAGCGCTACAACGACGGCACTGAATCCATAATTGTTGGTAACACCTTCGATGGCACGTCTATGAACAGCTGCAATCTCAACTCCGCCGGCAAGTCCGGCAAAAGCCCCGGAGATGACCATTGCAAGTGTAATGTACGATGGTACGCTGATTCCGCCATAGCGTGCGGCCCTGCGCTCTGATCCACTGGCCCTCATCTTGTAGCCGAAACTGGTCTTCCATAAGAAGAAATAGACCAGGATCGCCAAAACAAGAGCGATGAATATCCCGTAATGCAGACGCCCTGTGATTCTCCCTATCTCCACATTCGCACTCAGCCTTGCAGACTGCGGTGTACCTGCACCAGAAAGCGCCTCCGCAGGATCGAGCATAGGGACACGAAGACAGAATGAATAGAACTGTGCAGCTATGTAGTTGAGCATCACAGTCGAAAGGAGCTCGGAGACCTGAAGCTTTGCCTTAAGTATTCCCGGGATGAACCCCCATAATCCACCTGTCACGACCCCTGCAAGAAGAGCGAAAGGAAGGAGAATCGGTTTAGGCAGGTCAGGAAGGGCAAGGGCTACTGATGTAAAGCCCAGGATGCCCATCGCCATCTGCCCCTCAGCTCCGATATTGACGATTCCAGAACGGTATGCGACAGCGACTCCCAGTGCGATTATGCAAAGGGGGACAGCGCGGACGAATACCTCTGTAAGATGTCCGACCCTCGTAAGAGGGGTGATTACAATCGTATAGAATGTCTTCCAGATATCTGCTCCAAGGATAGCGAGAATGGCAGAAGAGAGAAATATCGTTGACAGGATTGCCAGCATGATTATGACAATCTTATAGGCTATCTTGAAATTCTTAGTCATTCTGAGCCTCCTCGGTATCAAGACCGGCCATCAGAACACCAAGGCTCTTCTTATTGGCCTCTCCATGATGAAGCACCTTCTGGATCACACCTTTGTATATTACGGCGATCCTGTCAGAAAGGTTCATGATCTCATCAAGCTCTTCACTGATCAAAAGGATGCCGATACCCTCTCTTCTCTTTTTCAACAGTTCTTCATGGATGAACTCCATGGCCCCCATATCGAGCCCCCTTGTAGGATAGACCGCGATAAGGAACTTCGGGGCGCGTGTTATCTCACGTGCGAGGATAACCTTCTGTATGTTTCCTCCGCTGAGCGCACCTGCTGCGGTATTCGTGCCGGGGCACCTGATATCGAAATCCGCCCTGAGCTTTTCAGCATTACTGTTGATCTCCTTCTTCTTAAGGAACCTGAGATGGGAGAACTTCTCATCATCACTGTCTTTGAGGATGAAGTTCTCCTTTATCTGGAACGCAGGAACTATTCCCTCGACGTTCCTCTCTTCTGGGATATAGCCCATGCCGCATCCGATTACATAATTCGGACTTTTGTTTGCAATATCCTCTCCGAAGAACTCTATCCTGCCCTTTTCAACCTTCCTCAGCCCGTTGATTGCCTCTGCAAGCTCCTTCTGTCCGTTTCCAGAGACCCCTGCAAGACCGACGATCTCCCCTTCATGGATATCCAGATCAAGTCCGTTTACAGCGAAGAAACCCCTGTCTGAGCGGACAAAGAGATCTTTAATCGAAAGAGCGATGCCTCCATGCAGGTCCTCCTCCTTGTTCTCTGGAAGGACTATCTCATGGCCAGTCATCAGAGCTGCTATCTCACTAGGAGAATAATCGGCGGTATTGCCTGAGAACACCACAGCACCATGCCTTAGGATCACGACCTTGTCACTGAGGGCTTTGACCTCATTAAGCTTATGGGAGATGAAGATGATTGAGATCTCGTTCTTCATCTTCTTTAAAAGTTCAATCAGCTCATCGGTCTCCTGAGGTGTGAGTGCGGATGTCGGCTCATCCAGGATGATGAACTTAGCTCCGAGACAGAGGGTCTTTACAAGCTCCACCCTCTGCTGCTCCCCAACCGAAAGCTGCCATATATATGCATCTGGGTTTACAGCAAGGCCATAGCGGGAGCTTATCTCCTCAACCCTGCTGCGTACCATATCCAAATCCAGTTTAAAAGGTTTCCATGCCTTCTTATATCCAAGTGCGACATTCTCTGTCACCGTCATGTTCGGAACGAGCATATACTGCTGATGAACCATCCCAAGTCCCGCTTTGAAGGCATCTTCCGGACCGCGGAACCTCACTTCCTCATCGTTGATGAAAATACTTCCCTCATCCTGCTGGTAGATTCCCATAAGGATGTTCATCAGAGTCGTCTTACCTGCACCATTTTCACCGACAAGGGCAAGAATCTCACCCCTACCGACACTCAGAGAAATATCGTCTGAGGCAAGAACGCCTGGAAAGCGCTTGGTTATATGCTCCATTCTCAGCGATTTGATATTATCTTCCATCTCTTTTCCTAAAAACAAGGGCATCAGTCCTTTTGGAGAAATGATGCCCTGTCCTGCAAAAAACTTTTAAAGCTGAACGTCTGCCCAGTTTGAAATAACACCAGGGGCGGCCTTGAAAGATTCAAGAGCTGCATCAACCTTGGCTCTGATTTCATCTGTAACAAGGTTGCTGAGTGCCGGGTTGTAATCGAATACGAAACCATCGTTGTTGAAGTTCATAGGAATACATACACCGCCCTTTACTCCTTCATCAAGACTGTTGATAAGACCGACAACGACAGCTGTATAGTTGTATGCGGAGGCAGCTACGCACTTTGCCTGCCCCTCAGGAGTCTCAAGCTGTGCAAGATCCTGTCCAAGCCAGAGGACATCAGGATACTCTGCACAAGCTCTTAAAGCGCCAATCGCCTGCTGGGAAGCACCAGTGAGGACATCAGCTCCAGCGAGAATCTGAGTCGTTGCAAGTTCGCCTGAACGTACATAGTCTGAGAAGCTTCCAATGAATGCGACATTGAGGGTTGCATCAGGATTGACCTCCTTGACTCCGAGTACGAAACCTCTTGCATAACGTGCGGCATCACCACTGTCGACAGGTCCGACGAATCCGATATTGTTCTTCTTCGTCAGCATACCTGCAAGAAGGCCTGAAAGATATCCTGTCTCCTCGGACTCCGGCATATATGTGAATACGTTATCACCTACGATATCGCTTGAAGTTCCAAATGCAAATGATACATCAGGGAATTCGGCTGCAAGATCGGAGACCATGTTCTTGTACTGCGCACCATGGGCGATGATCAAATCGAAACCATCGGCGATATACTGCCTTGCGATTGATTCTGAATCCACGGTTGTCATTCTTTCGGAATATTCATAATGAATCTTTCCCGGGAGCTGCTCCATTGCACCAAGGATTCCTTCATGCATGGACTGGCACCAGCCTCTGTCATCGATAGTATTCTCGATTATGAGAGCGACCTTGTACTGTCCGTCATCAGAGCTCTCTGCGGCTTCCGCACTTCCTCCTGCGAAAACGAATGAGCATGATACGAGCAGGACAACTAGAGCTAAAAATAGTTTCTTCATAAACCCTACGCAAGGAAAACAGGCCGTGTCTTCCCCGCTTCCTCCTTAATCTGAATTTAGACCTATTGTAGATATAGTCCTGTTTTCATTATGAGGAACAAGTTAACTTTGTGTCAAAACAATATTGTCCTTAAGTAGACTAAAAAGATGTAAAAATTAAAGAAAATGCGTTTTCAGCTATTTCTCAAGGCTTTCGGCGACAGTACGATTACACCTGACTCAGATACCGCATCAGTGTCGATTGAACTCCCGTCAAGATACGAAACATGCTTAAAACATTTGACAAAGGGCTCAAGCGTACTGAGGACATCAAAACCAAAACCTTTCTCATCATTCCTGTAATGCATGGGTACTGCAATCCTCGGGTTTATCTTTTCTATAATCTCTGCCGCAGTGCTTCCATCGATTGAGAAAAAGCCTCCTACGGGAACTAAAGCGACATCGAGACCTTTGAGCATCCCGATATCCTCAGGGCACTCTCCAAGGTCCCCGAAATGGGCTATCCTGGTCCTCCCATCGGAGATGATGAAGATTTTGTTCCGCCCTCTTTTTGCACCATGGGCATCATCGTGGAATGATTCAATGGTCTCTATGCTCAGCGGACTGAAAGAAGAGGCAAGAATCTCAACCCCATCCCTGAAGTTATGGTCTCCATGGTCATGAGTACAGAGCACCATGCAGGCCTTCTCCCTCACAGGGGCAAGACCGTCCACACTTCCATCTTCGTATGGGTCAATCACCAAAGAATAATCGTTGCTTTCAATTTTGAAACAGGAATGACCTATCCATGTTATTTTCATAAGTCCCCTCCTTTTTTCAGTATACACCTATATGTAATTATGATTATATTGATTTTATATTTTGTTATAATAATAACATCACGTTTTATCAGTAACATATTGACAATATTTTTCTTTTCCATTTAAATACTCATCATGTAGCTTAGGAGGCTTATATGAGAAACAGGAAACTTATTGCTTTTGTATTGATCATGATAACCGCAGTAGCATTTGCATTCGCAGGTGGCTCAAAGGAGGAAGCAGCAAGCTCTTCAGGACGCCCTGTGCTTCGCGTCGCAATGGAATGCGGATATGCACCATATAACTGGACACAGCCGACAGACGCAAACGGAGCTGTTCCAATCGCAGATTCTCCGGACTATGCATACGGCTATGATGTAATGATGGCTAAACTCATTGCAGAGGAAATCGGATACGACCTTGAAATCGTACGCCTCGACTGGGACTCACTTGTACCTGCCGTACAGAGCGGAACAGTCGATTGTGCGATTGCAGGACAGTCGATAACATCCGACCGTCTTCAGATGGTCGACTTCACATCACCCTACTATTATGCAACCGTGGTATGTCTTGCAAACAATGACAGCCCATATGCAAGTGCAAAGGGAGTAGCAGACCTGGAAGGGGCCACATGCACAAGCCAGCTTGGAACAATCTGGTATGATGTATGTCTTCCTCAGATTCCGAATGCAAACATCCTCCCGGCACAGGACAGTGCACCTGCAATGCTTGTCGCCCTTAACAGCAGAAGATGTGATATCGTATGCACCGACATGCCTACGGCACAGGCTGCACTCATGGTATACCCGGACATGACCCTTCTCGATTTCTCAACAGGGGATGACGACTTTGCGGTAAGTGAAGAGGAGATCAACATCGGCATCTCTGTAAGGAAGGGGAACACGGAACTTCTTGATGCCATGAATTCTGTCCTCTCCACCCTCACTGTCGATGACTTCAACAGGATGATGGATGAGGCAATCCAAGTCCAGCCATTAAATCAGTAATAGAGGAATAAATGACACTTGCAGAAATGAATTTCTTTCAGAGGATGCTCTACATCCTCTCACGTTACAGCGGCTCCCTTGTAAGGGGAGCTGCTACTACGATGGCCATCGCCCTCATCTGTACGGCACTGGGATGCGTCATCGGATTCGCAGTCGGCCTTGTACAGACAATAGAGCCGCAGAAGAAAGACGGTGCATTCAAACGGGCAGTCTTGAAAGTCGTAAAAGTCATACTGAACATATATGTCGAAGTATTCAGAGGCACACCTATGATGCTTCAGGCGGCATTCATATACTATGGAGCAAGTTCACTATTCAACATCAACCTTGGAATGTGGACTGCGGCCATCATCATCGTCTCAGTGAACACAGGTGCATACATGGCGGAGACAGTAAGAGGAGGAATCCTTTCTGTCGACCCGGGACAGAAAGAAGGAGCCAGGGCAATCGGACTCACACAGAGCCAGTCGATGCTTCTTGTAATACTGCCTCAGGCATTGAGGAACGTAATGCCTCAGATCGGCAACAACCTCATCATCAACATCAAGGATACATGCGTACTTTCAATCATCGGAACAGTAGAGCTTTTCTTCACGTTCAGAAGCATCTCAGGTGCACTCTATACATATTTCGAGGCGGCAACCATCACGATGGCGATCTATTTCATCCTTACGTTCGCCTGTTCCAGGATACTCAGATGGGTCGAATCGAAGATGGACGGGCCTTCCAACTTCGATCTTGCAACAACCGATATGCTCGCATTCACAAGCGGCATGACGAAGTATGATGAGAAGAAAGGAGGAACACACTGATGGAAGAGATCCTCAAAATAGAACATCTTGTAAAAGACTTCGGGACGAACAAAGTATTGAAAGACATCGATTTCTCCGTATTTAAGGGTGATGTAATCAGCATCATCGGTTCTTCCGGAAGCGGCAAGTCGACACTGCTCAGATGCATAAACATGCTTGAAGACGCCACTGCGGGAAGCATCCTGTACCATGGCAAGGATATCCTCAAAGGTGGAGTCAACGAAGATGCATACAGGACGAAGGTAGGAATGGTATTCCAGTCTTTCAACCTCTTCAACAACTACACCGTACTCGAGAACTGCATCATCGGGCAGACTCATGCTCTGAAGAGAAACAAAGCGGAAGCCAAGGAAAAAGCAATGACATACCTGAAGAAAGTGGGTATGGACCAGTATATAAATGCAAAACCACGTCAGCTATCAGGAGGACAGAAGCAGAGGGTTGCCATTGCAAGGGCTCTTGCAATGGATCCTGAAGTACTGCTCTTCGATGAACCTACATCCGCCCTGGATCCGGAGATGGTAGGAGAAGTACTTGATGTAATGAGCAATCTTGCAAAGACGGGAATGACCATGCTTGTCGTAACACATGAGATGGCCTTTGCAAGAGACATATCTTCAAGGGTGATCTTCATGTCGGATGGAAAGATTGAAGAAGAGGGTTCTCCGAAGGAAATCTTCTATAATCCGAGAAGCGAGAGGACAAAGGAATTCCTCTCAAGATTCACAAATGGTTGATTCAAATAACTTTCTATTGATTATCGGATTATTCATGTAAAGAGCAGGAAGAGCCATACCCTTCCTGCTCTTCTGTTCATCAAAGGCTATCACCGAAATCTGCTTTAAACTTCTTTACAAGCTTATCCTGCCAATCTGATGTAGGCTCAAGACGACCGAAGAAGAATCTCAGGGAAGATGGTTCCTCTACGAATCTAAGTCCTCCTACGAGCTCTCTGTTATCATACAGCCACTTGATCCTATCCACTGCATATTTAACCTGAGAGAGTGTGAATACCCTTCTTGGCATTGCAAGGCGGAGAAGTTCAACAGAAGCAAGATGCTCACTTCCATCCTCCTCCCTCTGCTCGGAGATAGTACCTCTCTCCATTCCCCTTATGCCACCGGCAATATATACAGCCGCTGCAAGCGCCCCGGCAGGATACTCCTCCTGCCTTACCTGAGGAATGAATTCAAGGGCATTTAGGTGGCAACCCAGCCCTCCTGCAGGAGTTACGACGGGGACCCCGTTTTTAACAAGCTCATCTGTCATGTATTCAATGAAGAGCGGCCCTTGTGATATGACATCCATATCCATCGTCTCTTCTAGTCCGACAGCCATAGCCTCCATCTCTCTCACACTCATACCACCATAGGTGAGAAAACCTTCGAACATAGGTACAAGCTCACGCATCTTCAGATAAAGGTCCTTACGCTTCGTAGCAATTCCACCGCCACGGGCGAAACCAAGCTTGCGGGCAGAGAAGTATATGATATCCATCGCATCCGAAATCTCTTTCGTGATCTCTCTTATACTCTTATTCCTACAGCTTTCCTCCCTGGTCTTTATGAAATAGAGATTATCCTGCAAAAGGGAGGCGTCCATCACCGTAAGGATTCCGTTCTCTCTTGCAATACGGGAGACTTCCTTTATGTTCTCAAGTGATAGCGGCTGACCTCCGATAAGGTTTGTTCCAGCCTCTAAACGGATGAATGGAATGTTCTTTCTCTCACGCTCTATAAGGGAGCATAGCTTATCCAGGTCGAAATTCCCTTTGAACGGATATTCGCTTGTGGTCTTCACACCTTCATCTATCACAAGCTCCTCCACCCTTCCTCCGAGCCTTGTGATATGCGCCTTGGTGGTTGTGAAATGATAGTTCATCGGGATGATCGTACCCTTCTTCACATATGTCATGGCGAGGATGTTCTCTGCAGCCCTACCCTGATGCGCAGGAAGGAAATAAGGTGTATCGAATATCTCTTTCAGTTTGTCGGTAAGACGGGTGAACGTGGCACTTCCGGCATAGCTGTCGTCAGCCACCATCATCGCAGCCAGCTGGTTATCACTCATCGCGTTGACACCGCTGTCAGTAAGCATATCGAGGAATATGTCCTTGTTTTTAAGGAGGAACGTGTTGTTTCCAGCCTCCTTTATCGCCTCTGCCCTTCTATCGACATCCACAAGATCGAGCTTCTGGACTATTTTGACCTTGTGAAGCTCCAATGGAATCTTCTCGCCTGAGTAGAACTTTATCTCTGCCATGGGGAACCTCTTTTTTTATATGGAATAAAAAGATTTTCCCATGTTAAGAATGCAAATTCAAGTAAAATATGCAAAATTATGCATATTTATTTAAATATTATGCAATCATATTGGATTGTTCTCAAGTTTCAGGTCTTCAAGGAGGGCCTCATTGAGCCTGTTTATCTCTTCCAGCTCCTCTGGAGGGCCGTCCCAATCAATCAACTCCTGGTCATTTATCTCATACTCTCTTGAATAAGGGATGACCACATATTTAGGAACGCTGTCCTTATAGATTACGGCAACACCGTCCTCATCTACAGCATCAAATATCTTGCGATGGTCGTTTTCCACTTCACTGATGTTGAAAATGTCTTTTAATTCTACCTTCATGGAATGATTATAACATACGCAGCACTGCGTTGAGGCAAAAATTATGGAGGTAGTCGCCTACCTCCGGTAAAAAAGATACATGCAATCAGAAAGCCATGAGGCTTGCACTGTCATCAAGCACAACCTCGTCTGCACTCGGGTCTTCTGCTACGATGGCCTGACTTTCGAAATGCTTGAGCCATTCCTCCTGAGGAGAGTCCGGGTTGGCAACAAGATACGGCAGATAGAGAATCATCATGTTCTCCCCGACTGGGATCTTGATGTCCCTTTCGAACGTGTGCTCTTCCCAGTTGCTGTCCACATATGTAACAGCAATCGTATGCCTCTGTCCTGTAACAATCGACTGGTCCCTCATCCTGGAATAGATCGGGAGCCCTTCGACTCCATCAATTGCAACAGTCACCTCATCAAGGGCTTTGATATCTTCAATCTTGTTGTTATCCAAAAGGATTGTATGCTGCTTGCCGATGAAGAACATCAATACGCCGAGAAGGATTACAAGAACAATCGCAGCGATGCGGATATAAAATGATCTTCCCATTTTCATCACTCTGCCTCCTCAAGTGCCTTCCTGGCTTCTCTTCTCGTCCTGATTTCATAAAGGACAAGAGCAAGTGTGATAACGCCATAGCTGACGAATACACGGAAATACTCTCCAAGCTGAGCCTCTCCGATAAGGTTTCTTCCGACAGTAGGTGCGATTGTAAACATAGTATGGAAGAGAATGATTCCAATGAAAACATTCTTTATACTTGCCTTATCGACGCTGGCACCACCGACGAGAAGAGCTGCAATTGAGAACATACCAATCTGTGAATGGCTGTTATAGGTGTTAAGGGTTCCGATGTTCTGAAGGTAGATGATCATACCGAATCCGGCGAATACCGTTGAGAGTATGATTGAGAGGACCCTTGTCTTCTCGACCTTGATACCTGCCTGGCGTGCAACCTCCATATCCTGGCCTACAGCTCTCATATCCTGTCCGAGCTTCGTCTTTCTGAACCATATGATTACAAGACAGAATACTGCAACAAGGATGAATGTGGCGACAGGAACACTTGCACCGAAGATGTTGAGCGGAATCAGGTTATCAAGACTCTTTCTCATCGTCTCCAGGTTTACGGTGTTTCTTATACCATAACCACGAGGAAGTACGAGTGCGGAAGATGAGATAGGTATGATGGAGCCCATGAAGTAGAGTACGACGAGCTGATATACACCATTCATGAAGAATCCGATGATATAGCTCGTAACCATCTCCCTTCCCTTCGCATTGTTCAGGATGGTTCCACAAAGCCATCCAAGAAGGATGGAAATAGGTGTGGAGATTATCGCGGCAAGCACCA
The DNA here is from genome assembly GCA_018711525.1 of Candidatus Ornithospirochaeta stercorigallinarum. GTDB lineage: Bacteria > Spirochaetota > Spirochaetia > Sphaerochaetales > Sphaerochaetaceae > Ornithospirochaeta > Ornithospirochaeta stercorigallinarum. The sequence goes on from DVIF01000005.1 coordinate 25,547, forward strand.
TTGCCGGGATTCCCACTACATTCCAATCAGAAACAAAGATAAGTCCGATCTGTCCGGCCATGGCTCCGAGAGTCATACCAAAGTTAAGTCCCATACCTGCCATGACAGGAATAAGAAGGGAGAGAACCAGGAAAGAGTTCCTTCCCAGACGGGAAAGTATCTCATTGAGAAGATATGATCCCGAATATCCTGAAAGAGGAATTCCAATTATACAGATACAGATGAAGAGAATTGGAACAAGATTGTTTATAGCAAGTTCTTTTACTGAGATCTTATTTTTCATATCTAGATTCCTACTCATCTTGTGACCTCCTGCTTTCTTGTCAGAGCGTAGAGGATCATACCGTTGGAGACGATGATTCTGATAACCTCGGAAACATCCATCTGGATCAATCCGTTCATGACGCTCGGCGTCATAGTAAGGATTCCCTGGAAGAGAAGAGTACCGATGACAACGTTGGCGATCGAGGCCTTATTGACGCTTGCTCCACCCAAGAGAACAGCACTTACAGCAGGAAGTGCCATATTGAACGGTCCCATATAAAGCTGAATGAAACCGAAAGACTGCTCATACACGATGATACCGACAGCTCCAAGCCATGTTGAAAGGATTACGGAAAGAGTCCTCATCCTGTCGACACTTACACCGCTTGCAGTTGCGAAAATCGGGTTTGAACCTACGGCTGTCATCGCAGTTCCTGTCTTTGTCCTGAGGAAAAGCCAGATCAGGAGGGAAAGGAATGCGAAGAACAGGATGGTTCCTGTAGGAATTGCAAGGTGTCCGATCTTGATCCTGAGGAAGTTATCAAGGACTCCAAGATAAGCACCTTCGACGGAGATGGTCGTTCTCAGACCGGTTCCAGCATATCCCCACACCATGGTCGGATTATCGTAAGGGAGGAGGAGCCACATGATACACATGAATGCGACAGATGAGAATCCTACATATGTAGCAATCATCATCTCTCCACCTTTAACCCTGTTCAAAAGTGCTCCATACCCCGCACCGAGGATTATCGCAAACGGAGTTGCAAACACTATGGCCATGAGGAAGCTTGAGAATCCTGTGAAACCGAACTCAATCGTCATGGTCGCGCCGAGGAGACCTGAGATGATTCCAAGAGGGAGACCGAAGTTAAGGCCACAACCGGAATGCACCATCGGAACCATGGCAAGGACAAGGACGGCATTCATTCCGAACCTTGTAAGCATATCTGAGATTCCAGATGCGATGTTTACTTTCGCAAACGGTGCGATGATAAACAAAAGCACCAGGAAAAGAGTGATAATGAGTCTAGGCAGACCGAATGACTTAATAGCCTGCATCGACTTTTCCTTTAAAGCTGCTGCATCCATCATTCAGCCTCCTTCATCTCACCAAGCATGAGAACTCCGAAGTCCTCACTTGGACGTGTAGCATCAAGAGTACCTGCTATCTTGCCATCATGGACGACAGCAATCCTATCACAGATACTTCTAAGCTCTTCAAGCTCACTGGAAATCATGACGATGGTAGTACCATTCTCCTCATTGTATTTCTTAAGGGCTTCAAGAACGAGCGCCTTCGCACCTACGTCGATACCACGTGTAGGCTCAGAAACGAAAAGCAGCTTAGGCTTCAGGGCAAAAGCTTTTGCCAGACAGATCTTCTGCTGGTTTCCACCTGAGAGCTGACGTGCCCTCTGCTTAGAGGATGTGCACTTGATCTGGAGGAGGTCGATGTATTCCTCTGTGACTTTCCTAATCGCGTCGTTATCGCGGAACTTCACAGGTCCTATCTTCTTGAGGAAACTCTCATTAACCTGCATGGCCCCGAAGGATACGTTCCACTCAAGGGATTCATCGAGGAGAAGACCTACTCCACGTCTGTCTTCCGACACGAATGCGATTCCAGAAGAAAGCGGATCGGATGGGGTGTTGAGCTTTACACTCTTTCCTTCAAACTCGACAGAGCCGAGTGCATAATAGAGCCCCATGATTCCATTTGGAATGCCGATCTTACCCTGGCCGGCAAGACCTCCAAGTCCGAAAATCTCACCTTTTCTTACTTCAAACGAGACATCCTTTACCATCTCACCGGGCATATCTACACGAAGATTGGATACCTTCAGTGCGATTTCATCGCTTATGTGGCTTGTGTCGCGGACGACTCTTTCCTGTTTTACAGAGCGTCCTACCATCCAAGAAGCGATCTTCTGCACATCGGCTTCCTTCTTGTCCACATGCTTGATGATAAGGCCATCCCTCATGACCATGATGGAGTCACAGACATCTATGATCTCCTGAAGGCGGTGGGAGATGAAGATGATTGCAATACCTGCTTCAGAAAGCATCCTCATTGCCTTGAGGAGGGCAATCGCCTCATGCTCTGAAAGAACCGCTGTCGGTTCATCAAGGACAAGGAGCCTGATGCCTTTGGCATCGGCGCTCTTCTTATCATCCTCCTTGCTCAGCTCTCTGGCAATCTCCGTGAACTGCTTATAGCCTACAGGGAGTGTTGATATCTTTTTATTTGCATCGAGTTCAACTCCAAGGCGTTCAATCGCCAAAAGAGCTCTTCTCTGCATTTCTTTCCTATCTACTGTATTGAGCCTTTTTCCAAAAAGCTCACTCATGACACTGTATTTCTCAGGTTCTCTGTTAAGAAGAATGTTTTCAGAAACCGTGAAATCCGGAATAAGGGAGAACTCCTGATGAACCATTCCGATGCCTTCTTTGATAGCATCTTCAGAAGAACGGAACTCAACTTTCTTTCCGTCTATGAGAATATCTCCGCCATAACCACCGGTGTCCCTAATCTCATCCATTCCGAAAAGGATTTTCATCAATGTGCTTTTTCCAGCACCATTCTCACCGACGAGACCGAGAATCTCGCCTGGATATAGTTTGAAATTGATGTCATTAAGGACTTTGTTACCTGAGAATTCCTTACTGATTCCCTTCATCTCAAGAAGGGGTGTAGAAGAATATTCCATTGCTTTAATCACCTTAATTGCAAACAAAATGCAAGGGGAGGCGTCCTCCCTCCCCTTGTGAAAAGTCAGCTATAAAAATAGCTTACTTAACTGTATAAGCCCACTCAGGAACCTCAACTTCTGTAACGTGCATGTAACCCTTGCCCATTACATATGTATCCTGGTATACGAGGAAGTAGTTTCTAAGTCCTACGCCTGTATCAGCATTTACATAGTTGGCTCCGTTCCAAGATGCTCCTGGTGAATACTTTGCGAATGCCTTCATGATATCTGCTCTGTTGAGAAGCTCGCTCTCTCCACGGATAACGTTGATAGCATGCTGTCCGAGACCAGCAGATACTGTGTAGCCGTAGCTGTAAGCCCATGTTCCGAATCTTCCAGCACCACCGCGCTCTACAACTGTATCCTCAACTCTCTTGAGAATTGCAGGGAAGTCTCCTGATACGTCATCAAGCTGAACACCAAGAGCTCCAGGATAACCCATGAGAGGAGAAGGAAGGTCGGCTTCGATGAAGTAACCAGCGCCAAGATTGATCAGCTGGCGGAGAAGCGGCTCTGTATGAGCATCGTTAGTACAGAAGAATGCTGTATTCGGTCCATACTGCTCGATCCATGTAGGAGTCTGCTCAAGGATGTACTGCTGAGCTCCTGCGATACCAACGTCGCTTGTCGGGTCTGGAGCGGAAACAGATACGAACTCCATTCCGAGCTCTTCACATGTCCTCTGCATGATTGCAAGACGGCGGCTCATTGTCTCCATTGAGAGGTGACGTGGGAATGAGATGTGTACGAATGTATCACATCCAAGCTCATGAGCTGTATTGATGATGAGATATCCACGGGATACGAAGTCGTTGTTACTTACGAGGTCTGCAGCAGATGCGATTACAGCAGGATCCTCATGAGCCTCACCTGCGAGACAGATGATGTCAGGTCTTGCTTCCTTGATTCTTCTGAAAGCCTCTGTTGTTCCAGGAACAGCCTGGTTTACGATGACAGCCTTCATGAGAGGATCGTCGGCAAGTCCTGCGATAACGCTGATTGTCGTCTCCTGCTCTTCCATGAAGTTGTCAGGATATGTCAGGTGCTGGATCATACCACCGTCTGCGACTGAGCCGTACTCTGCGATGAGAGCCTCAGCACCACGAAGGTCGTCCTCGCTCTGGCTGACAGTTCGGTTACGATTCCGATATGGAATTCCTCAGGAACAGCAGCAGCCTGAGTTTCTGTAGCAGCAGTTGTTGTACTCTCGGAAGCACCACCTGCAAATACAAATGAAGCTGTGAGGAGTACTAAGAGCAATGCTAATGCTTTTTTCATTTAATTCCTCCTAAATTAAATCAGATATTCTATCTTAACTGTATTGGTTAAGAGGGTCTACTGCATAATAATACAGTTTTTATAAAAAATAATAAATATTTTCCCCTTTCCGGTTCAAGTCCGAGGCGGTAAAGGAAAAATATTTGATTTTTCTCGTTATATTACAACAATATATTTTATTTACTATTTAATTTATCGTTGCAAAATGTATTTTCAAAGGAGGAGTCCGTCATGCAGGACGGTCCTCCACTGAAAACCTATTTATACAAGTCTTTTATTATCTTCTGATAGAAAAGGACACCCTTTTCAAGGCAGGAGATTGATATGTTCTCATCCAATCCATGTATGCTCTGATACTGCTGTTCGTTTATCTCCAGGGGAGCGAAACGTATTACGTTCTCCGAAATCCTCGAGTAGTTCCTTCCATCCGTTCCACCTGTCATGGCATACGGACAGGTTATGACATCGGGAAAGACCTCATGTACAGCCTCTTCAACGAATCTGAAAGCAGTTCCATCATGATCCACGACAGGACAGGCGTAATGCTTCATTATGACCTCGACATCTATATCGTATTTGGAAGCGATCGCCCTGAGCTTGTTTTCCGTGTAATCGGCATCCTCATGATGGATTACACGGCTGTTGCCGGTGACATACGCCCTCTCAGGAAGGACATTCAATCCGTTGGAGCCTCCTGCGGTTGTAAAAGCGAGGGTTGTTTTGATCATTGCAGTAGCAAGCAGGTTCATCCTTGGAAGGACTCTGTTGAGCACTGGAGAGAGAAGTTTTGCATGGCGCAGAGCAAACCCCATCGCACCGGGGGTGTGCCTTCCCAGACGTCGGAACATCTCTATCGTCGTGTCGTTCATCTTCGCTTTGAACGGATCATGCCTTTCGATATCAGCCATGAACTTTCCAAGCCTTACAAGAGGAGTGTTCTTTCCAGGAGCAGATGCATGCCCTCCCTTTCCTTTTGCTACGAAACGGAAATTGCATGTACCCTTCTCAAGCGTCCCCATCATGGCAAAACGCCCTTTTGCACCTTTGAGCGGCTCGGATTTTATCATCCCCCCTTCATCAAGGACTAAAAGAGGCTTGATCCCCCTCTCATCAAGATAATCCACAGCCATCTCAGCCCCCGGGCCTGAAGTCTCTTCGTTGTTTGAGGATGAGATATATACATCCATCTCAGGCACATACCCCGACTCTATCAGACGCTCACATGCTTCAAATATCGTACAAAGGGACCCCTTTGTATCGACAGTCCCGCGCCCCCAGACGCATCCTTCCGCGATATCTCCTGAGAACGGACCATGCTTCCATTCTCCTGTCGCCTCGACAACATCCTGATGACTCATCAGCACCAGAGGACGCTTTGAGCTGTCCTTCCCCTTCCACCTGAGAAGAAGCGCACCATCGAAAGAGTTGAATTCCACCGCGCCGAATACAGCGGGGAAAAGTTCTTTCAGTTTCGCCTGGAAACGCTCGAACTTCTCCTCGTTGTATTTTCCTATCTCACTGACAGTCTCTATCTGTATCATCTGAGAGAGCTTTTCTTCTATTTTCATTTCCAATACCACCTATTTCAAAATATGTTTTTTCCAGAGAATCCATGACAGCCCGATACTCAAGGCACCGCATGCGATGATCATTATGCTTGTCTGATTCATCAGAGACGGAACGATAATGCATATCAGAGTCATGAAAGAAAGAGGAAGCACCGTCAGTCGGAGGCTCTTCCTGAAATACTGGTATCCAAGAGCTCCGAAGAGCGCTGGAAGGACATTGTCGAATGCAGGACGGAGCACAGGATTCTCCAGAACCGGGGTCAGAGGAATCAGCAGAAGTACCCCTATGAATATCACGACCATTGTGACAAGGGATGATGTTGCGACCGAAAGCGTCGATATGATCTCATTCTCCTTGCTTCCAACTTCAGCCTGTGCGATCTCCCGTGCATTCGCAGCACATGGCAGCTTCAGGTTCGTGATGTTACCCGTTATGAACGAAAGATAGCTGGCACCGGGGCCAAGCAAAGGAACATATATCAGGTATTCAACGATGCATGACGGAACATAGACGATCAGGACAGACCAGATAGCACTGAGAAAACCATTCCATTCGATTTCTGCATCAAGGAAATATGCAAAGAGAAAAGGAGCAGAAAGCAGCATCACAGCACCGATTGAGAGTCCAATGCGACCCATGCGATGCACGGAATCCGTATATTTTGAATAATCAAAGACTTCTTTTTCCATCACATCCTCCTAAACGAACATCGACACCACGACAGCTCCAATCATCGCAAGGAGCATCGACAAGGCAAGAGAGAAGTTCTCAAACACCTTGTGCCTCCTGCTCACCAACTCGAAGAGGGCCATGAAAAGGGATGCCACTATGACAGTTGTGACAGGCACAAGATTCACAGATACGAACGCCTCTGCTATATACGAGCCGACAAAAGTCGAACAGAGCCCTATCATCATGGCGACCATGGCCCATGATGCGTATCCTCCTCCACTGGTGTTGCTCTTCCTTCCTATCGCAAGTTTCGATGAATACTTCTTCATCGTGAAAATCGACAGCAGACAGCCCCATATTATGCCTACGGTCATGACCAGCAATATAGTTGAAAGAGCAGAGACATCAAGGGATGACGAATTGAGGCTGAGGCCCATGCTGTTTGCGGCGATTTCCGCGACAGTCGCCTCATACTGCAGGTTGCCGATGACTGAGAGCCTGAGCCATGATGCGGGGATTCCAAGGGAGCCGGAAAGGGCTATGACTCCCAGGAGTATGGAAACAGATGGAAGAACGGTGAAAGTGGCGGAACTCGTTATGGCTCGCCTGAGAACCCTCCTGTCCATTCCTATCTTTATACCCGCCCTGTAGCTTCTTACGATGAAAAGCACGCACAAGAGTGCTATAAAAAGGAGTATACCTCCAACGATTAGATAAAGTGGCAATGAATTTGCCGCTTCAATATATGGCATAATAGTCCTCCATAAATGATGAGATTATATTAATCATTCGGATGTACGACAACCTTTATGGAATCAGAGGACATCTGCATCCTTATCGCATCCTCAAGTCTTTCTTTCGGATAGACATGTGTGATAAGAGGTTCAACCCTGATCCTTCCGCTGTTTATGAGGTTGACTGCCCTCTGATACGTATCCGGGTTTATCATGGAGCCCACTATCTTAAGTTCCTTCTTATAGACATCAAACAAAGGAAGCTCTAATTTCGCATCGACTTTCGGAACACTGAAAAAGAGGATCGTCCCTCCTGTGTCCGCAGATGAGATTGCGTCCCGGGCGGCAGAAGGGCTGCCGACACACTCAACGACCTTATCAACACCATCACGGCCTGTCATCTTCCTTATTTCCTCTGAAAGGTCTGAATTCACAGGGTCGATCACATAATCGATGCCTAATGAAAGAGCAATCTCCCTTCTCTTCTCCACAGGTTCGGAAACCAAAACGGTATCAGCCCCTGAGATTTTCATCACCTGTGCCATCATAAGGCCGATCGTACCGCCTCCGATGATGAGCACGCTCTCCCCGCTTTTCATATCTGCCAGGTCAACCCCATGAAGAACACAGGAAATAGGCTCCGTCATAGCCCCGATATCGAAAGGAATATCATCATTGAGTTTGAAACACTGGGTATTAGGGCAGATTGAATACTCTGCGAAACCACCGTCGACGTTCACCCCCAGAGCGAAAAGATTCTCACAGTTCTGCTTATGCCCCATCCTGCATGGACGGCACTTTCCGCAGTATATGTTTGGATCCACAGTCACATGATCCCCTACCTTCACATTTTGGACTGAAGCACCAATCTTCTCGACAACTCCCGAGTATTCATGACCAAGGACGACGGGAGGAGTCACTTCAGCAGAGTCTTTCTCCCCCAGATATATATGAACATCCGTACCGCATATTCCAGCAGCCATGTTTTTCACCAGGACATCATGCTCCCCGAGTAAAAGACCAAGGTCTCCCATCTCCCGTACTTCAAACTTCCTATCACTATCTGAACCCAAAAAGAATGTACCTTTCATAATCCTCCCCACGTTTTCATCCATGAATGACGAATACTTGTTCATTCAAAAGTTTCAACTCTAATAATCCTATCACTCCACAGTTCTTCAAGAAACGTTTCAAACGGGTAGATATAGATTCCATCTTCTGTCTTCCTCTTATGTCCTTCTCTGCAGACGACAATATATTTTCGGCAGGAATTCTCATCTTTTAATGCTCTAAGACCTCTTAAATCCTTTTTCTCATTTATAAGCTTTGTTGTTTTTACTTCTATAGCAACTTGATCCTTGTAAACAAAATCCACTTCCAACCCGCTTTGTGTCCGCCAATAAAACAATCCCCTGTTTCTGTAATCAGCACCGTTATAATCAAGATATGCAACCAATTCGTGGCAAATATAGTGTTCAAAGAATTTCCCATACTCACTGGTATTTTCACTGGGAGGGGCCATGTTCAATATCGCCCTTAGCACACCAACATCAAAAAGATAATACTTTGATATGACCATTGCTTTTCTTTTCTTTGTTGCTGTAAAGGCAGGAATTTCACTTCCAACAAGCATATCTGTAAGTATTGAATACCAAGCCTTGATTGAATTCTGAGACATACCGACATCATTTGCAATATTGCTATAGTTTATCTGTTCACCTGATGAAATAGCGGCAAAAAGCAGAAAATGGGAGAAAGCAGGAATATTTCTGACACAACCTTCCGACTGCACTTGAGTTAAAAGGTAACTTGTCCAGTAGCTTGTAAGCAATTTCCCCGGTCTTGAAGATAGATACATTTGAGGCAGAAGCCCTGTTCTGAAAACATGTTCCAGAGAGTAATCGATATCCTTTATCTCCGGCCACACAAGAGGATGGAAAATAAATTCCCCTGCTCTACCTCCTAACATATCAGCCCCTGAACGTATTAGATTCCTTACTCCGGACCCCGTAAGAAGAAAAGTAAAATCAGTAGATTCCATCAACCTATGGACTTCACTCAACAACGATGGAACAAGCTGAATTTCATCGATTACAACCAATCCTTTGTCCTTGTCCAAAGCTCTGATTTCATCAACAAGAATACCAGGATTCCGACTAAGCCTGGTACGTTCACCCGTATCAAGCAAATCAATGAGGAGATCGATTTTACTCTTCATCTGTCTTGTAAGGTAACTAGTCTTGCCCGTCTGTCTAGCACCAAACAAAAACACGGACTGTATGCCAAGTGCTTTTGATATATCAATTTTTCTTTGTATATAAATATAGTTTTTCATTAATTCTTTCCTATACAAAGAATATAATACTTTACTACTGCGAAAAATCAAGAAAAATCTGCAGTGCTACTGCGAAAAATCAGGAAAAATCTGCAGTAAAAAAAGGAAAACCTTCCACTTCCATAGAAGCAAATGAACTACCGCGAGGCAGAGCCATCGCAGTATCCTTCAAAGCGGCGCCTCTCGTGAGGGGAAGTTGAGATATAGTTGTCTGTACTCATTCTCCTTCCCCTGATTCTTTACATATTGCCGTATCAAACTTTCACTCCCGCTCTTCCCCACGCTCGACACG
>DVIF01000034.1 GCA_018711525.1 Candidatus Ornithospirochaeta stercorigallinarum
GAACCAACCTACAGCCTTATTTTCCGCCATAAAAGCCACTTTTGTCAAACTTCGGTTTCTTTCGCGGTTGCAATAAACTCTTCAAAAATGCATTTACTCGGTTAGAGTTGCTTTTACATTTTCAATCGACCTCTTACTTTCAGTGCGCCTGTGGATACTTTTCTTTCAGATACTTCAAAACCGGGGATGGAACCATCTTGGAGATATTCGCTCCGAATGCGACCATCTCCTTTATCTGGGAGGAGCGCAGGATGATATAGCTCTGGTCGGTCGGAAGGAATATCACCTCAAGCTCCGGATAGAGCATCTTATTAGTCATGGCGATCTCGAACTCGTAGGAGAAATCCTGCTCGCTTCTCACCCCTCTTATCATGACGGAGCAGTCATGCTTCTTTGCAAAATCGACACTCAATCCGGAAAAGCTCTCAACATAGACGTTATCGAGATGTTTTATCGACTCCCTCATCATCTCGACCCTCTCTTCAGGGGAAAAGAGGCAGTCCTTGTTGATGTTGTGTGCGACTACCACGTAAAGTTTATCAAAAAGAGCAGCAGAACGCTCTATGACATTTATATGACCAAGAGTCGGAGGGTCGAATGTACCCGGGAAGAATGCGATTCTGTTCATACCTTCAAAGCCTCGACATATTCCTTCATATCTTTATATGCCTTATCATCCTCAACAGGGATTGTCCTTACGATCACGTACCTTCCCTCCTCCGTCTTCTCGACGACTGCGAAATTACCGTGTCCTATGTAGCTTATGCTCTGCCCCTCCTGAAGGTGCTCCTTATCCCTTACTCTCCTCAGCATGCAGTCGAAGTGGATGAACTGCCCGTCAGGAAGGGAGAAGGACTCTGCTATCCCCTGGATCCTTTCATTGCAGTCGGGACAGACAGGAAGGGGTTCCATGATTGTCTTTGGCGGAGGAATAGGGATGGAGGAATGGAATGAGTGGCTCTTGGGCACCCCTGTAACCTGATTGATGTTGTTCAATCCCTGGTACTTCTCAGCATCAGAGGTTTTCTTCTTTTTCTCCTTATCCCTCTTGTTCTGGAATCTATAATCTTTCTTCTTATTGTTTTTCTTCATATGACAAGAATAAGTTTTTTAAGATATAAAGGCAAGAAAAAAGCCTGCACGAAGCAGGCTTGCATACTAGGCATTCTTCTTCTGAATGAGTTCCTTGACCTTTGCGGCCTTTCCAACTCTGTCTCTGAGATAGTAGAGCTTAGCTCTTCTGACCTTACCTCTTCTGACAACCTCGACGTGATCGATACGTGGGCTGTGGAGAGGGAAGATCCTCTCGACACCGACGCCATAGCTGATCTTGCGGACTGTGAAAGTCCTTCTGATGCCGGAATTGTTCTTTGCGATTACAATTCCTTCGAACACCTGGATTCTCTCTGTTGTTCCCTCAACGATTTTGAAGAAAACCTTAATAGTATCACCGACGGAGAAGTTCTCCGCATTCTCTTTGATCTGCTTTGCTTCAATAGCCTTAATAATATCCATTCTACAAATCCTCAATACCAATTTCGTCTATAATCTTTATCAGTTTTCTACGCATCCTGAGGCTGAGAGAGGCTTCAGAAAGCATATCAGGTCTGCTATGCATCGTTTTAGCAATCCTGTTGTCATCACGCCACGAGCAGATTAAGGCATGATTGCCCGATAATAATACACTAGGAACAGAAGAGTTGCAATACCTTTCAGGCCTAGTATATTGATCATATTCCAATAAAGATGAGTTAAAACTCTCATCTTCAAGGCTGTCTTTGCTTATGACACCGTCGATGAGACGGAAGAGTGCATCGATAATTACAATGCTCGCAGTCTCACCGCTTGTCAGGACATAGTCTCCGATTGAGATCTCATCATCGACATATTCATCGATGATCCTCCTGTCAAGCCCCTCATAGTGGCCGCAGATGAAGAGAAGGTCGTCCTCCCTGCTGAGCTCTTGAGCCATCTCCTGATTGAAAAGCCTTCCTCCCGGAGAGGGGAATATGACACGGCTGGACGGGCTTTTCCTATCCTCGATGGCCTTTGAAAGAGGCTCAGGCATGAGGACCATTCCGGCCCCTCCTCCATAAGGAAGGTCGTCAACCTTGTTGTACGAGCCTGATGAGTAGTCGCGGAAATCGACTATCTCATACTCGACTATTCCTTTCTCCACAGCCCTCTTCATGATTGATGAAGAGAAGAACGGTAAGATCATTTCAGGAAATAAGGTCAAAACAGTAATCTTCAACTCAGCAATTCCTTCATCGCAAGAACTATCTCGCCCTTCTCCATGTCGACCTTCTCGATGAAAGGTTTCATGTTCGGAACAAGGAATATCCTTCCATCTTCAGTCCTTACATGCAAAAGCAGAGCCTGCGCCCCTTCGGAAGTATCTACGACAGTGCCAACGCGTTCGCCTTCAAACACGAGAGGGGCATCGTAAAGATCCGCAATATAATATTCCCCCTTCTTCAAAGGAGGACATTTATCACGTCTGATATACATAAGGGAGCCGGAAAGAAGCTTTGCCTTCTCCCTGTCTGCATACTCATTAAAACGCATCAGGAGGGCATCCTGATGCATCTTAACGTCCTTAACGGTAACCTTTACCTTCTCCTTGTTCTTAAGCTCCAATAGGGCTTCGTCAAGTTTCAGAAGGTGCTCATATTCTCCGCTGAGCGGATAAATCCTTAGAAAGCCTTCAACTCCATGAGGCCTGCCGACAGTTGCCGTTGCAAGAACAGTCTTCTTTTCCATCAGTCAAGAATCTCCAGGCTCGCCCTTCTGCCGTCCTTTGTCGCACTTGCGCTCAGGACAGTCCTGATCGCCTTTGCTATGCGGCCCTGCTTGCCGATCACTTTGCCGACATCATCCTTTGCGACATGAAGCTCAAGCACGACGGATTTCTCACCCTCGACAACATTGACGCTTACTTCATCCGGATAGTCGACAAGGCTCTTGACCATGAATTCAACGAGTTCCTTCTCCATCAAAGCCTCCTTTGGACATTAGTCCTCTTTGCGGCTAAGATTTATTCCCTGTGAATTGAGAAGGTTCTTAACTGTTGGGGAAACTGTAACTCCCTTCTGAATCCAACTCTTAACCTTCTCTGCATCGAGCTTTACCTGCTCGGATGGGTTAAGAGGCTGGTAAGTTCCTACTTCGTCGATTGTAATACTAGTGCTGGCTCTTCTGTTGTCCATCACTACCACTCTGTAATACGGTCTCTTCTTTGAGCCGAATCTCTTGAGTCTCATTGTTGTGCTCACGGTTTACTCCTTATACTACATGAAGGTCACATACCTAACTGCTTAAGCAATGCGGCCTGGTATTTCTTATTTCCTGCAAGCTTCTTAAGCATGAGCTTGCTCTTCTCAAACTTCTTCAAAAGGCGGTTGACCTCTGCAACGCTCGTTCCACTGCCTTTTGCAATCCTCTTTCTCCTGCTTGGTCCGATGATACGGTAGTTACCTCTTTCGAACTTCGTCATGGAGCGGATTATCGCCTTCTCAACCTCAAGTTCCTTGAGATCGATGTCATCCTCGCTGATATTACCTTTCGCACCGGGAATCATCTCAATAAGCTTGTCCACAGAACCCATCTTGTTCATCTTCTCGAGCTGTTCAAGATAATCCTGGAGATCGAAGGTGTTCTTCTCCATCTTCCTGGCAAGCTTCTCAGCCTCAGCCTGATCGTACTGCTCCTGAGCCTTCTCTACGAGGGATACGATATCTCCCATGCCAAGGATCCTGGAGGCGATACGCTCCGGATGGAAGGTCTCGAGGTCTTCAGCCTTCTCTCCCGTTCCTATGAACTTGATCGGCTTTCCAACCACGCTCCTAAGGCTCAATGCAGCACCGCCACGGGTATCTGAATCGAACTTCGTAAGCATTACACCTGTAATACCTACCTTCTCTTCGAACTCCTTGGCGATCTCTACAGCCTGCTGACCCGTCATCGCATCTGCGACAAAGAGCTTTTCATCAGGATGGACGGCATCGCTTATATCCTTGATTTCCTTCATCAGCGCATCATCAAGATGCATCCTACCTGAGGTATCGATGATGACTGTGTCTATCAAATCATGACGAGCTTTGGAAACCGCCTCACGTGCGACCCTTACAGGATTCTTCTCCCCCTCGATTTTGAAAAGAGGTACGTCGACTTTCTCTGCGAGGATCTCAAGCTGTGTCACAGCTGCAGGACGGACAAGGTCTGCGGCGACAAGCATAACCTTCCTGCCTTCCTTCTTGAGCTTATATGCAAGCTTATGAGAGGCCGTTGTCTTACCAGAGCCTTGAAGGCCCATCATGAGTATGATGCTTGTGGTATCCTTACCCTTGAGGTTCAGTTCATTGCCACTTTCACTTGATAGGAGAGCGACCATCTTGTCATAGACGATCTTTGTGAACATCTGACCGGGGTCGACAGCTTTGAGAACCTTCTCTCCAAGAGCCTCCTCCATTGTGGAATTGACGAAGCGGCGAACGACACGGAGATTAACGTCCGCATCAAGGAGAGCCTCCTTGATCTGCTCTACAGCTTCGCTGATGTTCTTCTCACTTATCTTGCCTTTGCCCGAAATCGTACGTAAGGCAGATGATATCTTATCCGAAATACTATCAAACATATAATTCCTTCAAGTCCAAAGGGACAACGTTTAATTTTATACATAAAAAGAGGCTTTGCTGTCAATAAAGATATAGCCAAGAAGAAATTTTACACCATTGAAGTGCAAAAAGATATCTATTTGACTCAAAGCCTGTTATTCTGAACTAAAGGAGTCGTTATGAATTCGGAAAACCTTAAGACACAGGAGGAAATCTATGATTTCATCGGAGAGCTTGCAATCGCGCTCTACTCGAAGAAAATACAGATTTCATTAGGGTCCCTGCGTTCGATTCTTCTCGACAAGGGGAAAGATTACAATAACAACCGTGGAATGGCCACGGGTGTCGCGGCTGCATACAGAAGATGGAAGGACAAGGATCCGGTGGTCTACCATGCAATCGCATATACCTATACCGATAAGGATGGAAACCTCGCCTGGGACAAAAAAGAGGATTGAAATCCTACCTCCTCATTTACCGGGGAGGATTTTTTCAGTCGAAATCCTTTACTTCCTTCTCATTTTCATCAAGGATCACCGGCTCTCCCTTGATCGACTTGACCTTGTAGGAGATTGTCTTCGACACACCTGCCTCCTCCTGTGTGACTCCGAGCATGGTGTCTCCGGCTGTGACTGTATGCTTGTTATGTGTGATGATGATGAACTGGCTTTCCTTACCGAAATCCTCCAGGACGGAGATGAAGAAGCCTATGTTTCTATCGTCAAGGGCAGC
This sequence comes from Candidatus Ornithospirochaeta stercorigallinarum, assembly GCA_018711525.1. Taxonomy (GTDB): domain Bacteria; phylum Spirochaetota; class Spirochaetia; order Sphaerochaetales; family Sphaerochaetaceae; genus Ornithospirochaeta; species Ornithospirochaeta stercorigallinarum. The sequence goes on from DVIF01000034.1 coordinate 5,349, forward strand.
ATCAATCTCATCGAGGATACAGAACGGGCTAGGCTTTACCTTATATGTCGCAAAAAGGAGTGCGACTGCAGTCATGCTCCTCTCTCCACCGGAGAGAAGTGACATGCTGGTAAGTTTCTTCCCTGGAGGCTGTGCGAAGATATCTATTCCTGTGGTGAGGACCTCCTCTTCGTTCTGAAGACTGAGCTCCGCCCTTCCCCCTCCGAAGAGCCGGGTGAACATCGACTGGAAATTCGATGAGATATCCTTATAAGTCTTTAAAAAGAGCTCCTTACTCGTATTCTCTATCTCATTAAGGACCTTCTCAAGGTCGCTCTTGGCCTTATAAAGGTCGTCCAGCTGCTTTGTATAGAAGTCAAGGCTTGCCTTTGCGTCATTGAATTCATCCTCTGCCAGATAGTTGATGTTCCCCGCACTCTCCTTCATCTTGTTGATTTCCCTCAGCTCGTTCTCGATAAGCGTCTGCTCGAGATCCATGTCGAAATACTCCTTGAACTCGTTGAGGTTCCTGTTGTATGTGGTATGGAAAGCAGAATAGACCTCTCCTATCTGGTCATCGGCATTGGTTATGTAAAGCTTGTGCATCTCGACATCTTTCCTGTTCTGGTCGATCTTCGCAAGCATGTCATCCTTCTCATTCCTCATCCCCTGGAGCTTCTGGCTCTGCTCCTGAAGTGATGATGAAAGATTCGAAGCCCTTTCGTTGACTTCATCAAGTTCATCCTGTACATCTTTCTTCTCGGCATCCTTCTCTTTAAGGTCGTTGTTCGCCTTGTCGATCTTCGCCTTCATTCCATCTGCCTGTTCAATCGAATCCTCGAGCTCATACCGCCTTTCATTGAGCATGTTGTTTATTGAGCTCTTCATCTCCTTGTATTTCGAGATATCCGATTCAATCTGTGTCTTCTGTATATTGAACTGGTTGAGTGTCTCCTTGAGGGATTCGACATTATCTCTGAGCTTATCATTAAGGTCACGGGTGGAAGTGATGAATATCCTGTTCTCCTCGCTTTTCGTCCTTATCTCCTTCTCCCTTTTCTCGATATCCCTCTTCTTGGAGATCAGGCCTTCAGGAGAGAGAAGAATATCGACGACAGGGGGAATCGAGTCCTTATATGAGGAGAAGAGGTCCTTGATCCTTTTCAGCTGGCTGAAGATCCTCTCGTAATCCTCTTGCTCCTTGGCTCTGGGAAGGCTGTCTGCGGCAAGGGACCTGATATATTCAAGACGAAGCTGTACAAAAGAAGAAAGGTCTTCAATAAGAGAATTGAACTCCGCATCCGCACTCTCCCTGCGTTCTGCAGAGTATTCTGTGGAAGTATTCTCATCAACTTCGTTGATAAGCTGCTCTATCACACCTTTAAGCTCATCGCTGAGACTTAGCAGTTCAGAGGAAAAAGAGTCGTTCTCCTCCTCCCTCTTTCGTATCTCATCATTGTTTGCTTCTATCTTCCGGCTTGAAGAGGCAATCATCTCATTTGCAGTCTTTATCTGGGACTCGACCTCTTCAAGGTTCTCCTGGGCATCTGCAATACGGTTATCGAGATCTTCGAACTGCGCCTGCATCGATTTCACATTCGCAGAAAGGCTTGCTATCCTTTCCCTCAGGCCCTGCTCCTGGATTCTGAGATCCCTCATCCTCTCCTCGATGAATCCTATCGCCGAGACTATATTGCTTATCCTTCCTGAGAGCTCGGTGCTCTTCACCCTCAAATCCGAGATCTCCTGATTCTTGTTCCTGAAATCCGCAGTCTCAGCATCAAGAGCGGCAGTAAAGCCATCCAGCTTCGCACTTAATTCCTCAGTCTCCTTCTCAAGCTTTGCTATGCTCTGGTTCCTGAACTCCTTAAGGGAGAGGAAGGTCTTTATCTTGCAGACATTGAGCTGTACTTCAAGTTCGAATCCCCTCTTTCCCAGCTCCCTGTATTTCCTTGCCTTCTCAGCCTGGTCCTTGGTCCTGTTATATGTTCTTCTGACCTGGGCTACGGTCGTTTCGACTATCGTTATGTTCTCCTCTGTCTTGAGGATTTTGTTGTTGGCTTCATTGCACTGCTGTTTGAATTTGGAGATTCCAGCAGCCTCCTCGAAGATGTATCTCCTGTCTTCGGGCTTCATGCTGATGATCTGGTCGATCCTTCCCTGCTCGAGAACACTATATGCACTCTTTCCAACACCGGTGTCCATCAAGAGCTCTTTGATCTCCCTGAGCTTGCATCTCTCCCTGTTGAGATAATACTCTGTGTCTCCAGAGCGGAATATCCTTCTTTTTATCTCGATCTCCGCAGCTGGATGCTTGAGCTTTCCATTGGAGTTGTCGATTGTAAGGGCGACCTCTGCAAACGGCATCGGCTTACGCTTGTCGTTTCCATTGAAGATGACATCCTCCATCTTGCTTGCCCTGAGTGTCTTCGTCCCCTGCTCTCCCAGAACCCACTTTATGGAGTCTACTATGTTGCTCTTTCCACATCCGTTAGGCCCCAGAAGTGCCGTGATTCCCTCGGAGAAATCTATGTGGGTCTTGTCGGCAAAGGATTTGAAGCCGTAAATATCCAGGCATTTTAAGAACAAAGCGAATCTCCTTGAATTGAAAGCTAGAAACAAATATAACAGAAAAAGGTGGAAAAATGCTAGCTGAGCTTTTTGAAGAGGCGGAACTTGCCGATGACAGGATAACAGCAGGATGTGATGAGGCGGGAAGAGGACCTCTTGCGGGTCCTGTCGTTGCCGCATGCTGCGTCCTTCCCGATGATTTTCCATTTGAAATCCTGAATGATTCGAAGAAGATGAGTGAGAAGGAAAGACTTGAGGTGGAAGAGATCATAAAGGAGAAGGCAACCTCGTATGCAGTAAGTGCGATCAGCAATGAAGTGATTGATGAGATCAACATTCTCAATGCAAGCATGGAGGCGATGAGGCTCAGCTATCTGAAAGTCAGAAGAAAAGTGGATGTCGAGCTGCTTCTTGTCGATGGAAACAAATGCCCCGATGTGGATATCATGGTCGAAGCTGTTGTTAAAGGGGACCAGAAGGTTCCGCAGATCATGGCTGCAAGCATACTTGCAAAGAACGAGAGGGACAGGATAATGCTCCTTGCAGACAGGATCTTCCCTGAATACGATTATAAGAAGCATAAGGGCTATCCGACAAAGGAGCACAGGGAGAGGATAAAAAAATACGGGTCGAATATCATAACCCGTACTTCCTACCATATCAAAGACAGCGATGAGCCTACTCTTCCTCTTTAGAATCCTCTCTTGAGAACCTCGGATTCTTCCTGCTTCCATGCATCCTGATATAATCGAGGGATTTCTGCATCTCCTTTACAAAATCGCCCATATCCTCCTGATAGACAAGTATGGACTGGCGGAGGAACCTGCCCTCTGTGTCCGTCGGTCTGCTCTCAACAATGTTAAGATACAGATCACCGTAGATATTCTCTTTCACATTGAAAAAATATGTCCTGTCATCCTTGATGAGTCTGGATGAGAAGACTTCTCCACGCTCTCCCATGATGGGCCTCCCTAACATATATTTTATCTTTTTCTATCACAAAAGTAGAACTTTTCAAAGAAAAAACTCCCTTTTCAGGGAGTTCGAAGCGTCCGACGGGAATCGAACCCGCATCTTCAGCTTGGAAGGCTGAGGTAATAGCCATTATACAACAGACGCATATTGCTAACGGACTAGATAATACGAAATTTCAAATGAATACGTCAAGTGATTTTTTCAAAATTTTTGGTACATTCACCTAACTCATTACATAACTGAAAATTAACTAAAACAAACCAGTTATCTCACCATCATCGCTGATATCTATGTTCTCCGCAGCAGGTACTTTAGGAAGCCCCGGCATCGTCATCACATCCCCTGCATATGCGACAATGAAACCTGCCCCTGCAGAGACTTTTATCCCCCTTATCGTGATTTTAAAATCCTTTGGAGATCCAATCTTCTTCGGATCGTCCGAGAATGAATACTGAGTCTTCGCTATGCAGACCGGATAATCGGCGTATCCCTCATCCTCGGCTTTTTTCATATCCCTCAGGGCATTCTGGCCGAATACGACCTCATCTGCTCCATATATCTTTTCAGCAACAGCGGTTATCTTATCCTTAATGGAGATGTTATCAGGGTATGTATAGCTAGCGATCGTCATGTCGGACGAGGAAAGGCCTTCTATGACATAATCGGCAAGTTCAAGCGCACCCTTTCCTCCTTTTGCCCACACATCTGCAAGGAAGACACTTACATTTATTGAAGAGCAGAACTCCCTCAAGAGTCTTATCTCTTCCTTTGTATCGCTTGAGAACATGTTGATAGCAACCACGACTTTCAAATGCCATACATTCCTGATGTTGTCCACATGGTGCTCCAGATTCCCAAGCCCTTTTCTCAGAGCATCGAGATTCTCTCTGCTAAGATCCTCCTTCCTCACTCCACCGTGGCTCTTAAGGGCTCTGATTGTCGCGACAAGCACGACCATCGAAGGCATCATCGATGAAAGCCTGCATTTTATATCTATGAATTTCTCCGCACCAAGGTCTGCTCCGAACCCCGCCTCCGTCACTACGATATCCGAGAGCTTGAGTGCTGTTCTTGTCGCTATGACACTATTGCATCCATGTGCGATATTCGCAAATGGTCCACCATGGATGAACGCAGGAGTTCCACCAAGTGTCTGTACGAGATTTGGTTTCATCGCATCTTTCAAGAGTGCGCATACAGCACCTGTCGCCTTCAAGTCGTCGACTTTGACAAGTCTTCCATCAAAGGTACGCCCTACAATGATCCTGCCTACCCTCTTCTTCAGGTCTGAAAGATTCAGAGCAAGGCAGAGCGTCGCCATTATCTCACTTGCACTCGTGATGTCAAACCCCTCTTCCCGAGGATTGCCGTTAGGCTTTCCTCCAAGACCTGATACAAGGAATCTTAGCTGTCTGTCGTTCATATCCATACAGCGGCGGAATGTGATGCGACGTGGATCGAGGCCCAATGGATTTCCCTGCTGGATTGAGTTGTCTATAATCGCAGCGATAAGATTGTTTGCAGCTGTTATCGCATGGAAGTCCCCTGTGAAATGCAGGTTGATATCCTCCATTGGAGCAACCTGTGAATACCCTCCGCCTGTCGCACCTCCCTTGACGCCGAAGACCGGTCCGAGGGACGGCTCCCTCAGGGCAAGGGATACATTCTTCCCTCTCAGGGCCAAGGCATCTGCAAGCCCTATCGAAACCGTTGTCTTGCCCTCGCCTGCGGGAGTCGGATTGATTGCAGTCACAAGGACGAGCTGCCCGTTCTTCCCCCTGTTTTCAAGCTGGATGTAATCAATCTTCGCCTTATATCTTCCATAAGGTTCAACCAAATCAGGGGGAATGTCGAGCTTTGCTGCAACATCCTCTATTCTCCTGAGATTGAATTCCTTTGCTATTTCCTGATCTGTAGGCATTGCTCCCTCCTCAGAGAAAAGATACTTTCAAAATAGGAAAAAGAGCCTTTCATAGTCAATCAGATGCAATGTCATGATTCTAAGAAAAACTTATTTCATTAAAATTTTCTTGTATTCCTCTTGTAGAAAAAAAGCCCTGCCAGATCCGCAACAGCCCATCCTATGGGAATCGACACCCAGATTGCCCAATAGCCTAAGAGAGGTGCGAATGTGTATGATAGAAGCACCCTTAGCCCAAGCGATATGATTGTGAGTATCAACGAAACAGACGGCCTTCCATCTGCTCTGAAATAACCATAGAAGAGGAAAAGCATCCCGATAAGAGCATAGAAAGAACCTTCAACCCTGAGATAGGAAACTCCTATCGAAATAATCTCATTGCCTGGATTGGAGAAGAATATGCCTATGAGCCACGGAGCTGTTATGTTGACAAGAAGGCTGATGCAAAGTGAGAACATGACTGTTATCAGTACTGCAATCCTCGTACCCTTCCTGATCCTATCCCTCTGACCCTTCCCGCTGTTCTGGGAGATGAAGAATGAGTATGCGTTTCCGAAATCCTGAGTGGGAAGATATGAAAATGAATCAATCTTCACCCCTGCTGCGAATGCGGCCATGACAGAGACCCCAAAGCTGTTAACAAGCCCCTGGACCATCAATATGCCGAAGTTCATCACACTCTGCTGTGCCGATGTAAGGAACGAATAGCTGAGGACGCTTCTTATCTCCTTCCTCCACTTCCTTATCTCATCAAGAGAAGGGATGAGATTCCCATTCCTTGCAACAGTGACTATCAACAAACCGAATCCTGCAGAATACTGGCTGATTATCGTGGCTATCGCAGCTCCTGCAATCCCCCAGCCGAGGGAGATTATGAAATAGAGGTCGAGGAATATGTTCATAACCGCAGAAAGAGAGAGGAATATAAGCGGTGTCACGCTATCCCCTACACTTCTAAGAAGGCAGGAAAAATAATTTGTCAAAAACACCCCAGCAAGACCGAGGAAGATCCAGAAAAGATATTCCCTGAGCATCCCTTCAAGCTCCTCAGGGGTATTGAGGATCCCTATTATCCAGTCGAGCGCAAAGATGGAGACGGCAGTGATTATAATGGAAAGGAGGAATATCACAATGAATGAGGAGGCGATCGTGGTGTGCATCTTCTCACTCTCGCCTGCTCCATAATAGTTTGCTATAAGAGCACTCGAGCCAAGGGAAAGTCCAAGCAGTATGGAAGTGATGAAGACCATAAGGGTATAGGCTGAACCTACAGAGGCAAGTGCGTCATCTCCAATGAATCTGCCGACGATCATGGTATCTGCAAGATTATAGCATTGCTGCAGAAGATTGGCAGCTGTCATCGGCAGGGAGAAAAGAAGAAGACGTCTAACTATCGGTCCTTCTGTCAGGTCTTTCTGCATCATCCCACCTCCGGGGAAATACTACCAATTTCACGTCATCTATGGAACTACATAATCAGAAAAAGTATAATCAGAGGAGACGTTGAGGTGACCATGGACTATTTTTATGAGCTATATGCCGCATACATACTCAAGAGAGCCATCGAGCTCGGTGAAGATGATGTGCTATCAATAAACACAGAAGAGCGTTATGTGCCCTTTGCAAGGCTTCTTGCTGAAAAGGCGAAGGAGATTACGGGCAACGGATCCTATCTTGTGATAATAGAAAACAAAAGGGCGAAGGAAGCAGTCGAAATCTTTTCTGATTATCTGATTGAGAAGAATCCGACTGTGTTCATCTACCTCCAGGGAAGGGATGAGGAACCCGAATTCGAAAACAATAGGATCTATTCAGCCAGGGAGGCTCAGCTTTTCAATCACCTTTCAAGTCCGACAATACTTCCTGAGGCGGAGGTCTCTTTCCTTACGATACCAATGCCTAACGAGCTCTGGGCTGAGAAAATAGGAGAAGATAGATTAGAGAAGAACGCAGCACTCCTTATCTCAGATTTCCTCTCCTTGAGCTCAGAAAAGAACATGCCGACACTTAAGGAGGCGGTGGAAATAGACAGCTATGACAAGATGAACCTCAACAGCCATAAAGGGCTTAAGGCAAAACTATACTCTGATGACGGTATGGTCGACCTGAGTTTCTCCTTTGTCGATGAAAGCATCTTCAAATCCCTTGTCTTCGAGACAAAGAACAAGAGGAAGTTCCTTCCCCACCTGTTCCCATCATCCTA
>DVIF01000035.1 GCA_018711525.1 Candidatus Ornithospirochaeta stercorigallinarum
ATATCATATCCGGTAATGGTCTTGATTAGACGTTTCATGAATTCCGGATTCCTGGCTGCTTTTGCGAAATTCTTCCTCTCTAGCAGCTTTCCTGTTCCTTTTTCTTCATTACTCATTTTTTTCTCCTTGCATATTTAAAGCAGAAAGGTAGGTAAACTGTAAAAAAAGAGGAAATCACCTGATTAGTATGATAAGTTTGTCATCAAGTGTTCTTGGTAGGATGATGGAATAGCTATTGCCATTTGTTGCGATGATGTCTACATCCGGGCTTTTTCCTTTTTCTTCATCTGCTATGTCCCAGTGAAGCTCAATGCTCTCAACTTTGATGCAATCATTTGTGATTGTATTTATAAGCAGCGCAATGAAATCATATGAGTATTCCGCTGTGCGGAGAAAATTATCCCTGCATAGAAGACTGTTCCTTGAAATCTTATTCGATTTCCTTTTATCTGATTTCTCCATTTTTTCATTCTCCTTTATCTCTTAAAACGGAAAGGTTTAAGAATGTTCATTTTCATGAGGAAATGTAAGATTTGTTTTGTTTGCTTAACGATTCCCAGCCTTTCCGCTCTATATATGTAGGAGAAGATAGAATGAAGAAGGAGATAAGTATACTTCATATTGAAGGGAGGTCTACGGGGAGTTGACCGGGCGCACTGTGGTGAGAAACGAGGTGTACCTGAGGTATGAAGGGAAGGAGATCTAACTTGAACAAGGAAGAAAAGAGGCAATCAGAATGTTCTTAAAAAACAAGCTCTCAACTCCCGAGATGATTGCAAAGGCTTTGAATATTTCCCTTTCAGAAGTGGAGGAGATTGCTGCTGATATTGCATATTGATTCATTTGTTTCCCTGCAGGGCAGGGAAGACGGAATCAGGAAAGTTCGAACATACCCATATAAAGCTGGTAATACCGGCCTTTCTGCGCTATGAGTTCATCGTGTGTTCCCCTCTCTACGATTTTTCCATTCTCAAGTACCATGATTGCATTGGCATTCCTGACTGTTGAGAGTCTGTGAGCTATCACAAAAACGGTTCTTCCCTCCATAAGGCTGTCCATCCCTTTTTCTATCAGATCCTCTGTTCTTGTATCGATATTGCTTGTCGCTTCATCAAGGATCAGTACAGGCGGATCGGCTACTGCCGCCCTGGCTATTGCTATGAGCTGCCTCTGCCCGCTCGATAGATTCGCACCGTCAGATACTATCTGGGTCTCATATCCATCGGGAAGACGGCGTATGAAGGAGTCGGCATTTGCAATCTTTGCGGCCTTGACCACATCCTCATCACTTGCATCCAGACGACCATATCTTATATTGTCGCTTATACTGCCTGTGAAAAGATGTGTATCCTGCAACACCATGGCAAGGGAATGCCTGAGGTCCTTCTTCGTTATATCATTTACATTTATGCCATCATAAAGTATCTCTCCGCCATCCACATCATAGAAACGGTTGATGAGGTTTGTAATCGTCGTCTTTCCTGCCCCTGTGGAGCCTACAAATGCAATCTTCTGCCCTGGCTTTGCATACAGACTCAGATTCTGAAGTACAGGATGATTCTCCTCATAGGAGAATGTGACATCATTGAATCTCACATCCCCCTTAAGTGGTACCAATGAGCCATCGTTTCTCTTCCAGTCCCATTTTCCCTCGGAAGTCTTTATGAGTTTCACTTCACCCTCATCCGTCTCGCTCTTCCTATCTATGAGCTCGAAGACCCTTTCTGCTCCTGCAAGAGAGGAGAGAAGGAAGTTACTCTGCTGTGTGAACTGGTTTATCGGGGCTGCCGACTGTCTTACAAACACAAGGTAGCTTGCAAGGGAGCCTATGTCTGATAGTCCTTTGAGCACCATGAAACCACCGACAAGGGATACCAGGGCATATGTGAGGAATGATATCGACACAACAGCAGGGATCATTGTGGATGCGTATGCCTGGGCCGCTGTTCCGACTTCCTGCAGCTCCTCATTCCTTTCGTTGAAACCTTTCATGTTCTCCTCTTCATGGTTGAATACCTTGATCACCTTCTGTCCGGCAACCATCTCCTGTATGTAACCATCAAGGATGCCAATACTCTTCTGCTGCCTCTTGTAGTAGCTCTTGCTCTTATGCGCCGAATACCGGACATAGGAGATCATGATGGTATATGAGAAGACCACTATGATTGAGAGCTTCCAGTTGAGAATCAGGAGCATGCTCATCGTTCCGATGATCTGTATGCCGTTCTTTACAACGGCTGCAAAGCTGTTGTTGAGTGCATCCGAGATCGTATCGACATCATTGGTGTAATAGCTCATGATATCCCCGCTCTGATGCGAGTCGAAGAACTTCAGAGGAAGGCTTTCCATATGTGTGAACAGGTCTTTGCGGATGTCATAGACGACCTTCTGTGCAGATCGTGCCATTATCTGCGTGTATCCTATTGCGGCAAGGACTCCGACGACATAAATCACAGCTGTGATTGCAACACCTCTTACTAGTCCTTCCATCCCGTCTCCTGCTGCGATCGTGTTTATGACAGGTCGTATCATATAGGTGCCGAGAAGGTTGCAAAGGACACTTATCGTCACGAGTATCGCAACTGAAAGGAGGGAGAACTTATGTCTTCCCATGTATGAGAGCAGTCTCTTTACCGTATAGGCCATGTTCTTCGGCCTTTTTGCACTTACAATCCTTGCCATCAGAGATTCCCTCCCTTGAGCTGACTGTCATATATCTCCTGATAGATCCTGCACCTTTCCATAAGTTCCTCATGGGAGCCGGTATCCACGATTCTTCCATCATCCATGATGACTATCCTGTCGGCACTCATGATAGTGGAAATCCTTTGTGCGATATATATCTTCGTGACATCTTCCAAAGAGGCAAGGGCGGACCTTATCTCTTTTTCCGTCGCCGTATCTACTGCACTTGTGGAATCATCGAAGATGAGGATGCGTGGTTTTTTCAACAGCGTCCGTGCTATGCAAAGCCTCTGCTTCTGTCCTCCAGAGACGTTTACACCGCCTTGCCCGAGGTCGGTATCGAGTCCATTGTGGAAACGCCTGAGGAATTCTGCGGCCCCTGCCTTCTCACATGATTGCCATATCTCCTCATCGCTTGCATCCTTATCTCCCCATAAGAGGTTCTCCCTTATGCTTCCGCTGAACAGAAGGTTCTTCTGAAGCACGATCCCGATTGCGTCCCGGAGTGTTTTCAACGAGTATTCCTTCACATTGATTCCACCCAAAAGAACCTCTCCCTCATTTGTGTCATAGAGCCTTTCCATAAGCTGTACCAGTGTGGATTTGCCGCTGCCTGTACCTCCAAGGATTCCGATTGTCTCTCCCTCTGATATCTTCAGGTTTATGTCTTTAAGCGTCTCTTCTTTCGCAGATGATGAGTATTTGAACGAAACGTGCCTGAATTCTATAGTCGCATCATCTACCTTCTCAACCGGGTTCTCCTTTTCCTTTAGGGATGGCTTTTCATCAAGAACCTCCGAGATCCTTGTTGCTGATGCAAGTGAGCGGGTAAGCAGAAGGAAGACGTTCGAGAGCATCATCATGGAGTTCATGACCTGCATGACATAGCTGAGAAAGCCTGTGAGCGTACCTATCTCCATCCTGCCGCTCAGTATCATCTTACCTCCGATGAGCATGATGAGGATGATGCATATGTACATGCCTGCCTGGAAGAATGGAAGGTTCATCACCGCTGTGCTGTTTGTCCTTGTTCCCGTCTTTCTCAGGCTTGAGTTGACACTCTCAAACTTCTCCTCCTCATATTCCTCCCTTATGAAAGCCTTTACCGTCCTGATGGCACGCACGTTCTCTTCGACGACCCCGTTAAGGGAATCCACGGTCTTCTGCAGTATCGCATACATAGGAGCTACCTTTCGAACTATGAGAAAGAGTATCATCCCCAGCAGCGGTGCCATCACCATGAAGATGATGGCAAGATATGCATTCATAGTGAAGGAGAATATGATTCCTAAAAGGAACATGATCGGGGCTCTTGTAATAGGGCGGAGGCCTCCGTTTATCGCATTCTGCATCACCGTTACATCACTGGTCATCCTTGTCACAAGAGAAGATGTCTCGAACCTGTCGATGTTTGAGAACGAGTACTCCTGGACTCTCTCATATTCTGCTTTCCTGATCTGTGCACCCCAGCCGTATGCTGCACGGGCGGCAAAACGGGCATAGGTCAGTCCTGTTATGAGTGCAAGGAGGGCGCAAAGTGCCATCTGAGCGCCTTTTACAAACATGTATTTCGTATCACCTTTGGCAACTCCGAGATCGATGAGGTCTGCCATCAGGGTAGGGATGATGAGTTCAAAACACGTTTCTATGGCGACAAGCAGGACAGCAAGACGGAAATCCCTTTTATATGGTCCCATGTATGAAAAGAGTCTTTTCAGCTTGTTCATGCATTTTCCTCTTTCTTGAAGTTGTCTATGATCCTCTTGAGATATGAAGAGAGATTCTCTTCTTCCTCCTTTGTGAACCCGGAGAGCATCACGGTCTCTACCTTTCTGCATTCCTCGTTCCATCTTATGGCGCTGGCTCTGCCTTTTTCTGTAAGAGAGAGCTTGTTCGCCCTTCGGCATCCGGAATCCTCGACCCTTTCAATAAAACCGTTCTTCTGCAGTATCTCTGCCATGCGTGAGATGGATGCTGGATCCACGTTGAAATATGATGCGATGTCATTCTGGCTGCTTTCGCCGAATGAGAGAAGATATTTCAAGATCTTAGGCTGACCTCTTCCCAGTCCCAGTTCTTCAAATACAGGTTGAAGCATGTTGCTCTGCCCGTGGTAAGCCCTGAACAGAAGTTGATGAAGTGTGATATCCATAATAGTTGCCTTATCAATAATTGACTTGTCAATGTTATATACTTTTGTTCTGTTTTCGTCCATAGAAGAGACGAAAAAAGCGGAGCTTTCAAGGCTCTGCGGAAAATACATCTGCCATCTTCATGGTTGAACTGACAACAGGTCTTCTACTTCCAGATTATTCAGCTCGTAGCCATAGAACAGTGAGTAGAATTCCTTCACCTCCTCCTCTAAATCTATTTCGCCATACACATCGGGGTAGAGGAGGCATCCCAGCCAGTAGATCCCTATGATCCTGTTCACACTCGGCGGACTGTCGATGAATGAGAACGGCTTGGTAGGAATAAGATATACCCTGTTCTCCCTCACCGCTTTAATCCCCTGCCATGAAGGATCGCTGGTCACTGTATCATAAGCGTTCCTGTCGGCAAGGAGGATGACATCAGGATCCCATAGGATCACCTGTTCGAGGGATATCATATTACCGCCGTCTGAGAATGAGGCGGGAACGACGTTTATGCATCCGACTTTCTCGATTACTTCACCATGGAAGCTTCCTGTTGCGATTGCCGAGAGCGGATCAGGCATCGATGAGTAGTATACCCTTACCGGCTCTGTTATCTTCTCTCTTAATCCATGTGCTGTATTGATTGCCCTTTCCGCATATTCCGCCCTTATCTCAGCTTCATCCTCACACCCCAGCAGTTCTCCTAGACGTCTATAGGCATCTGCCGTGTTATCGAGGTAGCATTCTATGAATACGACAGGAATGTTGAGCTGCTCTGTAAGCGTATCGAGGTCATCTATCGTGTTCTTTGCATCCCCTTTGATCTCTCCCATATCGATTACGACATCTGGATCCTCAAGGATGACAGCCTCCCTGTTGAGATTGGCCTTCTTCCCGTAGAATGTTCCAAAGAGTGGTAGGTCGTTCGTCTTTTCATCAAGAAAAAGCAGTGCGCTCTCATCCAGGTATGAGGAGAGCCCAACCATCTTATCCTTTGCAAGGGAGTAGAGTATCATCTGCGCCAGGTTCCCGGAAGGGGCGATCCTTTCAATTGGTCCGTCGAAAGTGAAAGTCCTTCCTAGGTCGTCGGTGAAGGTGAAGGATTCGCCACTCTCCTCTGCCGTTGTCCCTTCCTTTGCACCCTGTGCGAAGATGAATGCAAAGGACAGCAGCATGATTACCATCGTTGATAGCAGTCTTTTCATTTCTTTTCCTCCTTTTCTATTATGAATATGCTGATTTCTTTTCTGTTTTTGAATACCAAAGGGTATTGCCAGTCGTTTGTCTTTTCGAGCTTCGGGATATCGTTGTTTCCATATGAGATGTTGAAATACTCTTCTACCTCTTCCTCTTTCAGCATCTGGTCGAAGTGAAGCATCGTATCGATGATTGAGAACTTCATCCCGCATCCGCTTAAAAGAGACGAGATCTCTTCTCTTCTGTCTATCCTGGTGGAATAGGGGTTGCCCTTATGTCTGCTGATGACGTATATGATTTTCTTCCTGGCAAGGGAGATAAAGTAATCAAGGTCGCTCTTTTCCCTTATCGAGCCGAAGAAGAGCATGAGGACTACATCCGCCCTCTCTTTCAGGGAATATGCGTCCGATAATGCAATCAGTTCCCTTCCTTCTCTTCTGTTTGCATAATCCACTGCATTTTTGCAGCTGTCATAGGCGCTTATTGTGTATCCATCATTATAAAGGATGCTTGTGACATGCCCAAGTCCTGCTCCGAGTTCCATGATCGTATCGTCTTTTCCGATATGTTCTTCAATGAGGGAAGCAAGATCCCTATGAAAGGAGGAGTACCTGCTGGCTCTTTCATAGAAAGCGATCTTCTCATCTGTCCACCAGACTACATCGGAGCGCATATGTACCTCTCACTCTCACCTGTAAAGATTCTTCTTATATAGAGCCTCCTTCCGTAGAGTCTGTCCAATGCATCGGTCTCTACCAGTTCCCCGGGGTCTGAGTATGTTGAGACTTTTCCCTCGTTAAGCGTTAGAATCCTAGATGAGTATGTGAGTGCAAGCTCAGGATTATGTGTGCTGTAGATTATTCCAATCCCCTGCTTGTTCAACTCCTTGAGCTTTTCAAGGACCATCAGTTGATTGCCGTAGTCGAGGTTGCTCGTAGGCTCATCAAGGATTATGAATGCCGCATTCTGAAGCAGTGCCCTTGCTATGAGGATAAGCTGTTTCTCCCCTCCCGAGAGGTTTTCCATATTACGGGAAGAGAGATGACTTATGCTGAAGTCTTCAAGGATCTCCTCAGCTTCTCTTTTCTCTTTCATCTTGGGGGATGAGAAGATTGGAAGGGCAGAGGCTTTCGCCATGAGAAGAGTGTCCATGACGGAATAAGGAAATTCCATGTATGAAGACTGTGGGATGTAGGAGAACACCTTTGCAAGTTCCTTGTTCGTGAAAGATGCAAGGTTTCTCCCATCTATTTCGATTCCTCCGCTCTGCGGCGTGAGCATTTTCAGAAAAATCTTGAAAAGTGTGCTCTTTCCCGCCCCGTTTCTTCCTAAAAGGGCAGTCATATCCTTGCTGGATAGGGAAAAGGAGGTGGAGGAGAGAACCTTTTTTTCCTCTTTATAACTGAAGCTGATGTTTTTTATGTCAATATTCATGCTTCTTCGCCTCCCTTATTATTAGATATAGGAAGAAAGGAGCACCAACGAATGAAGTCAGGATTCCAATAGGAATTTCAGAGGTCGTAATGCTTCTTGCAATTGTGTCCACGATTGTTAGAAACGATGCTCCAAGGAGCATGGATGCAGGGATGCTCTCCTTTGTGTTGCTTCCTACGATCATGCGGGAGAAGTGTGGGATCACAAGTCCCACCCATCCGATCTGCCCCGATGATGCGACAGATGCAGCGGTAAGAAGAGTGGAGGCGGTGATTGCTGCAAGACGCAGCAGTGATGTGTTTACTCCCATGCTTCTTGCCTCCTCCTCGGAGAGGGAGAGGAGATTTATCCTCCATGATATGAGCAGGATAGGGATGGATGCGATGATTGCAACTGTGAACACAAGGATGAGATCAGAGCTTCTGAACGAGGAGAGGGATCCCATGAGGAAGTATGTTATCGTAGGAAGAGTGTCCTCTGTATCTGCTACAAGCTTGATAAAGCTCGTTGAGCTTGAAAAAAGGCTGCTTACCATTATTCCACAGAGTATCAGGGTAAGTGTGTCCCTCTTCTTTATCCTCGAGGAGATTCCAATTATTAGAAGCAGGGAAAGTATTCCAAAAAGAAAGGCTGAAATACTCACCGCAATGTATCCGGCTCCACTTAGAAGTGCAAGGGATGCACCGAATGCGGAAGCGCTTGAGCTTCCAAGCACATCCTGGCTTGCCATTGGGTTGTTGAACACCTGTTGTAGAAGCAGTCCTGAGAGTGCAAGGGAGGATCCTATGATGAAAGAAAGGAAGACTCGGGGAAGACGGATGTTGAACACCACGGTCTCAGCCTGGTCCGGCCATGTCTGCGGGATGTCGATAATCCTCGATAGCAAAATCTTCACCAGTTCGACAGGTCCTATGGGATAGCGTCCGATCTGGAATGATATTATTATCGATAGAAGGAAGATCATCAGCAAAATGAAAATCTTTCCTCTTCTGTTCTTTTTATCCATCTCTATTGATTATTCCATTATATTTTGAAAAATACAATGGTGTAATTCGATTATTTCAGCTTTACTCGAATATGTTTTTATAAAAAGATGTCGGTATTGATGTTTTAAAAGCCCCTTTATCGGTTGAAGTAACGCATCTCTTGGTTGCATTATCACTCAGAGGAGCGAATGTTACAAGGATTTAACAACATTTCTAATTCAGATTGATTTATCATTTTTCTAAAGAGGTTTGAATGAAGATTGCTTTGGTCTATAAAAGCTCGACAGGATTTACAGAGCGTTATGCGGAATACATAGCAGAGAAAACAGGTGCGGAGCTTGTAAAGTATTCGGAAAGAAAGAGAGTTGAAAGCAGTGATTACGACATCCTTGTTTTCGGCTCATCAATTATTGCAGCAGGAATCTCAGGTGTAGCGTGGTTCGATAAGGTGAAGAATGAATTCAAGCATTCATTTCTTTTTGTAACCGGAGCCAATCCAAAGGAGGATAATCCTGATCTTGAAAAATACATAGAAGCTGAGAAGATAAAAGGACATGATATCTTCTACATGCCGGGAGGCCTTAACTACGAGAAGATGAGTGCTCCGATGCGTTTTGTAATGAAGAAGATGTTTTTGCCTATGGTGAAGAAAGAGCAGGGAGAGGACAGCATCATGTATAAGATGGTCTCTTCCTCATACAGTCTCTATGATGAGAAATATGCACAGCCTCTGTTGGATGAAATTCGGAGGGTATTTGCCTGAAATGGAGGTTGTGCGAACCCAAGCATGGATTTCTTCTCTGTTGATAACAGGCGTCTCAATTGACGATGGACTGAGCTTAACAGATGGGAATTATATGTAGGCTCAGAGGAATTGATAAATCCACTCTATGCGTAATCCGGATCGATATTGAACTGGAAGGAGTAGGTCGGGAACTCTTTCTCAAGTGCAACCGTAGCTCTCTTCCTGAAGTCTGATATGTCTTTCAGATTGAAGTCCACAACTACATCGAAATGTACTCTAGAGTCGTTGAAATGGACGTGGAATGCGTGCATGCCTATTACCGACGGGCTTACACTTTTAAGAACCTTCATGACCTCGCTTTTCATCAGGCGTACGGTGGGGTTGCTGTCGTTTACTGCATACATTCCGAATGTAAAATATATTCCAAGCTCATCCATGATTTCAATCTGAGCTTCAGTCATGGCATCGAATATCTCTTCTCCTTTTGCATCTGAAGGAACTTCCACATTGCATGTTCCTACTGATCTTGTAGGGCCGTAGCTGTGAATCTGGATATCATATCCACCATGAAGAGGTGGATGGTGGTTTATGATTGCTCTGATTTCATTCACCGTTGATTTCTCCGGCCTCTCTCCGACAATGGAAGAGACCGTGATGAGAATATTCTTTATTCCTGAATAGAGGATGAATAGCGATACTACAAGTCCCGCCCATCCATCGAGATTGATTGGTGCGACATATGAGATGATTACGGCAAGGACAGTGACAGATGAGCTGAGTGCATCTATGAGGGAGTCGGTAGCGCTCGCCCTCAGAGCATCGGAGTCGGTCTTCACAGCAGCTTTGCTGTTCATCTTCCAAAGGAAGAGTTTCATGAATATCGTAACGATGATTATGAGCACCATCATCTGGCTCATATCCATCCCAGTAGGCTCGATTATCTTTGAAATCGAGGAGGAGAGAAGTTCGAATCCTGCAAAGAGTATGATGAAAGAGACGATAAGTGCCGAGAGGTATTCGATCCTACCGAATCCAAGAGGATGGGAGTGCGTCGGTCTCCTTTTGGCCAGGATGTTTCCAATCATCGTGACAAAAGATGAGAGTATGTCTCCTGCGTTGTTGATACCATCGGAGACAATCGCGACCGAGCCGCTTATCAGGCCTATTATGATTTTCACCGCAGCCATTATCGAATTGAGTATTATTGACAGCAGGGAGTTTCCTCTGATCACCTTATCCCTGTCTAGATTCTTACCTTTAAGCATGATGTCCTCGTTTTGAATTTAAGAAATGATAGTTTTCCATTCATTTATTTGCAATAGAGATTTGTAAAATCTATAATTAATCCATGCAGCTTACTAAAGAGTTATATTCAGCACTGGTGAAAAACGGCAAGGCGGTCATAGCAATAACTGGAGGGGGAGGAAAGACCACACTTTTAAGGAAGCTCTCAACATATCTGAAAAAACAGAGCTTGAGCGTACTCATCACGACGACGACAAAGATACAGAACCCTCTTTTCTATGATTATGAAGCAGATTGCATATTCAAGGATGAGCTTGGCATCCTGACCCATGAGGTGGAAAAGGGAGAGAAGGTGTTCTATGCCGAATCATCGAAATATGACATAAAGAAAACAGTATCCCCTCGTCTGGAGCTCCTTTCGGTCTTGAAAGACAGATATGATGTACTTTTGTATGAGGCGGACGGCTCAAGAGGTCTTCCTTTGAAGATACACTCCGAAAGAGACCCTGTGATAATCGATGGCACAACTGCAGTGATTGCAGTCATGGGACTCAGTGCCATCGGAGAGAAGGCGTATTCCGTTGTCTTCGGAGACGACAGTGACAAGATAGTCGATTCAGAATACATCACATCGTATCTAAGGGACCCCGATGGGCTGACGAAAGGCATGAAGGCCTATACCGATAACGTAATAGTCGTAAACCAGTGTGATGGGCATGAGGATAAGATTGATGAAGTGATGAAAGTCAGATTTCCATATCCTGTATTTATTGCTTCGGAGGAGAATGATGAAGTCTACCTATCTGTTTGATGGTGCAGAGAAGAAAGAGAAGGAAGGGCTCGGAATAGCAATAGTGACTCTGCTGGCAAAGAGCGGTATCGCTTCCAGAAGTGAGAGCCGCATGATTGTCTATTCGGATGGAACAAGCTCAGGTACGATAGGCGGCGGGGATGTAGAGAGGCTCATCATAAGGGAGGCATCAGCTGCCATCAAGAGTGGAGAAAGCGTGAGGAAGGAATATCTGAACAGGCATGGAGGAAAGCTCGATATCCTTATAGATGTCGTTTCGAGGGAGAAAAAAGCCATCATCTTTGGAAGCGGTCATGTTTCAAGAGCCTTGGAGGAAGTTCTTTCCTTCCTGCATTTCGATGTCAGTATTGTCGATTCCTCTCTTTCTGATAGTAGAAATGGTTTCTCCTCCTCCGATGCAGATGAGAATACTGCACTCATCTTCACGGACCATGCAAACAGGGACAGGTACTACGTTGAGGCAAAAAAGAGTGATGCATTCTATATCGGAGCTCTTTCATCAAGAGTGAAGGCTGTATCAACAGATGAGAAGACTTTCATCCCATCCGGGCTTGATATAGGGGCCATAAGCCCTGAGGAGGTGGCTGTAAGCATCGCCTCAGAGATTGTTGCATCTTTGAATAAAAGGAGAGGCATAAGCATAAAGGAGGAGAGAAGACGGTTCATCATAGTGCGAGGGGCGGGGGATCTTGCGACAGCTGTGATAATCAGACTAAAGAGAGCGGGGTACAACGTACTTGCATTGGAGACGGGAAGACCGTCTGTAATCAGGCGTACCGTCAGCCTTGCCGAAGCGGTATATGAAGGGAGGGCTGCTGTAGAAGGACAGGAGGCTGTCCTGATAGATTCCATATCCTCCGTGTTCCCTTCCTTCGATGAGGGCCTGATTCCTATCCTCATCGATGAAAAAGGGGACTCGATCAAGGCCCTCAGGCCTACTGTCGTTGTAGATGCAATCATCGCAAAGAGGAATCTTGGCACTGGAATCGATAATGCACCCCTTACTATCGCCCTCGGCCCTGGGTTTACTGCAGGAGTCGATGTCGATGTCGTTATAGAGACCAAGAGGGGACATGCCCTCGGCCGCATAATAAAGAGCGGTTCTGCGATAGAGAATACAGGAGTTCCCGGTCTGATTGAAGGCTATGGTAGGGAGCGCGTCATTCACAGCCCATCTGATGGTGCAATCAGAAATGTGAGAAAGATAGGGGATATCGTAGAAAAGGATGAGATCATCGCCTATGTCGGGGATGTGGCTGTAAAGGCGGGTATCGGAGGGATGCTCCGAGGTCTTATCAGGGATGGATACGAGTGCACTAAAGGGTTGAAGATCGCAGACATCGACCCAAGGGGAGAGAGGGCCGAATACAGCACAATGAGTGATAAGGCACGCTCCATTTCCGGTGCCGTACTTGAAGTTGTCGACTCGTTCTTTTCTTGCCCCGTTAAGTGGAAATAAGGTATCATCAGAAGGAATATGGAAAAAGAACTTTTTGAAAGCAATATATCGGCTTTGAAAAAAGCACAGCTTCATCTCTCCGCATCCTCTGAGAGTGAGCGTAATGATGCACTCGGTGCTGTTTATGAGGCTCTGGAGAGAGAGAAGGATTTCATCTTCTCTGAAAACAGGAAGGACCTTGCAGAGGCAAGTGGAAATATAGGGTCTGCCGTCCTCGGACGCCTTGAATTTGGTGAGAAGAAACTTCAGAGCGTAAGAAGCGGAATCCTGGATATCATATCACTTCCCGATCCCATAGGGAGAATCGGGGAGAAGAGGGAGCTTGACAGCAATTTCATCCTTACAAGGAAGAGTGTCCCCATCGGGGTTATCGGCATGATATTCGAAGCCCGGCCTGATGCTCTTGTCCAGATAGCCGCACTGTGCATAAAGAGTGGAAATGCGGTGATCCTGAAGGGCGGAAAAGAGGCTCGGAACTCGAACAGGGCGCTATTCAAAGTCATCTCATCAGCACTTGAGAAGACATCTTTGTCTTCGGCATTCCTGATGCTTATAGAAAGCCATGAGGATGTCGCATCGATCCTGAAGATGGATAAGTACATAGATCTGATCATTCCAAGGGGCTCTAATGCATTTGTACGCTATGTCATGGACAATACAAGGATTCCTGTCCTCGGTCATGCTGATGGAATCTGTTCGATCTATGTCGATGAGTCGGCGGACATGGATATAGCTGTCCCCGTTGTCCTGGACAGCAAAATACAGTATCCGGCGGCATGTAATGCAGTTGAGATGATCCTGGTCAACGAGAACATAAAAGAGAGGTTCCTTCCGAGAATCAAGAAGGTGTTTGATGAAAACGGAGTCGTTATCCATGGAGATGATGATGTGCAAAGTATCATCGAATGTGAAGCACTTGGCGATGACGACCTATTCAGGGAATTCCTCTCCCTTGAGGTATCTATAAAGTGTGTGAAGGACACAGCCGAGGCGATAGACCTCATAAACAGCAACGGCTCACATCATACCGATGCCATAATTACAGAAAACGAGGATGAGAGGGCTCTCTTCTTCTCACTTGTGGACAGTGCGGATGTATTTGCAAACTGCTCGACAAGGTTTGCAGACGGCTACCGTTTCGGACTCGGTGCGGAGGTAGGCATCTCTACTAGCAAGATACATGCGCGTGGCCCTGTAGGTCTTGGCGGCCTGATGAGCTACAAATGGCTTTTAGAGGGGCATGGCGAGATTGTCGCGGACTATGCGTCAGGAAGAAAGAGCTTTCATCACAAGGATCTGATATGAGGGATTTTTCAAAAGTAAAAAGAATCGTAGTCAAGGTGGGAACAAATCTTCTTACCGATGAGAATGGTATAAATGAAGAGAGGATAAAGGGTATCTGCTCGCAGCTTGCAGACCTTAAGAACATGGGCTATCAGGTGATTCTCGTCTCATCCGGTGCAATCGGGATGGGAGCAAAGGTCTTAAAGCATACCAATCCTGTCGTTCATATCCCCCTAAGGCAGGCGTTTGCCGCCATTGGAAACCCTATGCTTATGAGCGCCTACCAGAGGGAGCTCGATAAATATAACATCATCGCGGCTCAGGTCCTCATAACTAAAAGCGTCCTGAACAACCGTAGAAGCTATGTGAACCTCAGAAGCTCCGTATCCACTCTCCTGGCACTTGGTACCATACCTATCTTCAATGAGAATGATGTCGTCTCAACTGCTGAGATCGGGAACGTCTTCGGAGATAACGACAGGATGAGCGCGATGGTAGCTTCAAAGATAGAGGCGGACCTGCTGATCCTCCTTACCGACATAGACGGTATATATACATCGAATCCAAAGAAGGACAGGGATGCAACGCTTATCAGATGCATAGATAAGATAACCCCCGAGATAATGTCGTACGCGAAGGGAAAGGGGAGTGCGTTCTCAACAGGTGGAATGAAGACCAAGCTCTATGCCGCAGAGATAGCACAGGATGGTGGATGTGCCACAATCATAGCCTCCGGTTATGAGCCTGATGTGCTTACTAAAGTGGTAGGGGGAGAAGAGATAGGTACGCTTATCCTTCCTTCAAAGCGTCTCAGTGCAAGGGAGCGCTGGATAATGGATGCGTCGATAAATGGTACTATTGTCGTGGATGATGGTGCTAAGAGGGCCCTCTTTGAGAACAAATCGCTTCTTCCCTCAGGAATCGTCTCTGTAAAAGGGAATTTCAATGAAAAAGAGGTCGTGCTTGTAACGGACAGGGATGGTAATGGTTTACTTAAAGCAGTTACCAACTTCAACTCAAGTGATTTGAGGGCGCTAGCAGGGCATAAGAGCTCTGAAATCGAGAATATACTTGGAAAAGGAAGGAGGGATGTCGTTTTCCGTCCGGAAGACACAAGCCCCGTGGAGCATAATGTCTGATTATAAAGTAGTACACAGGAAGCAGGACCTGGAAATGAAGATCTCCAGTCTCTATCATCAAGCACAGCTGGCAATCGGCATAATAGATTCTTCCGATGAGGAGGATCTTGTAAACACGCTTGAATGGTACAGGGAGAACATGAACTTCTCTCTGCATCTGATTACCACGCAGGAAAGGGCGGAGGAGATGGATCTTGCAGACAGATATCCCGATGTAACATTCATCCTTTTCAAGAACACTTCCACTACAGGTGAATACATCAATGCATTGTCTGATGAATGCTATACGACATATTTTCTTGTACTGAGAACAGATACGGTGCTCATAGAATACCAGGGGCAGGAACTGACAAGGATGATGAGCGAGAAGAACAGACCGGCACTCATCACTCCTGTGATGCTGTCAAGCCAGCTTGAGGTGATTCCCACCCTCCGTGCTCCCCATCTGAATGGAAAGGAGTTCGACCCGCTGAGTTTCACCCCGACGGTTTCCGAGGTCGCAGAGGAGGAGACGCTCTATCCTCTGATGGGGCTGGGGCTGTATGACAGGGCACTCTTCCAGCGTCTGAGAGTCTATGACACGCAGATAACCGGGGAGTTCTTCCAAATGGCCGATTTCGGCATACGCTGCTATCTCCTCGGCTACAATATCCTTGCCACGAGGAACATAGTCATACAGTTTCCTCAGAAGATCAGCATAGTGGAAGACAGAAGCCCTTGCGAAGGTATGGAGAGATTCTATACCAAGGCTATGAGCATAAGGCGCATAGCCGGTAAGAACATGGTTGAGAAATGGAAGCCATATGTGGACAAGGCCCTTTTGAATGAAGAGGTCAAGAAGAAACAGATAATCCTCCAGAAGACCGATTTC
This sequence comes from Candidatus Ornithospirochaeta stercorigallinarum, assembly GCA_018711525.1. Taxonomy (GTDB): domain Bacteria; phylum Spirochaetota; class Spirochaetia; order Sphaerochaetales; family Sphaerochaetaceae; genus Ornithospirochaeta; species Ornithospirochaeta stercorigallinarum. Next base: position 15,995 of record DVIF01000035.1, read on the forward strand.
TTCACTCTGATGGACAACTGGAAGGTAAAAGAGTGATTTCAGCTCCTTGTGGTGAGATAGGTCCCCAGTGCCATCACTCCAAGTGCAATCCAGAATGAAGGCTCCGGCATCTCTTTGAAGATAATCAGTGAAAGTAAAACTCCGATAAAGGGGTTGAGAGCATAGTAGGCGCTCGTCCTGGCCGCTCCGAGATATCTTTGTGCATAGACATAGAAGAATATGCTCAGTCCATACGATACGAAGCCCAGCAGCAGTGCAGAGACGACAAGAGTGAATGAAGGTGGGCTCTCTTTCATGAAGAAGGCGATCAGAAGAGATCCTGTTCCTGAACCGAAACCTTTTATCGCGACAATTTCGATTGGGTCGCTTTTTGAAAGCATCCTTGTGCAGTTGTTCTCGAATCCCCAGAAGATGGATGCAAGAATGACCAGAAGCGCACCAGGGGAGAATGAGAACCTGCTTATATCATCAGCAGATAGCATTATGCTTGCCGCTGTAATCAATACTATCGCCAGAGAGAGCTTCAGTCCGATTCTTTCCTTGAATATGATGAGGGCTATTAGGCTTGTCGCTACTATCTCGAAATTATTCAGCAATGCCGCACTCTCTGCGTTTGTCAGCCTTAGTCCTGCCATAAGAGAAATCGGTGCGGCGATATCCAGGATGACCATTGCAAGTGTGTAGGGAAGGTCTTTCCTGGTAAGGTGGGCCTCTTTTCCTCCATCTCCTGCAGTTTTCCTTATAATAGCCAATATAAGCATTCCGCCACCGGCTCCAAGATAGAGCAGTCCCGCCATAATCGTACTGGATACCTCTTCAAGCAGCAGCTTTGACAGCGGTGCATTAAGCGAATAGAACAATGCAGCAACAACTGCAAAGGCAATGGGAAGGTTTTTCTTCATTTTTCTTAAAATACAGGCTGCCATCAGACAGCCATGCATAAGTCAATTCTCTTTCTCTTCTTCGATCTTTGCTTCCATTATGAGCCTTGTCTTGAGTTCTCTCAGCTTTGAGGAAAGGCTCACCTTGTAGATGTGAGGATTGATCTGCCTCTTATAGCTCTTATCGAATTCTGTAAGAAGCTCAGCACTTTTCCTCTGGAGCTCATGAATGTTTATCTCGGCATATACCCTTTTTCCGTCTTCCATCTTTTTTGAAAGCATCGCCTTGAATCTGGAATAGTTCTTTTTCTTCATAATGAAGAAGTCCTGGGTGCTGAATGGATGATAGAAAGGAATGTTCACTCCCTCTTCGAGCTTCTCATCGCTGAGTGTGATGAGGTCTGCGAGTGCAGAACCGAACTCATCATAGAATCTGTAGACCTGCTTGATTCCAGGATTCGTGGTCTTCTCATAGCTGCTTGATACCTTGAGGGTTGGGATGAAGATGCCATCCTCCTCTTTTGCAGACAGCTTGTATACACCGTTCAGGCTCGCCTGGTTTCCTCCTGTGACAAGATGTGTTCCGATTCCCCATGAATCTATTGGTGCACCATCGTTTACAAGGTTGAGTATGATCTCCTCCGTAAGATCGTTTGAGATGCAGATTGTTGCATTTGTAAGCCCCGCCTCGTCAAGCTTTCTTCTGACAGCTTTAGACAGATAGCTCAGGTCCCCTGAATCGATTCTCACTCCGATTCTTTTTCCTTTCTTCTTCATCTCAAGTCCGACCTTGATGGCGCTATCTATTCCGCTTGTGAGGGTGTCATAGGTATCTATGAGGAAGATTGCATTGTCCGGATAGAGCTCGGCAAAGGCTCTGAACGCCTCGACCTCGTTCTCAAAGCTCATGATCCATGAGTGCGCCATCGTTCCTGCAACCGGGATATCATATTTCTTGCCTGCGTATGTGTTGCTGGTGACCTTTGTACCTCCGATGAAGGATGCTCTGGATGCAGAGTGACCGCCATCCTCTCCTTGGGCGCGCCTGAGACCGAATTCCATTATTGCACCACGACCTTTGGTTGCAAGGACCATCCTGCTTGCCTTCGTGGCGATCAGGGACTGGAAGTTCACGGTATTCAGGATGATCGTCTCTACAAGCTGTGCATCAATCAGATCCGACTCTACGCGGATAAGTGGTTCCCCTGGAAATACTGGTGTGCCCTCGTCGAAGGCATAGATGTCTCCATGGAAGCGGTAATCGGAAAGATAGGAGAGGAAGGACTCATCGAACTGTCCAAGGCTTCTCAGATAGTCGATATCCTCCTTTGAGAAGCGGAAGTTCTCAAGCTTCGTGAGAAGCTCCTCAAGTCCTGTGAATATGAGATAGCCTCCATTGAATGGGTTTGTCCTGTAGAACATGTCAAAGACGACACGTGGGTTGTGCTTCTTCAAAAAGTATCCCTGAGCCATTGCGAGCTCATAGAAATCGGTTGTCAGTGCGCTTGTCATATCAGTCTATCCTATCAAAACCGCAATACGGTACGAGTGCTGGAGGAACGGATACGGATCCATCCTCATTCTGGTAGTTCTCCAGGATGGCGACGATAGCTCTGGAAAGAGCGACCGCAGTGCCGTTGAGCATGTGGACGAACCTTATCTTCCCATCGTCGTCACGGAAACGTATGTTCAGGCTTCTCGCCTGGTAGTCTGTACAGTTGCTGGTGCTTGTGACCTCTCCGTATTCACCTTCATCTCCTCTTCCCGGCATCCATGCCTCAATATCGAACTTACGGTATGCAGGAGCTCCAAGGTCACCTGTCGCTGTATCTACGACGCGGTATGGAAGTCCGAGTCCTGAGAAGATCTCCTCTTCGATTGCCAGGATCTCCTCATGATATTTCTCCGACTCTTCAGGCAGGCAGTAGATGAACATCTCGAGCTTGGAGAACTGATGGACCCTGTATAATCCTTTTGAGTACTGTCCGGCTCCTCCCGCCTCCCTTCTGAAGCAATGGGAGAGTCCTGTCATCTTTATCGGAAGGTCCTTCTTCTCAAGGATCATATTCGAATAGTATCCACCGAGTGTGATCTCTGCTGTTCCTACCAGACAGGTACCTGTTCCCTCGATTGTATAGATGTTGCTTTCTTCTCCTCTTGGGTTGAATCCGATACCGTTGAGGATCTCTTCCTTTGCGATGTCAGGGGTGATGAACGGGGTGAATCCATGTTTAAGCACGATGTCCATCGCATAGCGCTCAAGTGCCATCTGCAGGATTACCCCCTTGTTCTTTATGTAGTAGAACTTCTGCCCGGCGACCTTTGCTCCGCTGTCGAAGTCAAGGATATCAAGTGCCTCTCCAAGCTGGACATGGTCCTTCGCCTTGAAATTGAATTTCCTCGGCTCTCCTACGAATTTGATTGCAAGGCTGTCCTTGTCTTCTTTTCCCACTGGTGCCTTGGGGCTGGCGTAGTTCGGAATGGTCCTTGCCTTCTCCATGAAAAGAGCATCGAGCTCGCTGAGCTTCTCCTCTTTCTCCTGAAGCTCTGCCTTGATCCTCTTTCCTTCTTCGATAAGCTCTGTCCTCAGGCTCTGCTCGATCTTGCCTTTCATCTTGGCGGCGTTCTCATTCCTTTTGGCTCTAAGAACCTCGACTTCCTGAAGAATGGTGTATCTCTCATCCTGAAGTGCGATGATGGCATCCAGATCGACATTCATATAGCGGTCTGTGATGTTCTTCTTTATCTCATCGTATCTTGTCTTCAGTTCCTTGATATCTATCATGCTAATCTCTCCTTACTATCTATTTCTAATTCATCGGACCTTTCTGCCGATGCTTTTACTGCCTTATAGAGTGCGTTCGCAAAACCATTCTCCTCAAGCGCCTCCATGCCCCTTATCGTGGTTCCCGAGGCAGAGCATATTGAAGGTATGACCTCTCCTGCGTTCTTTCCATCCTTTAGGAGTGTCAGTGCGGATGCCACCGTATCGCTGACGATCTTCTCCGCCTCCTTGTATGGGATACCCATGTTCACAGCTCCCATTGCAGAGGCCCTGATGAACTCAAGAGCAAATGCGATCAGGGACCCAGATGCTCCTATGAAGGCCGAAAAGCTCTTTTCAGGGAGGATGAATGCACTCCCGATTGAATTTGCGACTTCCATTGCGTCTTTTTTGAAATCCTCAGCTGCATCCTTTGAGAAACATACCGCAGTTACAGCTTTCTTCTCCTTTGCCGCAAGGTTTGGCATGAAACGTGCGATATTTCTGCTGCCAAGGTTTTTCTCAAGAGCGGAGAGCGGAATACCTGCCGCTATGGAGATGTAGGATTTTCCATCCCTCTTGATGCTCTTCAGGAAGTCCTTGTCAATGAACTGCGGTTTGATTGCTATAAGTATGATATCTGCATCCTCAACTGCTTCGTCGATGCTTCCACTGGGCTTGAAGCCGAGGACTCCGACCTTCTCCTTGTCTATGTCGAACGCGGTCAATGTGAACCTGTCTCTGATGCTGAGTGCTATTGCAGATCCCATGTTGCCCATTCCGATTACTGCAACCTTCTTCATATGGCATCCTCCCATGAGTATTTTCTTAGATTACCTGTTGTTGTGAAAGAGGTGAAACCCTGCTGTCTTAATACCTCGTATACTGCGATTGCCACACTGTTGGAGAGATTCAGGCTTCTTGTCTCTCCAATCATAGGTATTCTAACACTGTTGTCTTTGTGTTTGAAAAGGATATCTTCCTCGATTCCTCTGCTTTCCTTGCCGAATATGAGATATATCTCTCCTTCAAGCGAGGCATAATCGATGTCAGAATAGCATTTTTGTGCTTTTGTTGAGAAGAAAAAGAGATTCTTATCCTCTTTGTGCTGATTTAGAAAGTCATCGACATTCTGATACTCGATTATCTTGACATCCTTCCAGTAGTCGAGTCCCGCATGCCTGACAGCCTTTTCCGATATGCTGAATCCCAGTGGATGCACAAGGTGGAGGGAAGCTCCGGTCGCGGCGCAGGTGCGTGCAATGTTACCTGTGTTCTGAGGTATTTCGGGCTCGAAAAGACATACGTTCAGCATATGCTATGTTATATACTTTTTCCCCATATTACTCAATAAAGGTAAGGCTGAGGCATGAGAAAGAGATGCCGGGGCCACTTGACTTGAAAACATGCATTTAAGTAAACTCATGGTATGGAATTTATCAAGGTAGCGGTCTTAGGCATAATACAGGGGATCACAGAGTGGCTTCCGATAAGCAGCACGGGGCATCTGATTCTCGCAGATGAGTTCATCCATCTATCTGGAAGCGATGAGTTCAAGTATCTTTTCAATGTCGTCGTTCAGCTTGGCTCGATACTCGCTGTCGTGGTTTTATATTGGTCGACTTTGAATCCGTTTAAACGGGATAGGAAGGAAAGGAATACATGCCTTACCCTTTGGGCCAAGGTCCTTGTCGCGTCAATTCCTGCAGGTATCGTGGGAATCCTCCTCGATGATATCGTGGATGAGAAGCTCTCTACGTGGTATGTCATTGCAGCGGCGTTGTTTATCTATGGTGTGCTGTACATAATCATAGAAAAGAAAATAAAGATAAAGGTAAGGATTGAAGATACAGCAAGCGTCACATATATGGATGCTCTCAAGCTCGGTGTGTTCCAGATGCTTGCCTTGATACCAGGGACAAGTAGAAGCGGCTCTACGATATTAGGTGGCATGCTCTTAGGTTTTGTCAGGACAGTGGCTGCGAAGTTCTCGTTCTTCATGGCAATCCCTGTAATGGCAGGAGCATCTCTGCTAAGGCTTTTAAAGAGCGGTTTTGCCCTCACAGGGGAGGAGTGGATGCTTCTTCTGGTTGGGACCGTGGTTTCATTCCTTGTATCCCTGGTCGTCATAAAGAAACTGGTTGATTTCGTAAGAAGCCATGATTTCTCAGGGTTCGGGGTATATAGAATAGTCCTTAGCATATTGATTGTGATTTATTTTGTTGCTTTTTGACTTAACTAATTTAAAT
>DVIF01000036.1 GCA_018711525.1 Candidatus Ornithospirochaeta stercorigallinarum
ACACTGGTAGATGAAGAACAGGGATGGTACTTCAAAGGTGGTGACCCCATCGACCTTGCAGATAAGATGGATTATGTCTTGAAACATCCAGATGAGGTGAAAGCAAAAAGAGAGCACGCAAGGGAGAGCAGGAATAAATTCGATGGAAGGATTGTAGCAAAGCAGTTTGAAAACATTTACAAAGAACTGCTTGAAAGGAAAAAAGAAGGATACTTCGTCCCTGGCGGAGAAAAATCAAAAAGATATCTTAAACGTCTTCAGCAGCAGTCAAAATAACTCAAATCAGGCTTTTCCCTATATTCTCCCTCGTCGCCTGGATCAGCTTTACCACTACCTTCTTCATCACAGCCTTCTCTTTATCATCAAGGGCCCTGTACCTTTTAATCACATCAGGAGTGCGGAACAATATCTCGAAGTTGCTTCCAGAGAAGTTATCAACACCAGTTGCACTGAGACATTTGAAAGCACCATCGACGAAACCTTCCCTCTCCTCCCTCGTCGCATTCCTGAGCCATGTGGAGACCACACGCTCAAAGAGAACAGAGTTCTGCGTCCTCTCCTTCTCATATTTGAATCTCGGGCCATCAAAGAGCCATGAGTATGGGTCATGCTGCAGGATAAGACGGGCGGAGGAAGAGACAATGTGATAGTCGTCGCTATGCTCCATCAACATGCCGATGAAAGAACACTGCGGTATGATGGTCACGATCCTGTCTGAAATGCTGGAAATGGTCTCATGTGTCCTGCTCGCCTCATTGAAACCGGGGCCATCGTTATTATAAACAGCTTTTATCCTCTTCTTCACCCTGTCTGAGGTGTTGGCAGCAGCATAGACTGCGAGATTTCCACCCTTGCTATGCCCTGTAAGCATCAGAGGAGAAGAATATTTCCTTGCAATCCTGTTAAGGTACTTAAGAGCCTCCCTCTGAGACGGCACTTCAGGCTCATAGGCCATCTCAAAATCCTCTTTCCATCCCGTCACAGTGTTATCCGTCCCACGATATGCAATGAGCTTGGCTTTATCCAGATGTATTGTAAGAGCAAAGAACTGAGTAAGCCCTTTATCAAAACGCTCCTCCACATCACTGATATATAGAGAGGAGAACCTCGGGGCATCCAGTATGGCCTTTATAAGGAGATAATCATTCCTGACCCTGAAATTCTCAGGCTTGAAATCGACACTCAGAACCCTCTTGCATGCTTCTTTAATAGTAATCTTCTCATCACGGGAGACAAAAGGACTGAAGTTCGTATAGACAAGTGTCGCTAATATTAGTTGATCTTCCAAAGTAAAGGGGAGAATGGAAAACTCCAAATCTCCCCTCCATTTGATATAAGTGAATAAGTTATCCAACTTAGAATGTGAATCCGAGAACTAATGAGGTATTGAGTCCGTTATACTCATAGTTCGGGAAGTATACCTTGTAGACTGCATCAAGACCAAGTGAGAACACGCTTCCGCAGTAGAACTTGAGTCCGAGGTTTGCAGCAGCAAATGCGCCAAGGTCGATCTTGTCATTTCCCCATGTCTGGTATGCGCCATATCTAGCGACATCGTCCCCAGCATCAAAGAGAATAGCTGCACCACCACCAAGGCCGAAGGATACATCAAGGACTCCAGCTCTTGCATCGATTGTAAGAAGAAGAGCAGCATTCACATCGTGGTAGTAGTTGTTTGGAGTAAAGATACCTGCCCAGTCCCACTTCCAGAATGCATACTTCTGCTCACCATCAAGTGTTGAGAACAGCAGATCAGAGAAACCATCCTTTGCGTAGTTTGTAGAACCGACATCAAATCTCAAGCCAAGGCCGGAGTTTTCATTGAATGCGACAATGTTATCGAAATCAAGGCTGATACCACCACCGATTGCCATTGGAGCGAATATCTTATCTGCCTTCCAGTCGAAGCCCATCTCTACATATGGTCTCAGAAGAAGTGAGAATTCAAATGGAGCAGCAGGTGCTTTCTTCTCTTCTACTGGTGCAACTGGAGCTACAGGTACGACTTCTTCTACAACCGGCTCTTCAGCTACTTCTTCTACAACAACCTCTCCCTCAACTACAGGCTCTTCTTCTACGATGACTTCTTCAACCGGAGCCTCTTCAATAACTGCAACTTCCTCCACCTCTTCCACTGCTACTTCTTCTACAAGGAGAGCCTCAGCAGTTGCGCTTGCAGTCTCGGACCAGTTGACACCATCATAGCTTCTCTGAAGATAAAGAGTATAATCGGCATAAGGATCAAGACCTTCTGCTACGTAAACGCCAGTGTCGCCTGAAACGACGGTCCAACCATCATCCTCTGTGCCATTGAGCTGATAGCGGTAGTAGTTTACCTCTGGATCATCTAATAGCCACTCCCATGTGACACTCATTTCCTGTGCTGCGAAAAGCATGGAAAGAGAAAGCAACATGACGGAAAGAATCAATAGAACTTTTCTCATAATTTGTTTGGCGCAGAAACCATCAGCGGCTCAGCTGATGGAGGAATCCGCCCTTCCTCCTATTAATTTAGATTCTATTTTCATCAAAGCACGAACATGCAACGCACACCCGTTACCTCATATTGTAGAACGAAAAAAAGAAATTTGCATTCTTTTTTCATTCTTAAAACAAAAGAAGAAGATTCCAGATTATCGCAATCCAAACTCCCCCACTTTCATTTTATAAAATGATTTTAGCTAAAAGAGGTGACACTATCAAGGAAAATTATTTTCTGTCATACACTTTCCTCAAAGAAACATGGCATAGTAAATGGGAAGATACTGAATATTCCCAACAACTTTTACATCAGGCGAATTAGATAGCACCACACCTTCTCCTATGGCATACTCGTTATCACCTACCATTTTCCTCAAGGACGAATGAATCTGATAATCCCTACCGCTTTTCACCTCTATTGGAAGAACAGACAGACTATCATAATCATTGATAAGATAATCAACTTCCCCTTTGTCCCTATTATCATAATAGAACAATGGATGATTATGTGCAGAGAGCTCCATAGCAACAAAAGTTTCGTAAAGAGAACCTAGATTTATAGACCTGACATCCTCAATAATTGCATTTATATTAGTTCCAAACAAGACGGATGAAAGTAGTCCGACATCATTAAGATATAGTTTAATCAGATTCTTCGTCACACTCGCAGATAATGGAAAAACAGGATTTGACACAGCATCCACACCTAAAGCGACTCCAGAAGAAATTAAATAATCAAACTCCTCTGCATACCTATCGGATCTTGCACTCTTAGGATTTATCTTCTTATATACGACTCTTTTCTTCTTCTGTTCCATAAAAGACGGCAGCATATTATAGACACGCATAATCTGAAGTCTATGCTCGCTATCGTATTTTGCACAATCAGCTGCATAGAATCCTCTGATCTCCATCTGCAAGGTGCGTATACCTGCGATATCCATTCCCTCAAGATGTCTTTTCAAAGGCTCGGGAAGCCCCCCTATTGCAAGATACATGCGAAGGTGATTGATAAAAAAATCATGGAGGTTTATTTCCAGGCTTTTCCTCTCTTCAAAGCTCTGTTTCAAAAAAGAAAGGACATCATCACCTACCCCGACGGCCCAAAGATACTCTTCAAAATCCAAAGGATAAAGCCGTACGACGGAAATGGAGCCCATTGGGATGGAACTGGTTTTTGAAAGTTCCACCCCAAGAGCAGAGCCTGAACAAATATATCTATATCGGCCTTTTTGATTTATGAACTTAAGCAAAGGAAGAAGCTGAGGATATTCCTGGATTTCATCGAGGAAAATCAAAGTATCCTTAGCTTCATCATCAGAAATATTACCGGTAAAAAGGCTGACGGTAAGATTGAATTTTTCAACAGTATCCACAGTAGAAAACAGCTGGCTTCCATGCTTATCTTCAAAGAGGTTGATCTCTATATAGTTTTTAAAAGCTTTTTTGGCAGTCTCTCTTATGATGTATGATTTCCCTGTCTGTCTAGCTCCATCAACAAGCAATATCTTACCTTGATCCGTTTCGTAATACTTTTCCAATACTGTTTCTATCTTTCGTCGTAATTTTAGTTCCATAGTTATGCTTATATTACCATAAAAACTTTGAAAAGTGTATTTTTCTAACATTATTCAATATTGAAAAGTGTAATTTTATGACACTTCTCAATAATCAGCATCAAATTTACTGAAATTCCAGTAGTGTTCCTAAAGCTCGATTTCGATGCTATACTGTTTTGCATGGGAAAAATCAACACTGTCTGCGTCTTCACAGGCTCTTCCTACGGCAGCAGGGAAGCCTACAGGGAGGATGCACTTAAACTTGCACAGATATTCAAGGACAATGATATAACACTCGTATACGGTGGTGGAAACAAAGGAATCATGGGGGTGCTTGCAAAGGAACTCAAGCACCTCGGTGGGCATGTGATCGGAGTACTTCCGAAAGCGATGGACCTTCCTTCTGTTAGGACAGAGGATGTCGAGAGCGAGCTTATAATCGTGGATGACATGCATAAGAGGAAGGAGAAGATGTACTCCCTCGCAGATGCTTTCATAGCCCTTCCCGGTGGAATTGGAACACTTGAGGAGCTGAGCGAGATCTTCACATGGCGGCAGCTCGGCTATCATAAGAAGAATGTTGCAGTCCTAAATACGACAGGTTATTACGACAGTCTTCTTGCCTTCCTGGAGAATACGGTGGATGAAGGTTTCATGAGCAAGGATGTCCTTGATGAACTCATTGTCATAGAAAACATCGATGATACAATTCCCCTTCTTGAAAGGGATGCTGCGGAGCTTCCGGATAAACTATGATCAATAAATATACGGTCCTTGAATATTTCTATATCATACTGGGCTCATTCATCACAGCCTTTGCAATAACAGCATTCACAAACCCTGCCCAGATTGCACCAGGTGGGGTCTCGGGTATATCGACAATACTTTATCATGCATTCTCTTTCGACCTGAGCTTGACGATGCTGCTTCAGAACATACCGCTTTTCATCATAGGCACAATCCTTTTTGGAAGGCAGTTCGGAGCAAAGAGCCTTCTGGGGGCTGTGCTACTCTCCGTATTCTCAAGCATGATCGGATGGATTGTCGGTTATGACGGCATCCTCGACCTCTCAAAAGATATGAACCTCTGGTTAAGCTGCCTCTTCGGAGGAGTCCTTTCCGGTGTCGGGCTGGGACTTGTAATGAAGAGCGGGGCCAACACAGGCGGCACCGACATAATCGCACAGATTGCAGCACGCTATCTGCACCTCCCCCTAGGTACTGCACTCTTCATCGTAGATGGTGCGGTGATCGTATGCTCTGCATTTATTTTCGGTCTTGAGAGTGCACTATATGCAATCATCGTCGCTTACATCACACAGATAATGGTCAATAAGATAGTCCTCATGATGGGAACAAACTATGCGAAGACCTGCTACATAATCTCAGATAAACTTAATGAGATAAGGAATTTCGTTCTGAATGATTTAGACAAAAGCGGGACCTTGATTGAAGCAAAAGGACTCTACTCCATGAAGAACAGACCGATGTTGATGGTTGTGATACCAAATCAGAGTGTAAGTAAACTTACACGTATGGTGCATATGACAGACCCCAAGGCATTCCTCATAATACAGGAGACCTATCATGTATTCGGCGAGGGAAACAGGAGCATGGAGGAGTTCGTAGCACTGAACAAAGATGTAAGCCAGGAGTGAAGTAATTTTTTCTCTTACATGCCGCTCTAAAAAAACAAGCGGAGCCTTTCGAGCTCCGCAATAGTCAACCGACGTTTCCGTCTATGTACTTGTATACCTTCAGATGCTTTCCGCCATAGCCGAGAGGATTGCCTTCGACACACACAGTGCCGTCCACCACTCTCATC
>DVIF01000037.1 GCA_018711525.1 Candidatus Ornithospirochaeta stercorigallinarum
TCAGATATTACGGGATAAAGACGACAGGAAGGAAAGTTGTAGTGATTGGAAGGAGCAATATCGTTGGCAAGCCCATGGCGATGCTTCTGATGCAGAAGGGTGCGGATGCAACTGTCACTGTGTGCAATACAAAGACACCTGACCTATGTGAATTCACAAAAGATGCGGATATCATAATTGTTGCGACGGGAAGACCGGGAACCCTTGATGCATCCATGTGCAGAGATGATGCCGTGATAATAGATGTCGGAGTCAACAGAATCAGCGATCCAAGCAGGGAAAAGGGTTACCGCCTCGTCGGAGATGTGGACTACAGGAGTTTTGAAAATACTTCCTGCATGGTCACTCCAGTCCCTGGAGGGGTCGGGCTGATGACTGTGATGATGCTTATGGAAAACACCTATCTTGCAGCAGAGAGGAGAGCTAGATGAGATATCTGATTGAGACATACGGCTGTCAGCTCAATATGGCTGAGAGCAATGCAATAGAACTGCTACTTAAAGGGCAGGGGGCGGAGAAGACGGAGGATGCGGAAAGAGCGGATGTCGTGATTCTCAACACCTGTTCTGTAAGAAAGACGGCTGAAAACAGAATCTGGGGACGACTCGGATATTTCAATTCGATAAAAAAGAAAAAAAACGGAAAGCTTGACATCATTGTTACAGGATGTATGGCCGAACGGCTTAAGGATGAATTGAAGGATGAAGCGCCATTTGTGGATGCTGTAATCGGTACGAATGAGAAGGAGGAGATACCTGCATATGTGTTTTCCCGTAAATTGGAAAGAAAAGACAAATACAGTTTCCTTACCTCCTATTATGAGGAAGGCTCATTCTCCTCATATGTTCCAATAATGAACGGCTGCAATAATTTCTGCTCATACTGCATCGTCCCATATGTAAGGGGAAGGGAGATAAGCAGGGATGTTGAATCCATTCTGAAAGAAATAGATTTCCTTGAAAGCAAAGGAGTCAAGGAGATAACCCTCCTTGGACAGAATGTAAACAGCTATAAGGCACAATACGAGGGTAGGGTTGTCGATTTCCCGACACTTCTGGAGATCATATATCCTCATCTCGATTCAATCGAGTTCGTAAGGTTCGAGTCCCCGCATCCAAAGGATTTCTCAGACCATCTGATAAAAGTCATAAGTGAGAATGAAAGGATCTGCAGCCATATCCACCTGCCGATGCAGTCAGGCTCGTCACGGATTCTCAAGCTTATGAATCGAAAAACCACAAGGGAGGATTTCATAGCTCTCCTGGATAAGATGAGGGCAGGCATAAAAGACCTCACCTTCTCCACAGATGTCATGGTAGGTTTTCCGACCGAGACAGAAGAGGAGTATGAGGAGACTCTTTCCATGATGGAATTAATGGGATGCACTGAGGCTTTCATGTACTATTACAATCCGAGGGAGGGTACTCCAAGTGCGAAGATGGACGGACAGATTGATGAAGAGGAGAAGATAAGAAGGCTTGAGCGTCTTATCGCAGAGCAGCTTGAAAGAGCTCACAGGATAAAGGAGTCCCGTCTTCCTTTCGAGACCAAAGTACTTGTCCGTGGCACTACCCGTGATGATAAATCCCGTCTTCTCGGGTATAATGAACACAACGACATGGTATCATTCAGTCCTAAGGGGAATCATAAGAAAGGTGATATCGTCATGGTAAGGCTGACAGAGCTCAATGGGAACACATACAGGGGAGAGGAGATTGATGTTTGACGATTTTTTCACTCTTCTAGAGAAATCCAGACGACAGGCAGTACTTACAGGGGCAGGAGTGTCGACACTCTCAGGTATTCCTGATTTCAGAAGTTCGGGTGGACTTTACAGCAAAGAGTTCGGACAGATGCGGGTGGAGGATATTCTTGATATCGATTTCTTCAAAGACCATCCTGATGTCTTCTATTCATGGGCAAAGGACAACTGGTACAACATAGACGATGTAAAGCCGAACATAATACATGAGACACTCAAGAAGGCGGAGGACCTTGGATATCTGACAGAGGGGATATTCACACAGAACATCGATTATCTGCATGAGAGGGCAGGAAGCAGGAAGGTATATCCCCTTCATGGGACACTTCAAAGAGGATACTGCATGAACTGTCACAGCTATCATGAATATGATGAGATATCCAAGATCGTGCATGAGGACAGGGTTCCAACCTGCAAAGACTGTGGTGGCCTCATCAAACCGGATATCGTATTCTATGGAGAGAACCTCAATATGAGCATTCTGAAACGTGCGGAGAATGCCTTCTACAATGCAGACCTTGTTCTTGTCCTTGGCTCGTCTCTTGTCGTCAACCCTGCAGCATCTCTTCCTTATATCTCTGCAAGAAAGGGTAGGGATATCGTGATTGTAAACCGTGATGATACATATCTCGATAGCTATGCTAGACTTAGATACCGTGATTTGAAGAGTTTCTTTGAAGCGTTTTCATCATATTTAAGCGGAAAAGCAGATTCTTGACGATTTGAATTTCTTTTCGTATATTTATTTATGCCAAAGCGGGGGTGTTTTGGTTTCGACTTGCTTTACCAGGTCGGAGACTGCGGGCCAAGAGCTGACTTGTAAAACCGGCAACAAAAAATAACTGCAAAGAAAGAAGAAGACGACAACGTCGAAACTCTTGCATTTGCTGCTTAATTAAACGCAGCATGGCTTCTCCAGACGCCGCTCTGAGGCTGGATGAGGTCAACATAAACCAGGGCTTTCCTTTCAAGGGGCACTCACTTGAGAGGGAGATCAAGCGGGTGATACCTTCTTTCAACGCTGGTGATGCGGCCTAGGAAGAGGGGAGATTAGAAGCATCACTACGCCTCGTAGATGTTTTCGGATGGACTGTTAGGACGGGAGTTCGAGTCTCCCCACCTCCAACAAGGGCCGGTTTTCCCGGCCCTTTAGTTTTTTAAAGCAGTGAATGGAATGACATGAACACCATCAGGAATATTTTAAGGCAGATTCGGAAAATACTTTAAGGTAAATTCGGAATTCTATATTTAGAGAAGAGAAACAGCCTTACTTTCGTAAGACTTTGTTTCTCAGTAGTTCATCTCTTTCAATTGTCTTCTTGCATCGATTTTCATGTCTTTTTCTTTGATTGCTTCTTTCTTGTCACGGACATTCTTACCACGTGCAAGTGCGATCTTCATCTTTACAAGATTTCCTTTCAGATAGATTTCAAGAGGGACTATCGTCAGTCCCTTCTCATTAACTTTCCTCTGGAACTTCTTTATCTCCATCCTGTGGGCAAGAAGCTTCCTGTTTCTTGATGCCTCATGATTGAAGATGTTCCCATGGCTGTACGGCTGGATGAGAAAGCCTATCAGGACAAGCTCCCCGTTCTTGATGACGACATAACTGTCTGAAAAAGAACATTTGCCTTCCCTTATGCTCTTTACCTCTGTACCGACAAGAGCCATTCCGCATTCAAGCTCCTCAAGCATCTCATAATTGAAATATGCCTTCTTATTCTTCTGGATAAGATTTATGTTATCACTCATTTCACAATCCTGAATCCGACGTAATCACTGCAGGTGGATTTACCGATAAGACCGACAGTATCAGCATTAACACTCTCAGGGGTGTTAAGATAGGAACCACCTTTTATGATTACATCATCATTTTCCACAGGGTATGTATCATAGCTCAAAACACGGCTTAGGGGAACATACTCAGTGGATGTGAACTCCCATATGCCGCCCATCATCATCTTAGGTCTCGTATCATCCATATCAGTCCAGTTGAGACTTGTCGCGTAACTCTTATCCTGGACGGAGTATGCTGCATAGCTCCATTCCTCTTCAGTAGGAAGACGGTAGGAAATCCCGTCTTTCCCACTCAGCCAGTCGATGTATGCGCAAGCTGCATGATAGCTTATGTTCCTCACAGGTCTATTGCTGACAAAACCGATGGAAATGGAGACACCGCTAAGATAGTTCTCATCGACGAGCCCTTCCTTCATGAGTTCGTCCTTGTTGCTTAATGCCCATTTTGGGTTCTCAGAGAGGAATAGGGCATACTCATACTCGCTTACAGGACGGGATGCAATTGAAAAATCAGAAACACTTTTCTCCACTCTTTTTTCGTTTGTAAGAGGATAGTTTGAACCGAGATAGGAGCCCATCTGGAATTCATCTGCAGAATATGAGATGAAACCGTCATCACTTGAGCAAGGGAGGACAGGCTCATGGGTATAATCGAAAGACGCATTATCATCCGAGGTGAAGATATCTCCATCAAGAGTGCTCTCAATTGAGAGGATCGAGCATGCCTGGATGTAATCCTGATACATCTCACTGCTCGAAATATGCATAACTGCAGTATTCCAGACCTTCCAGTCCATATTCTCTCCAAGGGCTGTCATATCAATCGCATAATCGGAAAAGAGAGGGGGAAGGGTGGTCACTGAATTGAAAGAAGTGACCTTCGACCACGATGAGACCTCCTTGAGGAAGTTGTCATTGATGGCTTTGACAAGCTCTTCACTCTTTACGTATTCGATTTTAATATCCTCTCCCCTGTGGAAGAACAAAGTAAAGAAGATGGGATGGGAGATGTCTATCGTCCCTTCTCCGATCGTGACTGCATCCTTTACATATCTGACATCATGCTCACCGGGAGAGATGAAATACCTGCTTCCTCTGCTGGAGCCAAGATACTGATCGTCCAGATAGATT
>DVIF01000006.1 GCA_018711525.1 Candidatus Ornithospirochaeta stercorigallinarum
TCTGAAGGAGTCCACTATGGGGCGAAGGATGTAAGGCGGGTAAAGAGGAAATACAGCCATGTGCGTTCTGTGTTGCAGGAGAAAGGCACCCGCAGCGCCAAGAGAAGGCTCAAGGCCATCTCCGGCTGCGAGAAGAGCTTTGTTCAGGACCAGAACCACTGCATCTCCAAGAAGCTTGCCAATACTGATGAGGATGTATCTGTATACGTCCTTGAGGATTTGTCATCCATGAACATGCTGAGGATAAAGGGGAAGAGC
This sequence comes from Candidatus Ornithospirochaeta stercorigallinarum, assembly GCA_018711525.1. Classification (GTDB taxonomy): domain Bacteria; phylum Spirochaetota; class Spirochaetia; order Sphaerochaetales; family Sphaerochaetaceae; genus Ornithospirochaeta; species Ornithospirochaeta stercorigallinarum. The sequence continues at coordinate 259 of DVIF01000006.1, forward strand.
AACAAGACCATGAGGAAATGGCTTTCCAACTGGTCATACTCTGATCTTGAGTTCAAGTTCAGCTACAAATGCCAGATGAACGGCATAAGGGTGGAGTTTGTGGATGCACGCAATACGAGCCGGAAATGCTCGGTGTGCAAGACGATAGACAAGGCTTCAAGAAAGGGAAACAGATACGTATGCAGGCATTGTGGAAGCAGGATGCATGCCGACACGAATGCCGCCATCAACATCCGCGACAACTACATCACCCGGGTCCAGAAGCTCGGGCAGGCTGCAGTCAATCAGCCAGGGGAGCCTTCGGGTCGCCCCGTAAGTGGATGGAGTGCCATAGATAAACCGGAAACGGAGCCTGTGGATAAAACACTCACGTCCAAGCCTTCAGGCTTGTCCTGAAGGTCGTTGACCCTCGGGCCTGGGCACATTATCCTGATGCAGTTCCGACCACCTTAAAGCTACTTCCTCCGAAATACCGCCTGAGTGCGTTGCGGGATGACTACGCTGCCATGCGGAATATGCTCTATGGGGAGATTCCGTCTTTTGAAACTATGATGGAGGCCATCGGAAAGATGGAAAAGGAAATTCATTCATTATAACAGAAATGGTTATAATTGCGTCCTTTCCTTATGACTGTATGTTATATCAGCAAGAGGAAATATATATATGAATAAAGAAAGCAAGCCTACCTCATTGTTTTCTTCTATAACATAATTTTTGAGTTTTTCGAGTTCGTTCTTATGACTTTATCAAGAGGAGAGTATGGATAATGTATGTTCAAGGCTTTGTTGACGTATTTGAGTTCGATCAGATATACTATAGACACGGTGGGTGAAGTAATTTCATCAGTCCGATGCCCGAGGCCAGGCACCCGGTCGGATGTGGCCATGGGGGAATCAAGAAGGTTGGAGACGGCCTCCTTTTTTTACTTTTTCTCTATGTCGCTTAAATCTACAAGTCTATCTTTTTCCATTTTGAACTCTTTTATATAAAAAGGAAAAAGTCGCAATACTGTAAAATTTTCTATAGAATTTATTTTATATTTCCGATTTTGGAATTTTATATAAGCACTAAAAAGCCTGCCTCATTTCTGAAGCAGGCAAGAGAGATCATAAAAATGAAATCTTTACTTTATTTCAATTACTTTGTAGCCGGCCTTTTCGATGGCAGCTCTCACATCATCATCTGAAATCAGATGAGTGAATTCGATATGTGCATTGTTCCTTGCAAGATCGACACTGGCCGAAAGGCCGTCGATCCGATTGAGGGCGTTCTGCACACGGGATGCACAGTTGTCGCAGGTCATACCCTCTATGAGTATATCCTTCGAGCCGAGGATGACTCCGCTTAGTCTCTTTTCAACTTTTTTTACAGAGCCTCCGCAGCAGGGTCCTTCCCCCCTGAAATGTCTTATGCTCCCTTTCACTGCGAAAATGATGAGGACAAGCACAACTAACAGTACTATTGCATCAACCATCTCATTCACTCCTTCCTATCTCTTCTCTTCATCGACATTCTCTTGAAAAGCTGCACAATCGAATAGATACCAGCCCCGACGATATAGATTGCGATGAATGCTGCGAAAGCATAGAACATGCTGGATGTAGAGTCTCCCATATCATGCCTTCTTCTTTGCTTTCCGGATCAGGGCGTCGATGTATTCGTCATTGCATCTGCTGCAGCTTGAGCAGGAGCGTGCGGAGCATCCGGTGCATATTCCCCTCTTTTTGTCACGAAGGAGCTTCCTCGTGACAAAAGCGGAGTAAAGTACAATCATTGCAAGAATAATGATATCTGCAATCATATGGTCCATCCTCAAACTGCCTCGACCGACCTTCTGGAATACACCTTCTGACTCTTATACGGATCTGGACGCAAGAGCATGAAGAGCATGAATGCAAGTACGACAAGTGCAAATACACTTCCGCCTCCGAACGCTCCGCCTGCAAACAGCATTCCAATCTGATATACGCAGAGACAGACTGCATATGCGAATAGATTCTGGAACAGGATTGCAAACCAGAACCACTTCCTGCTCTGCATCTGCTGAGCCATTGTCGCTATTGCGGCAAGACATGGGGAGTCGAGCATGTTGAAGAGAAGGAATGAGAAAGCTGCAAGTGCGCTTGGGAACCAAGCAGCGACTCCGCTTGCGACAGTCATTGCATCCTCGACATCGCCTGCGACGTTTGCAAGGACTCCCATCGTGGATACAATCGCCTCTTTGGCTGTGAATCCTGAAAGGGATGCCGCAACAGCCTGCCAGGAGCCGAATCCAAGAGGAGCGAAAAGTGGTGCGATCACTCCACCTATTACGGCAAGTAGGCTCTCCGAGCTGTCTTCCACCAGCCCGAATCCGTCAGGCGTAAAACCGAATCCTGAGAGGAACCACATCACAACACATGCGAGGAAGAGGATTGTACCTGCTTTGATGATGAATCCCTTGAGACGCTCCCATACGTGCAGAAGAACCGTCTTCGCACTTGGAATGTGGTATGCAGGAAGCTCCATTACAAAAGGTGCAGGCTTGCCTGAGAAAGGCTTTGTCTTCTTGAGCATGATTGCAGAGACAAGAACTGCAGCTATTCCGATGAAATACATCAGAGGGGCAATGAAACCACCCGCCTCATAGGAGCCGGAGAGATAGGATGCCATGACTCCTCCCATGAGTGCGATTACAGGGAGCTTCGCTCCACATGGAATGAAGGTCGCAGTCATTATCGTGAGCTTCCTGTCATTCTCCTGCTCAATCGTGCGGCTTGCCATGATTCCCGGGATTCCACATCCTGAAGAGATGAGAAGAGGTATGAAGCTCTTTCCCGAAAGACCGAAATGCCTGAACACCCTGTCCATTACGAATGCGATACGTACCATGTATCCGCAGTCTTCAAGAAGGGACAAAAAGAGGAAGAGTATCGCCATCTGAGGAACAAAGCCAAGGACAGCCCCGACTCCTCCGATTATTCCATCGACTACAAGACTTGTAACAAGGCTTCCTGCGCCGATTGCCTCAAGGCCGGAGCCTACCCAGCCCTGGATGGCACCGACGAATGTGTCGTTCGTCCAGTCAGTGACCCATGTTCCAATCGTAGTGACGCTGATGTAGTACACGATGAACATCACTGCTATGAATATAGGGATTCCGAGAATCCTGTTTGTGACGATCCTGTCGATCTTGTCGGAGAGAGAAAGCTCCTCCTTCCCCTTCTTAACAGTCGTCGAGACTATCTTCTGGATGTATTTGTAGCGCTCATCGGTGATGATTGACTCAATATCGTCATCCCTGTCCTTCTCCAAAAGGACCCTTGCATCCCTTGCCTTGTCCAAGGCTTCTTTTGAGATATTGGCTGAAGATATAGCCTTCTCATCATTCTCAATCGCCTTTACAGCATACCATCTCGCCTTCTCTGCCGGGATGTTGCTGATGCATCCTTTGACCTCTTCGATCAGAGCCTCGATTTTCTCTGAAAATATTGCACCGGGAAGGCCTACCTCCTTCTTCTTGGCAACTTTCACAGCAGTTTCAATGAGTTCATCAAGCCCTCTCTTTTTCAGTGCTGATGTCTCCACGATCGGGCAGCCGAGAACCATCGAAAGCCTCTTGAGGTCGATCTTCAGCCCCTTCTTCTCTATGAGGTCAGCCATGTTGAGGGCTATTACGACAGGGATTCCCGTCTCTATCAGCTGCGTGGTCAGATACAGGTTCCTTTCGATGTTTGTGGCATCAACAAGGTCGATGATGACATCCGGATTATCCTTCAAAAGATAGTCTCGGCTAACAACTTCCTCCAAAGTATATGGACTCAGGGAGTAGATACCAGGCAGATCGGTTATCGTGATATCATCTGCTCTGGATTTATCCTTGAGCTTACCTTCCTTCTTCTCAACGGTGACCCCCGGCCAGTTTCCCACATACTGGTTTGCACCGGTAAGGGCGTTGAACATTGTGGTCTTACCACAGTTCGGGTTTCCCGCAAGTGCTATCTTGATGTTCATGTTATCCTCCTCCAGAATTCACTTTCCTATCTGACTATCACGCAGGAAGCATCGCTCTTCCTTACAGAAAGCTCATAACCTCTGACTGTGATCTCGACAGGATCCCCAAGCGGTGCGACCTTTCTGATGTAAAGCTCCGTGCCCTTCGTAATGCCCATGTCCATGATACGCCTTTTATACGCACCATCCCCTTCAATCTTCTCAACAGATACCGTTGAGCCGACTTTCGCTTCTCCAAGTGTCATATGTTCACTCCTATAAATATGCTGTTTCAGATAAGGATATGCCTCGCCATATCGGCATTGAGAGCCACACGGGAGTCCTTTATTTTAACAATCACAGATTCCCCGAGCATGTTCAGCACCTCGACATCACTTCCTGAGACAAATCCGAGATTGCCAAGGAACCTCCTTGTCTCATCGTTTCCTCCGATTCTCCTGATCCTCGCACTCACGCCCGGTCCGATCATTGTAAGCGGCATCATCTATTCTCCTATGAATGTTAGAACAATCTAATTTCCAACGTAAGTTAGTTTATTCAAACCATAGTTAGTAGTCAATAACCAATTCAATTATTTCTCCAATATTTTCTTTCCACCAATCAACCCAATTATGTTAAACTGCTTCAAGAGGTGAACATGGACGCGAAAGAGTCTTCTGAAGATTATCTGGAGGCGATTCTCATCATTTCAAATGAGAAGAAGGTCGTAAGGAACATAGACATAGCAAGACACCTTGAGTTCTCAAAGCCCAGTGTGAGCATCGCACTGAAGAAGCTCAAGGAGAAAGGACTGATAGAGATAGACGGGGACAACCTCGTCACCCTTACAAAAGAGGGGCTTGAGATAGCGGAGAAGACCTATCAGAAGCATCTTGGCATAACAAGAGTGCTCATATCGCTCGGGGTGGATAAAAAGACTGCGGAGAAGGATGCATGCCGCATTGAGCATGTGATAAGCGAGGAAACATTCAACGCTATAAGTGAACATGCGCAAAAGATGTTGACTAAAGTCAAAAAAGAAGGATAATCCCCATTTAGGATGAGAACAGAGACAAAAGTCAACGGAATTACTGAGGGAAGGATTTCAAGTCAGCTGCTGCTATTCTTCTTCCCTATTCTATTCGGAACCTTCTTTCAGCAGCTGTATAACACTGTTGATGCAATCGTCGTAGGGCAGTACCTCGGAACCGAGGCGCTTGCAGCCGTAGGAGGAGGGACGGGAACTGCAATAAACCTCCTGATTGGATTCTTCACGGGACTTAGCAGCGGTGCGACGGTAATCATAAGCCAGTACTATGGGGCGAAGGACTACAAGGACACAAGCAAGGCGATCCACACAGCCATCATGATAGCCCTCATAGGCGGCGTTCTCATTCTTGCGATAGGAATACTCTTCACCCGTCCGATCCTGGAGCTCATCGGAACTCCTGATGATGTGATAGACCTGGCGGAAAGCTACATGAGGATATATTTCCTCGGAAGCATATTCAATACTGTATACAACATGGGGGCAGGTATCTTCAGGGCCCTCGGAGACTCTAAGAAACCACTTTACTTCCTGATTGTAAGCTGTCTTGTGAACATCGTCCTGGATATCCTGCTGGTGGGATTCACAGACCTCGGCGTAGCAGGAGCCGCATGGGCGACGATCTTCAGCCAGGCGGCATCTGCAGTTCTTGTACTGATCTACCTTAGGAAGCTCGATGAGGACATCAAGCTGAAGCTCAGGGAGCTTAAGATCGATCCGATGATTCTCAAAGGCACCATGAGGATAGGACTTCCTGCAGGAATACAGTCGGTTCTATATACGATCTCGAACCTCATAATACAGGCGAATGTAAACTCATTCGGAACTGCGACCGCAGCGGCATGGGCCGCATACGGAAAGCTGGATGCCGTATTCTGGATGGCGATAAACGCATTCGGAATCGCAGCAACGACATTCGTAGGACAGAACTACGGAGCACGCCTCTACGACAGGGTCAGAAGCGGTGTGAAGATAAGCCTCTGGATGGGAGGGGTTATGACAATACTCATCTCAGGACTCTTCCTCCTGCTGCAGGACAAGGGGCTCATGCTCTTCACAACAGACCAGGAGGTGCTTTCAATCGGAGTCGAGATCCTCCTGATCCTCGTTCCGACATGGATCACATACATGCCCATCGAGATACTCTCAGGGGTCATGAGGGGATGTGGAAAGACACTCATTCCTACAATCATCACAGTCGTGGGAATCTGTGTGCTGAGGGCTCTCTGGCTCGAGATCGTGCCTGCGATGAACCATACCCTTCTTTCTGTGTTCTTCTGCTACCCTCTCTCATGGGTCATCACATCAGCGGCGATCATAATCTACTACTTCTTCGGGGACGTACTGCCGAAAAGAAAGAAACAATAAGCCAAATAAGAAACCCTTCTTGCATTTCTCAGCAATGAAGGGTTTCTTTCTCTATTCTGTTTTCCATCTCAGAAGAGATCCTTATAATCGGTACCGATCTCAGTGTATGAACAGTCACGGGTAATCATATCGTAGAGCGTCTCAGGAATCGGGACTGTCTTACCGATGACAGGCTCGACTATGCTTTCGAACTTCGCAGGATGTGCAGTCGCAACCACAATAGTGGGAACACCCTTGTAGTATTTCCTTCTCACATACTCTGCACATGCGGTATGAGGACAGATCACATAACCGCTCTCATCATAGACATCCTTTATCGTAAGGCGGATCTTCAAATCATCAACGCTGTGGCTGGTGACATTCTCCTTGAACTCCTCGTATGTCTTGAAGAGACTGAAGAGCCTCTCCATGTTGCTGGGAGCGCCCACATCCATCGCATTTGCAAGTGTATGACAGCTCTTGCGCGGTTTGTACTCCCCGCTCTCAAGGTAATCGGGGATGGTCCTGTTCGCATTCACAGCAAGCTCTATATGCTCTATCGGGGCACCCATCGCCTTCGCCCAGAAAGCACCTGTGGAATTGCCGACATTGCCGCTGGGAACGATGAAAACGGCCTTCTTATGGTATCTCGCCTCATAGATGAATGATGCCCATACATAGTAGACGACCTGGGGAAGCAGGCGTCCAAGGTTGATGCTGTTGGCACTTGTAAGCCCCTTGAGCTCAGGATCCATGAAGGCATCCTTGACCATCTTCTGACAGTCATCGAATGTGCCATCCACCTCGAAGGACTCGACATTGCCGTCAAAGCATGTAAGCTGCCTCATCTGACGCTCAGAGACACCCCCTTTGGGGAAGAGGACCTTGACACAAAGATGCTCCCTTTCATGGAAGGCGGAAGCGACAGCTCCCCCCGTGTCCCCGCTCGTGGCTACAAGGACTGTCAAATCCTCCCCTGTCTTCCTGAGCCTGTTCTCCATGAAGAAAGCGAGGAAACGGGCTCCGAAATCCTTGAATGCGGATGTCGGCCCGTAATAGAGCTCCAATGTATCATTACCATCTCCTCCCTGGTGGATGCTCACAGGGAAGCTGAACGCCTTGAGGCAGATGTCATAGAGGTCATCATAGGACTCGTCGCCCTCGAAATACGGCTTGAGTATCTCATAGGCGGCATATGCATAGCCATTCTCCATCGTAAATGTCGGAGGAAGGGATGGTATCCTCTCCGGGATGAAGAGCCCTCCATCCGGAGCAAGCCCCTTCATTATCGCTTCTGTTGCCGTGAATCTCTTTCCATTCTCATCTCGTGTAGAAACAAAATACATATTCCCTCCAAATCAAATTCTGCTTCCAAGATACGCACCCAGGCGGAGCATGTCGGCAAATACCCCTGCCGCCGTCACCTCCGGCCCTGCTCCCGGTCCTTTTATGACAAGGGGCTGGCTGTAATACCTTCTTGTCGTGAATGCTATCACATTGTCCGTTCCATCAGCCTGGCTGAACGGATGGTCCTCATCATAAAGCTCAAGGCCGACGGAACAGATTCCATCCTCTCCTACCTTTCCCACATAGCGGATGTTCCTGCCTTCCTTCTTTGCGTCGCTGTAGAGCTTAAGCATCTCCTCATCCATCTCTGAAAGGCGGGAAAGGAACTCCTCTTTGCTCGCATCCTTGAGATAATCAGGGACGAGGGAACGGATCTGGATATCCTCCACCTCGGTCTCATAACCCATCTCGCGTGCAAGGATGACAGTCTTTCTTGCGACATCCATTCCGGAAAGGTCATCCCTCGGGTCCGGCTCTGTGAATCCCATCTCCTTGGCCTTGAGGACAAGAGCACTGAAAGGAGTCCTGCCGTCATACTGGCTGAAGAGCCATGCAAGGGTACCCGAGACCATTCCTTCGACCTTGAGGATGTCATCCCCTGTCTCCCTGAGGTCCTTGAGTGTGGTGATGATCGGCAGTCCTGCCCCTACGGTCGTCTCATAGTAGTACTTGCTTCCAGTCCTGCGCGATGTCTCTATAAGGCTCTTATAGTAGTCGTATGATGCGCTGTTCGCCTTCTTATTCGGTGTGATTATATGGAACCCCGCATCAAGAAGCTCCTTGTATGTAAGAGCCCTTTCAAGGCTTGAAGTGCAGTCTATTATCACCTTATGGGGATAGTATGTGGCTCCGATATGCTCCATGAATATCTTCTCGTTGTAGACGACGGAGTACTTCTCAAAGCTCTCCTTCCATGAAGAGAGGTCAACCCCCTCATCCGAGAGGAGCATCCTCTTGCTTGTGGCAATCCCCCTGATCCTGATATCCAGATCGAATTCTGCTTTCAGCCGCTCGGACTCACGTGCTATCTGATTCAGGAGAGTCCCTCCTATGTTCCCCGGTCCGAAGAGACCTACAGAGAGGGTCTGTGCCGACATGAAGAATCCTGAGTGGAGGCTTCTGAGCGCCTTTGCGGAATCGGCCATCTTTATGACGGCAGAGATGTTCCTCTCACTTGAGCCCTGTGCGATTGCCCTGATGTTTATATTACTCTTTGCAAGGGAGGAGAAGAACTTCCCTGCAACACCGATCGCACCCGGCATCTCCTCTCCGACTGCAGCGAGGATGGCACAGTCGTTCTCGACCTCTATGCTGTTGATCGCCTTCTTGCCAAGCTCTTCGCTGAACTCCTTTTTTATCGTTCTCAGAGCCCCTGCGCTGTCCGATTTCGGAACTGCGAAACAGATGGAGTATTCACTTGAGGCCTGGCTGATGAAGATGACACTTATCTTCTCGTTCCTTAGGGCCGTGAAAAGCCTTGATGAGACCCCTGGCACACCTGACATACCGCTTCCTTCGACATTTATAAGGGAGACGTTGCGTACAACTGAGAATGCCTTTACCGCCTTGTCCTTGTCCTTGATGACCTCTTTGGAGACAAGTGTGCCCTCATCATCCACATCCCCCCAGAACCTTAGCCTGATCGTCAGCCCCTTAGCCTCTGCGGGTATGAATGAATGAGGATGCACGATCGGAGCTCCGAAGAACGAGAGCTCGGTAGCTTCAGCGTAGCTGAGATTCTTTATGACCTTGGCGCTTGGGACATCCTTTATGCTTGCAGTCCTGAGAAGCGACCTGTGGTTCCAGAAAGTAAGAGGAGAGGCGATATTCGAAGCTATTATGGATGCTGTATACTCGCTCTCCCCTTCCGCACGGACCCTTCCAAGTGCATCCTTCCTCTCCGTCTCAGGCTCCAGCAGCTTTCCATAGATGAATGATGCCCCCTGGGGGAACACATCCCGCCTTACAGCCTCCTCAACGGAGAACATGGAGGCATTCCTTCCCTCTGCTTCGAAAAGGGCGGAGAGGATCGATGCGATGAAGAAGCTCGTCATGCTCTCCAGATATATCCTGCTCTGCTCGCTGCTCTTCTCCAAAAGCCATACGGCCTTGAGTATGTCTTCGACCTTTGCAAAAGATGCATTGATCGCTTCGGTGACGAAGCTTGTCACATCGCTTTCAAGACTGTTCTCACTCAGCTCCAGCCAGCTGTTCCTGCTGCGCTCTATCACGGCCCAGAGCCGCTCATCCTTGTTCTCGGCACGCTCAAGAAGTCCTGTGAGGCTGAGTTCGTTATCCGTCACAGGGGAGATTACGAAGATCTGATGGCTCTCCTTGCCTTTTTTGAAAAGGTCGAGAAGCTTCAATATGCCGTTTTTTGTAGAAACCATTACGCCTTCTATGGCGTGAACCATGTACTCATTATGCATTACATTGCCCTCTTGCATGGAATTCATTATGCTCAATTATGCTGATTCTCTCAAGAGAAAAAAAAAGAACAGGGCCTATTCAGCTCTGTTCTCATCAAGCCTGGATTAAAGCTTATACAACCTTCTGAACTCTTCCGCTTCTAAGACAACGTGTACATACGTTGATTGTTCTTGGTGTTCCATCAATTAAAGCTTTAACAGAAACGATGTTTGGTCTGAAAACACGCTTCTTGGTAACACCGATGTGCTGACCAACACCACCCTTCTTCTTAGCCTGACCTTTGCGAGGAACAATGGATCCTGAAATTGTTCCCTTTCCACAAATATCACATCTTCTAGCCATAGTTTATATTCCACCTTACTTAAGTAAATGCTGTTTTAGCTCCCATTACGGAGGCAACAAATTGACTATAGCAAAAAGATTGTCAATTTGTAAATACCAAAGTTGGAAATTTGTCCAAACGCGCCTACTCAATCACCTCAAGGGAGAGGATGTTGAGCTGAAGACGGCTTATCCCCCTGTATGTATTGACCTCAGGTGAGAAGATGAACTCTATCATCGATCCGCTCTTAACCTCCCCGCTGCCCTTATCATAATCCCAGAACACGGCAGGCCATATCTCGTTGTTGTATCTTATCGTGCATCTGAGGTAGCTGCCACCGTTCCTGTTGGGACTCACTTCCTCCACTTTCGCACGCCGCACATGGAAACGCAACGCCTCGTTCTCCTGCCCGTAAGGCTCGAAAAGCTCCCTAAGACGCCATATCTCCGAACTCATATAGCTCTCTGGAAGCTCCGCATCGACGAGGATCTCATCCTCCTCATCATCATCCGAGAGACTGAATACAGCTTCGTTCAAATCTGCTTTGAAGCGTTCAAGGTTCTCTGCTGCCATCGAGAATCCTGCGGCGCAGCTGTGCCCTCCGAAATCCTGGAAGAGGGATGAGAAGCGGTCGAGGAAGGAGCGTGCGTTGAAGTTCTTCCGCGTCCTCATGCTGGCGCTTATCCTGCCGTCCTCAGTACTTGCAAGCACTAGTGTCGGAACCCCATACTCATTCAGTATCCTGCTTGCTATCGCACCGGTAAGCCCCCTCGGAACGGAGTTCTCGATCAGGACGAAACGTCCAAGGAAGAAGCTAAGCGAGCTCTCCGCCTCATCTTTAACTGCGGAGAGTGTGCTTTCCGTACTGCTCTTTCTCTCCCTGTTCATACTGATAAGCTCCTTAGAAAGACGCTCAATCCCATTCCTGTCCTTTGCAAGGAACAGTGAGAGTGCGACATCCGGTCTGCCGAGACGGCCTGAGGAGTTTATCAGGGGGGCCACATAGTAGGAGATGTCCCGGCTTGTGATCTTTTTTCCTATCAGATCGAATGATGAGAGTATTATTTTAAGGTAATCGGGGGTCTTCTTCTCAAGTATCTTCAATCCCAGCTTTACGAAAAGCCTGTTCTCGCCCCTCATCGGCATCAAGTCCGCCACAGTCCCGATTGCAGAAAGTGCGAGCAGCTCATCCATGCCATCGAGCAGCACTTTGTTCTTATATATCATCGCAGACCTGAAAAGGGATATCAGGGCGGCAAGCTCACTATCCTCTAAAGATGAATACCTCACTGCCTTGGAGATGTTTGAAAGTGTAAAGAGGCTCTTTCCCCTCACTGACGAGATGACCGCCTCGATATCGGGACGCACATCATTGAGCATGATTTCGATGCTGTCGCTGAACGCCTTACTTAGGAGTGAGAGCTCCTGCTCCTTATCCATTACGATGATCGGAAGTCCCTGGTCGAGGAAACGGACCATCCTGCTTTCATGGCTTGGAATCATGTTGATGCTCAGCTCCTCGCTCACCTCATCCTCAAGGATGAAGTTCACCATCTTCACCGCACTCATCTTTACAGTATCCTTGCCAGGTCTGGCATGGAAGAAGATGCACTCGCTCTGATAAAGGGGGGTGCGGGAGAAGCGGAGGGCGTATATGAGCTTGAAAGCGACCATGCACCCTGCAAGACCTTCAAAAGGATATCCGGATCCAGGGATCTTGGGATCTATTATTGCAAGAGCAGGGGGGAAGATCTCTCCGGCGATGTGATGGTCGAGGATTATGGTATCTATCCCCTCGTCCCTGAGGACCTTCACCTCTTCAATGGCACTGATTCCGTTGTCAACAGTCAGAAGAAGGGTCGCACCTGAATCTATGACCTCGCTCACGATATCGGATGTAAGACCATAAGGCTCGTCGTTCATGGGAAGACGTGTGACAAGATCCCTGCATCCAAGCCCTTCAAGTCCTTTTGCAAGAATCGATGTACCTGTTATGCCGTCCGTGTCCCTGTCTCCGAAGATGTATATCCTCTCCCCTTCCTCGATTGCATCGCTGATCCTCTCGACTGCGCTGTCCATATCATCGAATAGGAACGGGGAGTACTGATAGACGAGGTCCGACTCGAGGAGGAACTTCATGCTCTCCTTGTCTGCCATCCCTCTGCGGCTCAATATCGTCGCAGAGAGCATATCGAGTCCATACTCACCTGCGAACTTCCTCACTTCGGACGCATCCGTCCTGTTTATGCTGTACTTCATCGTAGAAAAACCTTCACTAAAAATTCCATAACCCTGATGAGAGCGTCCTGATCTCCGCTATCGAGGATGCCCTGAGAAGACGGAGAAGGAAACGGAATATCCTGTCCTCCTGGGCATCGCTTATCCTGAAGGAGAAGACCTCATCGTCTCCTGCTTTTATGCTCTCCCTGATGAACGCCCTCGCATTCGGAGGGAGTATCAAGCCCCCATCCCCTGTAGAGCAGTTCTGGCAGCAGGAAGCCCCAATCTGGTTATTATAGCCGAGAATCTCGTCATCTGAATACACCCTCTGGCACACGGGACAGTGCTCATAATCCCCGAAAGTCCCACCAAGGGAAAGGAACCGGATTACGAACATGATCACAACCCTCTTGTATGGGAGGTCCACTTCGAGTGCGTCTAGGGCACGGGTAAGAAGACGATAAAGGCTCTCGTCAGAACTCCTTGCATTCATCACAAGCTCAGAAAAAAGAACAGCTGATGTCGTCTTATCGATATCTGAAAGGATTCCATCCCTCAGGTTTATTATCTCGACATCCTTCACTGATATCTTATTCCTGGATGCGTGGTACAGGGAGAAGACCCCGTCGGAGAACAAAGGGACCTTTATGCTCCTTGCACTCTTCTGTGCGCCATACACCCTGGCCTTCAGAAGCCCTTCGGACGGGGAGATGAGGGTAAGAAGCCTGTCACGCTCACCTGTGCGCTCGGAATTGAGTACGGTAAAAAGTCCTTTTGAATCCCTTTCCATAGAGAAAAACATGACTCATGGGATGAAAAAAGTCAATTGAAGGTTTATATTTTGATTTGTGAAAAGAGTTATCTTGATATTAATAGCAATCATATCATCATTTCCTATCAATTCAGCATCCATAAGCAAAGAGATGCTTGATAACCCTTTTCCATCTGTCGAGAACCTGGAGGCCTTCGATTTTGAAAGCCGCGAGCTCACCTACCCCGGGATTGAGATAAACCTCATGACCACAGAAACCGGTGATGAGGTCTATTCGTATTTCGGGCACACGAGCCTCGAGGTTCGGATCCCCGGCTACATCCCTCTGTTCTACGACTACGGCTACTTCTCTTTTTCCGACGGATTCTACCTCGACTTCGTACTGGGCAGGCTGTTCTACAATGTATACGCCACCGACGGAGAAATGAGAATCTCAGGCTTCAAGAGTGCGAACCGGACGGTGCATAGGACACCTCTCGACCTCTCTCCTAAGATGAAGAACGCAGTACTTGAATTCCTCTCATACAATACAGAACCTGAGAACAACACATATCTCTATGACTACTACCTCGACAACTGCGCGACCAGAGTAAGGGACATATACAACGAGGCGACAGGAGGAGAGTTCAAAAGGTGGGCCGAGGGGATGAAAACAGGAAGTACACTGAGAAAGAGCGCGAACCTCTATCTGGACAAGAACCCGATAGTCTCCTTCACCCTCAGCTATCTCCAGGGACCTGCAATAGACAAGCCTATCACACTATACGAGGAGTGCTTCCTACCGCTGAGCCTCATGAAGGCGATTGAAATCTTTGAGGGGGTGGAGAGCACAACCGTATATGAAGCAGAAGGCAGAAAGGAGCTGAGGGACCTGAGCCTGAACACATGGTGCCTTATATTCTCCGTCTCCCTATATTTCATCGCCCTCTTTTTCTACTCTTCACGAAAAAAGGTGGTCAGACGCATTATGGACATCATCATGTCTGTACTCTACCTCTATTTTTTCATCCTGAGCATCGTACTGATCTTTGTGATGTGCTTTACAAACCATGCCGTCACCTATTTCAATGCGAACATACTTTATGCGAATCCTCTCATCCTGATAATGGCCGCAGAGGCACTGAGGGGCAGAAGATGCTCAAAACGCTTTGCATACTCCATCATATCGATGTCTGTAATAGCAATCGCATTCATCATGAAAGCCCTTTTCCCCCTTGTCTTCATACAGGAGAACCTGGGCATTTTGATGGTGATGAGTTCGATCTACCTGATAAACATCACATACTACTTCCTGCAAAAGGAAAGAGAGGAAAATATAGGATGAGAATCTGTTAATCTCATTTCAGATAGGCTATCATGGAGGAAAGGTGGGAAAAATGAAGAAAACAATAAAAGCCGTCTTGATTGTCTTATCGCTGCTTGCGCTCACATCATGTACGACATTCAAGACCAACTACTATGTCGATGGAAGCTACTATATGAGCCAAGAGGCCGGGCATTTCGGACGACCTGCGGATCCAGTACTAGGAGAAAACCAGGTGTTCGAAGGCTGGAGAATGGCAGGAGATGAGGAAGAATATACAGCATGGGACACACAGCCGAAAGGGGAAGTGAGATTCGATGCCATAATATCAGAGGTCGGGCACATAGATTTCTATGTGAATGGAAAACTGTGGAAGAGTGTTCTTGAGAATGAATTTACAAATCCCGGCATTCCCGAGTCCGGACAGGAGGGAGTCTACTTTGTCGGCTGGAGGGCACACGGGAAGACGAAAGGCAATGTCGTGACCGACTGGACTAGGAATGAGGAAGGTGTATCAAGGTATGATGCGGTCTTTGTCTCTACAGTCCGCTTCTACCTTGATGGCAGGCTCTGGGCATCCGTAAGGGCCGACAGTGCATTCAAGTACCCCGGGGAGCCGGAGGGAAAGGAGATACCAAGAGGATATGAATTCGTCGGCTGGGTAGCTGAAGACGACTACAAGATATACGACGGCAACTGGAGCAAGGCACCGGAGGCAAAGAGATTCGATGCAGTGCTTTCAAAGAGCACGGTCACATCAGGGGTGGGACTTGAAGAGAACAAGGTCTCACTTAATCTGGAGAGGGACTTCGAAGTGCTTGGTCCTGTAACAATCGAGGAGAGCTATGAGATAGTCGATGGGAAGGTGAAAATCGGAGGGCTCGGATACAAGGACCTTCTGAATGCTGCAATCAACCTCTATCCTGAGACGGATATGGTGATAGACATCATCACCGACTACGAGAACATCGACTACACGATAGATGCAAAAGGAGAAGAGGGAAGCACATTCCCCGAGGGGGAGAAGACCCTCACATTCGAAATCGCATCCTATACGGGACTTGCAATCGATATCAAATAGCCAAAACAAAGGTATCTGGACTCTAGATACCTTTATTTTTTTCATTTCACAATCTTTGTTCCTGAATCAGAATAGAGTGCATCATATATGTGCGATGGATCTGTGATCATGCCGATTCCACCGGTAGATGATACATAATCCGTCATCGCCTTTATCTTAGGAAGCATCGAGCCTGGAGCGAAATGCCCTTCTCCCATATATTTCTCTGCTTCCTCCACTGTGATTGTATCAAGCCTCTTCTCATTTGGTTTGTTGTAGTTGAGGCACACCTTCTCCACCGCTGTGGATATCACGAACACATCGGCCCCGATATCCTTTGCAAGAATAGCCGCAGCAAGGTCCTTGTCCACTACAGCCTCCCTGCCATAGAGAAGGCCATCTTCCTCCCTTACGACAGGGATGCCTCCGCCTCCTGAGGCTATGACAATCACCCCTGCATCAAGAAGCTTGCGTATCGTTCCAAGCTCAACGATCTCTTTCGGAATCGGAGAGGCAACCACCCTTCTCCAGCCTCTTCCTGCATCTTCAACGACACTCCAGCCGTCATTATCCCTATGATACTCAGCCTCCTCCTTCTCCATGAATGAGCCTATGGGCTTTGTAGGATTCGAAAAGGAAGGGTCTCTGTCATCTACAAGGACCTGGGTGACAACCGTTGCAACATCCATATCAAGACCGATAAGCCTGAGCTCATTGCCAAGTGCCTTCTGCAGTTGATAGCCAATCGCACCCTGAGTATCTGCGACACAGCTGTCGAGTGGAACATTATGCAGAATCTTCCTCGCATATTCCGCACGCAACAGGATATAACCGACCTGCGGGCCGTTTCCGTGTACGATGACCACCCTGTGCCCCTCTTTTATAAGTCTTGCTATGTGGTGCGCCGTCTTGCTTGCAGCCTTGTACTGTGCACTTACCGTGACATGCTTGCTGTCTTCAATCAGGGAGTTCCCTCCGATTGCAATAACAATGAGTTTACTATCCATGCTTCCACTCCTAGACTCAGCATAGCACAAATGCAACAAAACGCAACAAAATTCTTGGCATTTTTAAGAAAATTATTTCCTTATGCTGTAAGGATTCCTTTTTATACAAATTATCTGTTTCACGTCAAAAACATGCTGTTTTTATCATAAAACGGGCCAAAAACGTACCAAAGAAACCTCGTGCAATTTCCAATAAGACAAGATATTATGATGGCTTTGTCCTCATACTCAATTGAAATCCACCCCATATCAAATACTGTGAAAGCTTTTCATATGGACGTCTCGATGCCTGTTGAATACGATGATGCATGGATGTTCCGATGAAGGCCATATTGCATTGCGATAGAAACTGGAGCATAGGAAAAACAATAGACTTATGTTCCTACTGTCCAACAAAATGATCTTCATCAAGTATACGACAAAGAAGAAGACGGTTGTCATGGGTGCCAATACTTTTCGTTCTCTACCTAAATGAAAACATTGAGAAATAGAACAAACCTCGTCTTCAGCTCATCGCTTGGAAAAGATGAAAATGATATAAGAACAAGAACCTAAATGAGTTCCAGCTTTGAAAATAAACATGAAGATAGAAGAAACCGGGCTGTAGACGAACTAAGGTCCCCCTTCCCTATATGACTTCTTCCCCAATCAGATAATCAGTGAAAACATCTGAAAAAGATAGGAAGTTTTCAATCACTTTTAAGAAAAGAGCCTCATCAAAAATGTCCGGGTAATAGAAATCATAGTCACAGTAAAAGGTCCGATAAGCGGAATCATAAAAAGTACGGATCAAATAGAATCGGCTGTTGGACTCATTGACAATTTTATAGGCTTTTTCACTGGAAACACCGATGGCAGCGGGCCAGCCGCTTTGGATATATAATCTGCCTTCAGCGGGAGAACAGGTTATCCAATAGTACATTTCATATTGGTCCAAAAACTCCACATCACCATCTTGATCAACCTTTGCTTCATATCCGGCATTCTGCATCACTTCAACAAGATATTCCGGAGTCACTCCTTCGTTTGATGCGGAAAACAAGGATAGAGAAACAGTCAGTAAAATTAAAACACAAACAATTTTTTTCATGGTTTAATCTTATATTCGAAATAAACTATTTACAATGAAAAAAATTTTCAAAATGAAAGATAAATGCTCCATCTAAAGCTATTTTAGACAGAAATAAACCGGCACCTATTTTTGATGCCGGTCATTTGCAGACGAAGTATTCTTTACCACTCTAGGCGTATCCATGGGGAGTTCTCATTTGTCAACAGGGCCTGAACAACCTCCCATGCAGTTTCGCAATCACTCTCGTCACCATGCCAGATACCACGCCCGAAGGCAAAGCTTCTACCATAGTCCTCCCAGGATGAGAATGTCTTTTTTACAGTCTCGGCAACCTCGCTCATCAGCCTATACATCTCGTCCATTGTGAAATATCCGGAAAGATATCCCCATCTGGCGATATTCGTAGCCCTTGCAAGATCCCATGCATAGGCTGTTGAAACCATAACCTTATCTGTGCAGTATCCTCTGACAACCATGTAATCCGCAATGTATTTCACGTTCTCCATGGTCTCATCTTCTTCGTCTGTCTCACAGTCAAAACCATTTTTCAAACAGAAGGCAAGAGCCTTATCCGCGGCGGCATGATGACCTTCCGTCATCAACCATTTGAAAGTCTCAAGAGCGGACGACTTATCTGTCACATCCCACCAGTTTTCAAGAATGTCCCGCACGCTATCTGCATCATACTCGCTTTCCATGGCGTTCACATTCTCTCCATTGTAGACGAGCAGCGGTGCGCCATAGGCAAGAAGCCTCTCCTCCTCTTTCGTGAGCCGACAAGGATCGACAGCAAGGACTTCCCATTCTCCCTCGTCTTCCATAAGACCACCAAAGAAATCTTTTGTGAAAGCATCCTCTATAGTTCCACCTGAAGCAGCCTCAGCCATCCTTCTTGCATAATCCATGTTCTGCTGCATCATCTGCGCCATTACAGATGGATCCACACCTGACATCGAGGAAGCTGCCACATCCGCCATGTTATCCGGCATGACAGCATCCATCTGGGCCCGAATCTGATCAGCAATTCCTTCCGGCATCTGGAAGCCCGGCACATTTCCAAAAAGAGCCTGGCTCTGTTCCATTGCCGCTTTGATTGCCGCATCCTGTGCAGCCTTGATCATTTCCATAGGATCGTTCTTATCCGCCATTTTTTTCCTCCTTGCTTAAATGGCTCCATGCTCCAAAAGCATTTCAACAATTTCAGTATATCCTCTACCGCTTGCATATCTCAGCGGCGTGTTGCCCATATTGTCACAGGCGTTGACATCCGCTCCTGCCTCGATAAGAAATGCCACAGAATCCGCATCCCCGCTCTGTACGGCAAGAATCAATGCACTTTCGCCCCTGTTGTTTCTGTGGCTGACATCCGCTTTTGCAAGCAGAAGCTTTTCCACAATGAAATGCATCCCCCTGGAAGAGGCCATAATAAGAGGTGTATTGCCATCCAGATCGGACTTGTCCACCTCCGCGCCTGAAGCCAAAAGAAGCTCTGTAATCATGAGATTTCCTCTCGCCACTGCAGCAAGCAGTGCGGTTTCTGAACGATCATTCACCTGATTCACATCACAGCCAGAGGAAATCAGGGTTCTTACTGCTTCGCCTTGTCCATGGTATACGGCCTGATGAAGTGCGTTATTGCCGGAATTATCCCTGCTGTTTATCGCAGCTCCAAGCTTTTCCACAACTTCCTTCAGTCCGCTTGAGGTTGCATAATCGATTGCCGCATGGTCATTGCGGTCCTTAAGAGATGTGTCGGCGCCTTTTTCAATCAATAACAGGGCTGCATCGGACTTCCTATTCTCTATGGCATACATCAGGCTTGTCATCCCATCATTGTCGGCAGAGTCGATGTCAGCGCCGGCATCAAGAAGAAGCGAAACAACCTGCTTGCTGCCCTTTTTTGAAGCGAAATGCAAGGCATTCCGTCCCATGTTGTCGGTCAGAAATACATCTGCCCCGCTATCGAGAAGGAGTTTCACGATGTCTCTGTTTCCGCTTTCCGAAGCATACATCAGGGAGGTGCGCCCGTCGCTCTCTCGTTTATTCACATCAAATCCACCCTTTTTAAGAAAGATGGAGACTATATTCTTCTGCCCATTCCGGACAGCCTCTATAAAAGCCCTGGAGTTGTCCATCGTGCCTCCTCAGATATTCCAGTATGTTGCAATATCGAGAGCACTCTTTCCCTCGTTATTGACCTTGTCCGCATCAGGACTGAATCCAAACTCCTTCAGAAGCTGCACAGCCTTCGCAGCTGCATTCCTGTTATGGGTGTTTGCAATATGGTGAAGGATGGTGTTTCCTTCATTATCCACACCGCTGACATCCGCATTCTTCTCAAGGAGGATTTCCAGCATGTTCACCGAATCGTCCCCATAGCCCCTGCTCTCGAACAGCCTCATTGCGGGGCTCATTCCGTTATCGTTGCATTTATTGATATCGGATTTCTTCTTCACAAGATACCTGAAAAGCATCATTGCAGCGTCACACGCGGAATCCGAGCAGACAATGGAAAGAGAGCTTGAATTGAACCGGTCCTGGGAAGAATCAAAGAGCCATCCGGAAGAAATCATCATATCAAGGAAAGCTTCAAGCTTTTCTTTATCCAGACTTGAGGAATTTCTGCTCCTGAACAGATAATAGAAGGCACTCCTATCTTCCAGATCCCTGAGATTCGGATCGGCTCCCGCCTTCAAAAGCTCTTTTGCAGCATCAAGATCCCTCCAGAAAAGGGCTGACATCAGCACTGTCTTTCCCTTGAAATCACTCAGTTTCGCGTTTTCGCAGAAGGCATCCGGATCAAGGTCATTTTCTTCAATCCTTGCCAGAAGCGCAACGTTGTCACCTAGGGAAAGAGCCTCGAAATAATCCATTCCACCATGAAGCAGCGCCTTTTCCCCTTCCATGCCCCTAAGGAGGGCGCCAGCCCTCTTTGACCCTGAGGAGATGGCAATCTCATAGGCTGTATATCCGCTGTCGGTCTTCGAATCCGCATCAAAGAGCCCGCTGTCGATGAATGTCCTCATTATCGAGATTATCCTTTCCTCCTCATCCTCATGCTTCCTGATGGTCTCAAGGTTGTCATTGATGCTGCGCTCCGAAGTCCAAGGTTCTTCCTCATAGTGCCTTTTCAGGCTGTATGCCCGTCTCAGGTCGGACGATATCTCACCTGCCGTGCGGGCTGCGGCATGGAGAGCGTTCTCCCCGCTTCCATTCCTTCCATCAATCCGCTGGCCTGAAGCATAAGAGAGCATCTTCTCCACAGAAGAAAGCCTTCTTGAGCGCAATGCCGCAATGAGTGCAGTGGTATCTTTTGCAGACCGGGATATGCTTGCGCCATTTTCCATGAGAATCGAAACGATGCGTCCCCTTTTCTCCTCGTCCATCCCGTTCCGGCTTTCCACCGCATACATCAATGGGGTATATCCCCTGTCATCCTTCTCATTGACCCGGGCATCCATGTTTTCGATCAGGTGGGAAAGAATCCCCTCCTCTCCGTATTCCGCAGCCAGATGAAGCGTGGTTGCCCCATAGTAATCGGAATCATGTTCCTCAACATCTGTAGCGTAATAAACCTTCTCTATGTCCTCGTGGGACCCACTGTTGTAATATAATCTCCTGATGTCCGCAACGCTCACTGCATCCTCCTAAAAATCCACCTTCCAGGGCTTCATGTCGGGAAGATAGGACGAAAGTCTTATGATCTCATCATCAAGACCGAGTTTCCTGCATATTGCCAGCTTCAGCCGTATGAGGGAAAGGCTGAAGACCTGGTCCACGCAGCCTTTCCTGATGGGTGCAAAACCAAGGCTCGCATTCTCCAGCATACGGGATGGCAGGAAATTGAAATCGAAACCAATCAGGGACTTCTCCCTTATTAGTCTCACTTCGTCATATGCCTCCTGAGAGAATCCCATATCATAGAAACAAAGAGCCAAGTTGTAGGATACAATGTCATCCTTTTTTTCGATTTTTTTAAGCAGGTAGGATGCATAAATCATCTCTCCTGAAACCATGAAGTCAAAAGCAGAGGCAAAAAGCGCTTCATCATCCTGTTTGTTTGTTGAAATCTGCTCCAGCATTGCTTAATTCTAAAAGCAAGAGGAATGTGTTAGCAATCAAAAAAACCAATTAAAAACCAACATTATACATTTATTCCCCAAAATAGTCATTTTCCTTCAAAAATTAGCCAGTTGCATACATTATTTGGCATATTTCTTTTCCTCCAACAATATTCATCCATGCTAGAATCACAATAAAGGAGATTCTCAAATTTATCTGAAAAGAGAATCATCCAATGGAAAGGATTAGATTATCAATGGCAAAACAAATAAAGATTTACCATGGATTGTCCGGGTAAAGGATTCACAAACACCGAATGCAAGGATATCAAGACAGCACTCACAGAATGGTTCGTGCAGTTTTTTGCTAAAGGAGGAAAACTTGAAAAAGAGAACAGTCAAGGACTTTCTTGCTCTTTATTCTTTGAAAGAAGAGAAAAAACTGGTGTTGATTCAAAGTGGCACCAGTGCAGATAAAACCTTTCTGGATACCTTTTGGACAGCCCATACCCATGCCCTTGGTATGGCAGATGTACAGACAGGCCAAGTTTTATCTGGACGCTGTTACCTGAGCTGGCCGCTTACGGACAAGGAACGAGAAGACGGAGACTATTCCAAGCTGTTTGCCAAGGGCCAGATCTACCGAATCAAAGCCCGTGCCTGGAAAGGCGACGCCCTCGGTGAACCTCAGTGGTATGTCACGGAGGTACAGGAGGAAGGCGTACACTGTCCAGCACTGGAAGAGATTTGGGCGGAATACACAAAGCCCATTCTTTTTGAAGATGAAATGTTGGGGATCCTCACGCTGGATCGAGAGATGAGCACATTCGGTGGAACCTGCAAGTGGATGGGGAAAGAAGTCCGGATCTCGTTGGATGTGGAGATTGAAAGGAAAGCGTCCTGGACCCGCGCCGTCAATGTGATGAAAAAACTGATAGCAGATCAGGAAGTCTGGGATAAGTCTCTGCGAATTATGGCTGCCCAGAAACTCACTGCTCAGGCCAACGACTGGCTTGCCGACAATGACCAGACTGACCGAGCCCCGGAGAAAGGCCCCATCACAGAGGATGAGTTTGCCCGGCGCATCCTGCTCACCGAGTTTACAGTATCGCCTAGTGGGCATTTTACCGTCTGGTATGAGGACGACGATATGTTCTGGGGCCTTGTGGTCACTGTGGATGGGACACTGAAAAAAGGCCCCGTTGACGCTGATCTACAGGGATAGGGATAAGGAGAGGAGGAAACTTAAATGAACGGCGAGCAGATCACGACCTTTTTACAGGAACATTGGAACTGGGTGACCCTGATCATCGGCGCTGTCCTGCTGATTGGGGCCATTATGAACTGGAACTGGCTCTGCGACCCCACCGGCAAGCCATACTCTCACCGCTATGGCCGAGGCTCCAGACGGGTGATCTTCTTCCTACTGGGAATCGTGTTGATTGTGACCAGCATCATGTCCTGGGTACTGTAAGGGGGACAACAAAATGTCATTCAAATTTACATTCCGGGAGATCACCCCGGAAGATACGGAAATTTTGCGTATGCTCAAACTGCGGAACGCAAAGCAGGAGGAGCATATTTGCTGCGAGATCCTAAAAGGCGACGGTATCACCATGAAGACCTGGTACAGCAAGGCGGATGTAGCCCTCTGGGGAGAGGACTACATCAAAGCCAATTCCAAAATGAAATATATAGACGGCAACTGGACGGTCAGTTTAGATATGGAGCCGTGGAACCGCACACACGGCGTATCTTCAAAAGAAGTCATATCCCCGTCCTCTCCCCGTTATCCCACCTGGCTCACCGGCCATGTGAAGGAGTGGGTGCAGAAACGCCTGCCCACCGTGACATTGTGTTCTACCACTGGCAATGAACTGCTGGAGGTTTGGTACTACGGTGACCTGTTGACCTTAAACGAAGAACCACAGCTATATATTGTTCCCAGTTATTTCGCTCCCGAACTTGTGACAGCTCGTGACCCGGAGAGCGGCGAGGAATTCGTCATCTTTGACGGTGGACGACATGGCTACGACAATATGTTCTGCGATGAACATGATCCATCCGAGCTGGAACGCCGTCCCCTCAAGCGGTACGAGATTCCCGCCTGCAAGTTGGTGATGGAGTTGGGGTACAGCGTGGACTACGAGGACGAAAAAGAAGACTTCGAACCAGATGAGGCGGATACTGTGGAACTGATCAACGGCGAGCGTATGCCTTGGGAACAGGTCAAGCGGGACGGTATCGACTATATCGCCCTTTACTATGTGAACGAGAAAGGAAAACCAGTCCAGATATTGGACGCAGAGCTGGCGTAAGTATAGCTATTCTATCCTTTGCTAATCCGAGGAGGTGTCCCATGACCCAAGAAGAACAGATCCGCCTCTATCGACTGATGGAAAAGCTCAACTGGTTTTTCCACCAAGAGATGCACTACATGGATCGGGAAACGGCGGAAAAGACCGCACGGGAGTGTTACCCGGAGATTCGGGATTTTACATACGACATTTTATGGAACGACCTGCCCAAAGAGGTCCAGGAGCAGTTCATGGACGAGGAGGAATCCCTGTGAGTACACTGATTTGCTCTTTTGATGGTCTGCACGACAACAGAGTCCTGCGCTACTGCGCTGATTTTGAATCCCATACCCTGTACATGGATACCCGGACCGAGGCCGGAGAGAAAGTATCCATTCGCTTTATCGGCCTGCTGGCCCACTGGTTTGAAAATGTGGTCCAGGACAACATCCTCTTCGGCATGGATGAGATCACCGTGGACGGTTTTTTTGAACAGTACAAAGACCTGCTGGGCGGAACCATCTCTTGCGGTTTTCCCGCCTGCTGCAGCATCGAGGAACTGCGGGAGCGCATGGAACAGGAGCATATCCGGGTATTTGTCATCGACTCTTCCCTTGGGCTGTGCGGATTTGTACTGGCTCAGGAGGTGGAACTGCAATGTCCATAACTGCCTATAAAGTGGAAGCCGTCGGTCATGACCGAACCGGCAAGGACTTCGGTTATGTGAATATCATGTACCGATACGGCAACAAGCAGTCCTGTCCCCGGCCAGATCAATGTGAAAAGATAGAGGTCATGTGGGCGGATGAGAGCGTCTACGGGCCGCCTGCTCCTGGCAGCAAGGTGGGCGACTTTATAAAGACATGGCTGATGGGCTCCTGGGACTGCGGAGTATTTACCCACCGGGAGATTGCCCAGCGGCTCATGGATACCTTCACCGGTCTGAAGCTCAAGGA